>NZ_JBIATN010000020.1:0-171242 GCF_042891825.1 Streptomyces sp. NPDC001852
GGCCGACCAACTGGACACCGCGATCGAGCAGAAGGGCAAGGGCGACCTCGCCGCACTCCTCGCCGGCGGCGACACCTGGACCGTCATCGGCTGACCTGCTGTTCCCTCACGAGGCCCGGGACCGGACGTCCCGGGCCTCGTCGTATGCCCGGCGCGCGCCGAGCACGTCGTCCATGCGCCGCTCGGTCCACTGGGCCAGTGCGCGCACCTGCTCGGCCGCCTCGCGGCCCAGCCCGGTCAGGGAGTAGTCGACGCGCGGCGGGATGACGGGTTTGGCGTCCCGGTGGACGAGGCCGTCGCGCTCCAGGGTCTGGAGGGTCTGGGTGAGCATCTTCTCGCTGACGCCGCGCCCGCCGAGGCCGGTGATCGCCCGGCGCAGTTCGCTGAAGCGATACGGGCGGTCGAGGAGCTGGATCAGCACCAGCACGCCCCAGCGGCTGGTGACGTGCTCCAGGACCAGGCGGTGGGGGCACATGGCCTCGCCGTCGCTCTTCCATGCACTTACCGACATGCGCGTACCTTACTTCAAAGTGGGTACTTTCGCTTGGTTAGCGCCCCTCCTAGGGTGAGTGTCATACGCAGAGACACGGCATCCCACAAGGAGTTCTGAACCATGAGCATCGTCGTCACCGGAGCCACCGGACACCTCGGCCGGCACGTCGTGGAGCAGCTGCTGGAGAAGGTTCCCGCGGAGGAGATCACCGCCGTGGTACGCGACGAGACCAAGGCCGCCGATTTCGCGGCCCGCGGGGTGAAGCTCGCGGTCGCCGACTACAACACGCCCGAGACCTTCGACGGCCTGTTCGCCGCCGGTGACAAGGTCCTGCTGATCTCCGGCAACGAGTTCGACAAGGGCAGGGTGCAGCAGCACCGGGTCGTCATCGACGCCGCGAAGGCCGCGGGTGTGGCACTGCTCGCCTACACCAGCGCCCCGGGCAGCCTGACGGCCGCGCTCGCGGACGACCACCGGGCGACGGAGGAGGTGCTGCTCGCCTCCGGCCTGCCGTACACGCTGCTGCGCAACGGCTGGTACCACGAGAACTACACCGAGAACCTGGCCCCGGTGCTGGAGCACGGCGCGGTCGTCCAGGCCGCCGGCGACGGCCGGGTCTCCTCGGCCGCCCGCGCCGACTACGCCGCCGCCGCGGTGGCGGTGCTGACCGGCGAGGGCCACGAGAACACGACGTACGAGCTGGGCGGCGACGAGGCGTGGGGCTTCGCCGGGTACGCGGCCGAGCTGAGCCGGCAGACCGGCAAGGAGATCGCCTACAACGCCGTCTCCGTCGAGGCCTTCGCCGGCATCCTGACCGGTGCCGGGCTGCCCGGGCCGCTCGCCGGGATCCTGGCCGGCGTGGACGCCTCGATCGAGAAGGGCGAGCTGGTGGTCTCCTCCGGGGACCTGTCGCGGCTGATCGGCCGTCCCACCACCCCGCTGGCGGAGGCGGTCACCGCCGCGCTCAAGGACTGAGCGTTCCGGCAACCCTCCGGATGTCATGACCGTATGGCGATACGGCCATGACATCCGGGGCGTTCGGCGCTACCTTCGTTCTCGCGTGCTTGATGTGAGAGGGAGGGGCCCGTGGCCGGGAAGTCCAAGGGTGAGCACCGGATAGGCCTGCTGAACGGCTTCGCGGCCTACGGCATGTGGGGCCTGGTGCCCCTGTTCTGGCCGCTGCTGAAGCCCGCCGGAGCCTTGGAGATCCTCGCCCACCGCATGGTGTGGTCCCTGGTCGTCGTCGCCGTCTCCCTGCTCTTCGTACGGCGCTGGGCGTGGGCCGGGCAGTTGCTGCGCCAGCCCCGCCGGCTCGGGCTCATCGCCGTGGCCGCCGCCGTCATCACCGTGAACTGGGGCGTCTACATCTGGTCGGTGAACTCCGGCCATGTCGTCGAGGCCTCCCTCGGGTACTTCATCAACCCGCTGGTGACCATCGCGATGGGCGTGCTGCTGCTGAAGGAGCGACTGCGGCCCGTGCAGTGGGCGGCGGTCGCGACCGGCCTCGCCGCCGTCGTCGTCCTGACCGTCGGCTATGGCCGTCCCCCGTGGATCTCGCTCGTCCTCGCGTTCTCCTTCGCCACCTACGGCCTGGTCAAGAAGAAGGTCGCCCTCGGTGGCCTGGAGTCGCTGGCCGCCGAGACCGCGATCCAGTTCCTGCCCGCGCTCGGCTATCTGCTCTGGCTCGGCGCGCACGGAAAGGCCAGTTTCCTGAACGACGGGACCGGGCACGCGGCCCTCCTCGCCTCCACCGGCCTGGTCACCGCGCTGCCCCTGGTCTGCTTCGGCGCGGCGGCGATCCGCGTACCCCTGTCCACGCTGGGCCTGCTGCAGTACCTGGCGCCCGTCTTCCAGTTCCTGCTCGGCATCCTCTACTTCCACGAGGCCATGCCGCCCGAGCGCTGGGCCGGGTTCGCGCTGGTCTGGCTGGCGCTGATGCTGCTCACCGGCGACGCGCTGCGCTCCGCGCGCCGGGCCCGGGCATCGCTGGTGGTGGCGCGCGGCGAACGGACGGAATCGACCGCGGTGGAGGCCTGACGGCCCTGGTCGTCGGCAGCGGGCGGCGCCTGACGGCCGCTGCCGTGGCCGACGTGCGAGGCATGGCGGCCGCTGTCGTGACCCTCTGCCGTGGGCCGTGGTGCGGCTGCGGGTCCGGCCGTTGTCAGTGCCACGCGCTATAAGTGACGACCATGCCGACGCAGACACCCGCACCACTGCACTGGAAGCTCGTCATCGACGCGGCCGACCCGCACGCCCAGGCCGACTTCTGGGCCGCCGCGCTGCACTACACGGCCGAGGACAACGGCGCCCTGATCGAACGGCTGCTGTCCCTCGGCGCGCTGCCCGGCGAGGCCACGGTCGAGTACCACGGCCGACCCGCCTTCCGTGACCTGATCGCCGTACGGCACCCCGACGACCCGTACGACCCTCAGACCGGCACCGGGCTCGGGCGGCGGCTGCTGTTCCAGCGCGTGCCGGAGCCGAAGACCGTCAAGAACCGGCTCCACCTCGACCTGCACGCCGGGGCCGGACAGCGCGCGGACGAGGTGGCCCGGCTGCGGGGGCTGGGCGCGCGGGTGCTGCGCGAGGTGAAGGAGCCCTCCGGTGAGTGGGTGGTGATGGCGGACCCGGAGGGCAACGAGTTCTGCGTGCAGTAGGGCTGTCGCCGGGGCCGGTTCGGGCGTGGCCGGTCGTCGGGTCTCGCGATTGCCGGGCCGGTACGGTCATCGGGTCCGGGGGCGGGGCGGCAGGCCGTTGCGGTGGTCAGGCTTGGGCGCTCATGAGGCCTGGGCGGCGCGGGCCGCTCGGTCGGTCAGGCGGACCATGCGGGCGCGGGCGGACTCCAGGGGGCGGGGGTCGTCGGCGGCGGGGCCCGGCTCGGTGGTGAGGTCCGCCCACAGCTCGATGAGGTCGCGGCCCAGCCGCAGGCCCTCCTCGGGCTCGCGCACCGCGCGCCACGCGGTCGCCGCGCTCTGCACGTTGCCGTACGCGGCCTCCGCGTCCCGCGCCTGCCGGCGCAGCCGGGCGAGGTCCAGGGACTGCCGGCAGGCGCCGACCGGGTCGCCTCCCAAGTAGGCGATGTAGGCCGACAGTTCGCGCAGGTGCAGCACCTCGGCATGACGGGGTCCCAGCACGGTGGACGCCTCGGCGACCGTACGGTCGGCGAGCTGCGCCGCTGCCTCGATACGGCCGGCCCGCACGGCCTCGTTGATCCGCGTCATCTGCCCGGTGAGCAGCTCGGCCCCCTCCGCGGTCTCGGTCACGGGTGCGTCGCCGAGCACCTCCTCGGCGACGGCGTCGAATCCCCGGGCCGGGGTGGGGGCGGCCGTGGAGGCGGGCTCAGGCTCGGGGACGTAGGCGACGGGCGCCGGAGCCTCCGCGACCGACATGACCGGCGCGGGGCCGAACTGTCCCGTCGGCGCCTGTACGGCTGCGGCCGGCACGGGCGCCTGCTGCTTCACCGGGGGCAGGTCCCGTACGCCCTGCGGCGAAGGCACGGAAGCCTGCGGCATGGCGGCTGCCTGCGGAATCTCGGCTCCCTGTGCACCGGCAACCGCCTGTCGGCCGACGGCCACCTGGGAGGTCACGCCCGCCGCGGTCGGCCGACCCGGTGAAGCGGCGCCCACCGCTTCCGACTTCGCCGGCCCGGCCACCCGTACGGCCTGCCCGGTGACCCGGCTGGAGCCGTCCGCCGAGACCTCCAGGGGAACCACGCAGCGCGCGCGGTCGTCGTGAATCGTGGCGCGTATCGGGGCGCCGAGGCTGATGGCCAGGCGCTGGAGGTGGTTGAGGACGGCCTGCTGGATCTCCTCGCCCGGCGCCGCCACCACCGACGTCCCGCCGACCGACGCGCCCCCCGCGCCGTACACCCGGACCGGTACCACCGCCGGATGCGTCACGGGCTGCTGCGCCCGCTTCTTCTCGAAGCTGACTCGAGACATCGGTTTTCCCTCACTCCCCCGGCGCCGCGATCCGGTCGTACGCGTCCTGCGGACCAGTGTGTCGGCTGCCTTCGGTTTCCGCGTCACCGCAGCGTCACAGCATCGCACCAGCCGCACCCTGGCGCATGTTGCTTGCATGTGCATAAAATGCATACGTCTTTATCCGCCCGCACGACAGCACGCCCACGGGGGACCCATGAACCGTCGTTTTCTCTTCGTCCTGGGCAGCGCCCGCGCCGAGGGCAACACCGAACTGCTGGCCCGCGCGGCGGCCGAGCAACTGTCCGGTGACGTCGAACAGCGCTGGATCCGCCTGGCCGAGCACCCGCTGCCCGACTTCGTGGACCTGCGGCACGAAGACGACCACGTACGGCCGCCGTCGGACAGCCCGACCGGTCTGCTGCTGGGCGCCACCCTCGCGGCCACCGACATCGTGATCGCCTCTCCGCTGTACTGGTACTCGGTGTCCGGCCTCACCAAGCGCTACCTGGACCACTGGTCGGGCTGGCTGCGCACCCCGGGCGTCGACTTCAAGGCGACCCTGGCCGGGCGCACGCTCTGGGGCATCGCCGCGCTCGCCCATGACGACACGTCGGTCGCCGACCCCTACACCGGGACGCTCAACAACTCGGCCGCCTACATGGGGATGCGGTTCGGCGGAGTCCTGCTGGGCAACGGCAGTGCCCCGGGTGACGTGCTGAAGGACACCGACGCGCTGGCACGCGCGAAGACCTTCTTCGCGCAGGACCCGCCCTTCGCGCGCTTCCCGTACGAGACGTCCGCCGGCTAGCCCTACGCGCTGATGTCCTTCGTCGTGAACCGCGCCCACGCCGCCGAGCCGAACACGGCCGCGTACAGCGCCTGGAGGCCGAGGTTCTTCACCAGGTCGTCCCAGTAGACGGGGTCGCGCACGAGGTCGGCGAAGGACAGCCAGTAGTGCGAGAAGAGGTACGGCCGAACCGTGTCCAACTGGGGTATCTGGTCGAGTATCTGGACCGTGATGAGTATGCCGACGGTCGTCGCCATCGCGGCGATGCCGCTGTTCGTGAGCGTCGACACGAACAGGCCGAGCGCCGCCATGCCGACCAGTGAGGCGGCGACCACCAGGGCGATCAGCAGGGCCCGGCCGAGGCCCTCGGTGAAGCTGATCCGGGTGCCGGATATCGTCGTCAGGTCGCCCAGTGGGAAGAGCAGCGCGCCCACGATCAGCGCCGAGGCGGCCACGACCAGCGTGGCCAGCAGGCAGAAGGCCATCACCGTCGTGTACTTGGTGAGCAGCAGCCGGGTACGGCCCGCCGGGGCGACCAGCAGATAGCGCAGGGTGCCCGCGCCGGCCTCGCCCGCTATCGCGTCGCCCGCGACCACCCCGACGGCCATCGGCAGGAAGAAGGGCAGGGTCGCGGCCAGTGCCGTGAACACCAGGAACAGGCCGTTGTTGGTGATCTGTGTCATGAACGCCGGGCCCTGGCCGCTGTGATCCACCGTGCGGCCGCCCTGCGTCTGGATCTTCACCACGATCCCGACCAGCACCGGCACGGCGGCCAGCACCCCGAGCAGGGCGAGCGTGCGCCAGCGGCGCAGGGTCGTGACGAGTTCGCTGCGCAGCAGCCCGAACGTCCACAGGGGGTTCCGCCGACGCACCGAGGCCGCGGTGCCGGACACGGGGACCATCTCAGCCCGCGACATCGAAGCCCTCCCCCGTCAGCGCCACGAACGCGTCCTCCAGCGAGGCCCGTTCGACCGTGAACCCCCGGACCCGGATCCCCGCCTCGACCAGGGCCGCGTTCACTTCGGCGAGGTCTCGTGCGGGCGGTTCGCCGGTGACCCGGTCGCCGTCGGCGTTGACGTCGCCGACGCCCTGTTCCTTCAGCACCCGGGCCGCCTCGGCCGGATCCGGCGTGGTCACCACCAGCCTGCCGCGCGCCCCGGCCGCCAGGTCGGCCACCGCGCCCTGGGTGATGAGCCGGCCCCGCGCCATGACCGCCGCGTGGGTGCAGACCTGCTCGATCTCGTCGAGGAGGTGGGAGGAGAGGAACACGGTCGTGCCGTCGGCGGCCAGCTCCCGGATCAGGGTGCGGATCTCGCGCATGCCCTGCGGATCGAGGCCGTTGGTGGGCTCGTCCAGGACGAGCAGCCGGCGCGGCTGGAGCAGCGCGGCGGCCAGACCGAGGCGCTGTCTCATGCCCAGCGAGTAGGCCTTCGCCTTCTTGCCGGCGGCGGCCGCGAGGCCCACCCGGTCCAGGGCGGCGGCGACGCGGGCGCGCCGGGTACGGGGGTCGGCGGTCGGGTCGGCGGCGTCGTAGCGCAGGAGGTTGTCCCGGCCGGAGAGGAAGCCGTACAGCGCGGGGCCCTCGATGAGCGCGCCGACCTGGGGGAGGACGGACCGGGCCGCCCGGGGCATCGGGCGGCCCAGCACGTGAGCCGTGCCCGCCGTGGGCTCGATCAGGCCCATCAGCATGCGGATGGTGGTGGTCTTGCCCGAGCCGTTCGGGCCGAGGAAGCCGAAGACGCTGCCCGCCGGGACGGTCAGGTCGAGGCCGTCGACGGCGAGCTGTCCGCCGCGGTAGCGCTTGGTGAGGCCGCGGGCGGCGATGACGCTCGCCTCCGCCTGCCCCGGGGGACGCGCCTCCGCCTGCCCCGGGGCACGCTCCTCTGCGTCCCCCGCCTCCCGCTCCGTGGCGGACGGTCCGTCCATCGGCCCCCCTCGATTCGTACCTCCGTGAAGGGTGAACGCACGATCACGGTCCGTAGTGCCCGGACGGGGTCACTTTCCCGTGTTCGCCGCCTTCACCAGGGCGTCCTTCGTCACCGCGCCGGCGTACACCTTGCCGTCGTCGGTGATCAGCGCGTTGACCAGGCGGGTGGAGAACACCGTGCCCTTGCCGAACTTGCCGGAGACCTTGTCACCGAGCGAGCCGAGGAAGCCGCCGAGGTCACCGCCCCGGGAGCCGGTCGGCAGGCCGCCCTTGGTACCGGTGTCGAAGGTGGCGATGGACGTCCAGCCCTTGCCGAGCACGTTCGCGCCGTTCATGCCCTTGGCGAAGTCCTCGCCGGATCCGGGCGCGCGCTTCCTGGCCGCGTCGTCCTTCTTCTCCTCCGTCACCTTCGCGCCCTTGGGCGGGGTGAAGGCGAACGTGGAGGCGGCCGGCTCGGCGAAGGAGACCTGGGTGAAGCCCACGTCGAGGACGGCGGCGCCGCCGCTCTTCGGCGTCAGAGTGAACTTCAGCGGCGTACCCGTCTTCGCGTCGACGGCGATGCTGACGGCGCCGACCGTGGTGCCGGACTGCCTGGGCTTGATCAGCAGCTTGTAGGCGTCCCGGCCGGCGACCCGCTCGGTGCCGTCGACGGTGACGGACGTCGTGTCGTCCACCGACTTCAGCGCCTGGTCGGCGAAGTCCTTCGGCGTGGCCGGGGGCTCGGCCCTGTGCTCCCTGCCGGAGTCGGCCGAGGTGCTGTGGTAGACCTCGTTGGTCTTGCTGTCGTAGCCCCACACGTTCTTGCCGTTGTGGATGAGGCTGTACTCGGAGCCGCTCTCCAGCAGCGACAGCTTCTGCTTCTCGGGGCCGTCGGCGGCGACGCGCAGCGTGTGCGTGCCGGAGACCAGCGAGGTGAGCTGGGACCGCGGGTCGGCGGAGGAACCGTCGCCGGAGCCCTTGACGGCGCCGGAGGCGAGGTTGTTCTCCAGGCCGCCGAGGTTGGGCAGGCCGAGGTCGGTGTCGATACGGACGGTGCCGGACAGCTGCTGCACGTCCGACTTGGCGATCTTCTCGATGAGCTGCTGTGCCGTGATCCTGGGCAGGTCCGGGTCACCGGAGGCGGCGAGCGCCGGGACCAGACCGATCGTGGCCGCCGCGACCCCCACCACGGCGACCGGGACCGCGTAGCGGGCCGCCCTGCGGCGTCCGGCGTGCCGCTCCTCGTCCCGCGCGGCGTCCACTGCGTCGTCGGATTCGTACGGTGCCATGTGTGCCTTACCTCCGTCGTCGGCGGCGGCTGTTCTCACGCTGGTCCACCAGAGCCGCCATTCTCACCCGAATCGGTGAGGAGTGGTGATTTCCCTGGTTTCCATCTCACCAAATCAGCCATGAGGAAGCGTCAGACCACGGAGCCAACTCCGCGTACGCCTGCGGTATGACACGTAGGGGCCAGGACTCCGCCGACCCGTAGGGGTCTCACCGGAACGGAGGGGCCGTACGGGCCCGACGAGGCCGTACGGACGCACGGGGCATGCGGGCAACACGGGCCGTACGGATGCACGGATCGCGCTGGTCGTACGGGGTGTACGGGCCCGTCCCGGCCGCCGTGTGACGGGCCCGGCGCGGCGGACGGCCGGAGCCGTGCCGACACTGTGCCAGGTCGTGCGGCCGGAGCTCCGCACGGTGTGGCGTGGGGGTGGCGGGCTCCGGGGTCAGCCGGCGCGGTGCACCACCGCGTCGCACAACTCCATCAGCGCGGCCTTGGCGTCGCACTCCCGCAGCGGCGCCAGCGCGGCACGGGCCTCCTCCGCGTACCGGACGGTGTCCCGGCGGGCCTGCTCCAGCGCGGGGTGGGCGCGCAGCGCGGCCAGCGCCTCGGCGTGCCGGGCGTCGTCGCCGAGGTCGGAGTCGAGCAGCTCGCACAGCGCGATGTCCTCGGCCAGGCCGAGGCGGGCGGCGCGCTCGCGCAGCCGGAGCACGGGCAGGGTGGGGATGCCCTCGCGCAGGTCGGTGCCCGGGGTCTTGCCGGACTCGTGCGAGTCGGAGGCGATGTCGAGGACGTCGTCGGCGAGCTGGAAGGCGACCCCGAGCCGCTCTCCGTACTGGGTGAGCACGTCGACGACCGTCTCGTCGGCGCCGGACATCATCGCGCCGAACCGGCACGACACGGCCACCAGCGAGCCCGTCTTGCCGCCGAGCACGTCCAGGTAGTGCTCGACCGGGTCACGGCCGTCGGAGGGACCGGCGGTCTCCAGGATCTGGCCGGTGACCAGCCGCTCGAAGGCGAGAGCCTGCACCCGGACCGCCTCGGGACCGAGGTCGGCGAGGATCTGGGAGGCGCGGGCGAAGAGGAAGTCGCCGGTGAGGACCGCGACGGAGTTCCCCCAGCGGGTGTTGGCGCTGTCCACGCCGCGCCGCACGGCCGCCTCGTCCATGACGTCGTCGTGGTACAGCGTGGCGAGGTGGGTCAGCTCCACGACCACGGCGGAGGGCACGATGCCCGGCGCGTAGGGGTCGCCGAACTGGGCCGCGAGCATCACGAGCAGCGGCCGGAACCGCTTCCCGCCGGCTCGTACGAGGTGCTGCGCGGCCTCCGTGATGAACGGGACCTCGCTCTTGGTGGCCTCGAGCAAGCCTTCCTCGACAGCCGCCAATCCGGCCTGGACATCGGCTTCCAGAGCCTGGTCCCGCACGCTCAGCCCGAACGGCCCGACGACGGTCACGAGGGGTCTCCTGTCTGCTGGTGTCTGCTGGCGATTACACGGTTTGTCGATAGGTCGCTGCCCTCACTCAAGTCAGCGTATCCGGTCCTGTTTCGATCACCGATAGCGCCCACCGGTCCAGCCCGGGCGGTATCGGATCACGGCCGGTATGTTTTTGATCAAGTGATAAGAACGGACATTTATCGACTTAATAGGAATACACGCACTTTGGTCCCGCCGCGGCTTCCGCCACAGGTTCCCTCACCCGCCCGAGCCGCCCGAATCCCTCATGCCCGATTTGAAATACTTTGTTATTTCGTGAGTTGGGTCACGTGCCACCTCCGGCACCGAGGCCCGTCAGGCCACCTTCCCCCCTTGACCCATCCGCGAGTTGAGGGTTGGCAAACGCAAAGGATCAAGTACCACATACGGCACAGACCAAGGTCAAATCGTGCATTGTGTGAATCCACCACTTGTTCCCGACATGTGCTCTCGCATACGTTCCGGGCCGTCGGGCGGACGCCGAATCCTGCCGCCGCCCGCGTGACCCATCGACGAACTCATTCGTACGGCAGGAGCGGGGGACCCAGGTAAGTCCGCCGGACCGGTCGGCACACGCCGCACCGGGACGGCTCGGGGTGAAGCCATGCCTTCTCGCGAAGGCACGGCCGGGCACCTCCCCGCCCGAACCCGACAGCTCACCTCGCAGGCGACGGAGAGGACTTCCCCATGCCTGCTGCCGCTCAGCACCACCGCCGCCCCCGCGCCAACCGTCTCGCCCGCGTCCTCGCCGTCGCCGGCACCGGTGCCGCCGTCCTCGCCCTGCCGCTCATCGGCGCCACCAGCGCCTCCGCGGCCACCGTCACGACCACCAAGACGGCCTCCACCACCCCGGCCGGGTACCCGAACAACCTCGACGGCTGGATCCGCGAGTCCCTCGCGATCATGGCCCAGAAGGGCATCCCCGGCTCCTACAACGGCATTTACCGCAATGTCATGCGGGAGTCGTCCGGCAACCCGTACGCCATCAACCTCTGGGACTCCAACGCCGCCAAGGGCATCCCGTCCAAGGGCCTGCTCCAGGTGATCGACCCGACCTTCAACGCGTACCACGTGGCCGGAACCGCCTTCAACCCGTACGACCCGGTCGCCAACATCACCGCGGCCTGCAACTACGCCGCCGCGCGGTACGGGTCGATCGACAACGTGTTCAGCGCGTACTGACAGTCCCGCTGACCGGCACGGCATCGGCCGCCCGGCGTGTGCCCACACCTGACGGAGGGCACCCCGGGCGGCCGTCGCGCCTCCCGCGGGCGGTCGCCTACTGATGTGCCGGTCAGTCGGTCGGGAACAGTCTTTCGAGGACGACGGCGATGCCGTCGTCCTCGTTCGACAGCGTGATCTCGTCGGCCACCGCCTTGAGTTCGGGATGCGCGTCGGCCATGGCGACGCCGCGTCCGGCCCAGTCGAACATCGGGATGTCGTTGGGCATGTCGCCGAACGCCAGCGCCTCCTCCGCCGCGATCCCGAGCCGCTCGGCGGCCAGCGCGAGACCGGTCGCCTTGGTCACCCCCGACGGCTGGAGCTCCACGGTCCCCGGCCCCGACATGGTGACCGTGGCCAGGGAGCCCACCACCGCGCGCGCGATGGCAGCCAACTCGTCGTCGGACAGGGCCGCATGGCGCAGCAGCACCTTGCTGATCGGCGCGCACCACAGCTCGTCGCGCCGGCCGACCCGGACCGCCGGCAGGGTCGGATGCGGCATCCGGTACCCGGGCTCGATGAGCGTGAGCCCGTCCACCCCGTCCTGGTCGACGGCCGCGTACACCTGCCCCACCTCGGCCTCGATCTTGCCGAGCGCGGTCTCGGCCAGCTCCCGGTCCAGCCGGACCGACCACAGCAGACGGCCGGTCCCGGCGTCGTAGACCTGCGCGCCCTGCCCGCACACCGCGAGCCCCGTGCAGCCGAGGTGCGCAAGGAGCTGCCGTACCCGCGGGGCCGGGCGGCCCGTCACCACCAGGTGCCGGGCGCCGGCCCGCGCCACCCGCGCGAGCGCGGCGAGCGACCGGTCGGAGACGGTGTCGTCGCCGCGCAGCAGCGTTCCGTCCAGGTCGGTGGCGATCAGTGCATACGCGGGGGAGGCTGCCATGATCAGAGAATACGGATACCGGGCCCCGCCGACTCATCTTGTCGTCCTGCGCACTTACGTGCTGATCAGCCTCAAGTGGGGCCCGCCCGCACCTCGTTGACCCCGTCAGCCGTGAGCGGCCGCCAGGTGTTTGGTCAGGCGCGGTGAGGCGAACTCCGTGCCACAGACGAAACGCATCACCGGGCCGTACGACGACGCCGCCGGCAGGCCGGTGAAGTACAGGCCGGGGACGGACGAGACGAAGCCGGGGCCGAGCCTGGGCGTGCCCCGGCTCACCGCGAGCCGGGTGCGCAGTTCGTGGCCGAGGAAGCCCATGGCCGCGATGTCGACGCGGTAACCGGTGGCGGCGATGACGTGGTCGGCTGTGAGCCGCTCGGTGTGCCCGCCGTGGGTGCGGACGGTGAGGACGGGGCCGCCGTCCGGTGCCTCGGCGCCCATCACCCGCTCGACGTCCTGCACCTGCACGGCGCTCTCGAAGCGCGCGCGCAGCCACCAGGCACCGAGCGGTCCGAGGACCCGGCGGACCAGGAAGTGGCGGGTGGCCTCGGGCAGATAGCGGTAGGGGTGCGGGTAGTAGCTGAACGCCCACAGCGACCAGGCGCGGCCGAACGGGGACTCCGGGCGCAGCTTCGGCTGCTCCCAGGGCGGCGCGCCGAAGGCGACCCGGCCGCGGCCGCGCGCGACGACACGCACGCGTGCCCCCGCCTCGGCGGCGAGCGTCGCCGTCTCCAGAGCGGACTGGCCGGCGCCGACCACGATGAGCTCCTTGCCGGCGAACCGGCTCAGGTCGTGGTGCTGCGAGCTGTGCGAGACCGGCCCGGTGGGCGCCGGTCCGTCGGCCGCGGCTGCCGCGAGCTCCGCCGGCAGGTACGCGAGGCCCGACAGACCCGTGGCGACGACGACCGCGCGCGCGGTGAACATCTCCCCCGAGTCCAGCTTCAGCTCGAATCCGCCGCTCTTGTCGCGGTCCACGGAGACGACCCGCACCTGCTCCAGGCCGGGGACCAGCTGCTGCCGGAACCACTCGCCGTAGGCGGTGAACGTCTCCACCGGGATGATGTCCTCGTCGGCCACCAGGCGGCGGATCCCGGCCGCGTCGCAGTAGTCGGCGAGGGTGTGGCCGGGCTGCGGGCAGTCGAGGTTCGAGGCAGCGGGCGTGGACTTCAGGAGCATGCCCTCGGGCATGTGGTCGCGCCAGCTGACCATGGGGTCACCGAAGACGCGGACGGGGATGCCGCGCGCCCGCAGATGGGCGGCGGTGGACAGGCCGAACGGCCCGGCCCCGATGACTGCAACCGGTCGAGTCACGAAGTCCCTCCCCAGGACATGGTGCGCGCCACTCTTTGCGTGGCTCTGCCTACTTCGTGGAGGTGCTGCTGCCGCGGCGGTTGGTCCGCCACAGCTGATAGAGGTGCTTCGCGCCCGGACGCACGAAGCGGGCGAGCATCGTGAGGAACGGCAGCGGGTCGTCACCCGCGAGCCAGGCCAGCTCCGTCCCGCTCGCCGTGGCCGGCGCGTGCGGCGTCGTATAGCCGCTGCGGCGGTAGGCGAGGAGGGCGGGAAGGTCGATGTTCTCCACGATGTAACGGTGGCCGGCGCGCTGTTCCCCCTCCGGAACGGGGCGGCCGGTCAGGTTCAGATGCATCGCGCGTACAACGTCCACGCCCGACTCGTTCTCGAAGAGCCGGAACTGTGCGCCCATGCGCGGGTTGAAGTCGAGGAGCTTGTATTGTCCGTCGCGCCGGTCGAAGCGCAGGTCGAGGTCGATGATGCCGCTGTAGCCGATCTGTTTGATGAAACGCGCGGCGAGGTCGGTGAGTTCCGGGTTGTCGACGACGTACGCGTTCGCCGTCATGCCGGCGTGCGGCGGCCAGGAGCGGACCTTGACGCCGGTGAACATCGCGACGGGGCTTGCGTCCTGGTCGAAGCAGGCGTGCACGATCCAGTCCTCGGCGTCCTCGCGCGGCAGGTACTCCTGGAGGATCACCCCCGGCCGCGGGCCCCAGTCGCGGGCGAGGGCGAGCAGGCCCTCGCGGGTGGCGATCCGCGTGGTGCCGCCCACGGCGGGCCGTGTGCGCCGGACGAACGCCTCCCGGTTCTTGGCCACCACCGGGAAGCGGGCCGTGTCGGCGAAGGAGACGATGTCGTCGTACGACTCCGGGAATGCCGACGCGGGACTTGCGATGCCGTGCTCCACGCACAGTTCGTGCAGGCCCTGCTTGCTGGCGAGCCGGCGCGGCAGCGCGGGGTCGACGCGCGGGAAGAGAAAGGAACCGGCCAGCTCGTCCTGGTGCTCGGCGATCAGTACGGCGGCCTCCTCGTCGGTCGGGACGAGGACGGCGGGGCGGCCGATACGGCGCCCGATCCGCAGCAGGCCATCGACCAGGTGACCCGGGTCCTCCGCGCCGGTCGTCGGCCACACGAAGGCCTTCTTGAGATAACGGGAGGAGGCCGCGGGCGTGTAGGCGTCCTCGGTGATGGCGTACATGGGCACACCGAGCCGACCCAGGCTGCGGATCGCGCCGACGCCGCCGTGGTGCAGCGGATAGTCGCCGAACTTGACGATCAGTCCTGGTACGTCCCGGTCCGCCTCGAACGGCACACCGACGGTGTCTCCGGCCACGGGTCCCCCCACGTGTCCCCCCAACGGAACGGACCCACCCCGTCCGTGTCCCCAAAGGACGCTAAGCCGGAATTGCCGCCTCCGACAAGGCCTATTCGGACATTGCGAACTCTTTAGACAGGGTGCGAGCAACCTTTCGAAGGTAACGCGACACACATCTTTCGGACACCGTGGCGAGTGCCGCAGGAGGGTCTGCCCAAGACACGCATCGCGGCCGTAACGTGTGGCCCGATCACATGGAACGAGCGCCATGCACGGCCCGGATGAGAGTGAGGCAGCACCCCATGCCCCCCTTCGACGTCCCCGAGGGCGACCCCTTCGGCCCGCACAACCTTCCCTATGGCGTGTTCTCGCCCTCCGGCAGCACGGAGCGGAGGGTCGGCGTCCGGCTCGGGGACCAGGTCCTCGACGCGGGCGCCGCGGCCGCCGCCCTCGGCTCGCCGCACCACGCGCTGCTCGCACGGCCCACCCTCAACGCACTGCTGTCCGCCGGCCGCCCGGCCTGGACAGAGGTACGGCGCGCCATCACGGCCTGGATCACCGACCCCGCGCACCACGAGGCCGTCGAGCCGCTGTTCCACCCCCTGTCCGAGGTGACCCTCCACCTGCCCTTCGAGGTGGCGGACTACGTCGACTTCTACGCCTCGGAGAACCACGCCCGCAACGTCGGCCAGATCTTCCGCCCCGACGCCGAGGACTCCCTCACCCCGAACTGGAAGCACCTGCCGATCGGCTACCACGGCCGCTCCGGCACCGTCGTCGTGTCGGGCACGGACGTCGTACGGCCCTCCGGACAGCGCAGGTCCCCGGCCGACCCGGCACCCGTCTTCGGCCCTTCGGTCCGGCTGGACATCGAGGCAGAGGTCGGTTTCGTCGTGGGCGTGCCGTCCGCGCTGGGCACACCGGTCGCACTCGGCGACTTCCGCGAGCACGTCTTCGGGCTGTGTCTGCTGAACGACTGGTCCGCGCGGGACATCCAGGCCTGGGAGTACGTCCCCCTCGGCCCCTTCCTCGGCAAGTCCTTCGCGACCTCGGTGTCGGCGTGGATCACCCCGCTGGAAGCGCTGGAGCACGCGCGCGTGGCGCCTCCGGAGCGCACGCACCCACTGCTGCCCTACCTGGACGACTCGGCACCCGGCATCGAGCCCGGCGGCTACGACCTGCGGATCTCCATCGCCATCAACGGACATGTGGTCTCCGAGCCGCCCTTTTCGACCATGTACTGGACCGCCGCCCAGCAGCTCGCCCACATGACGGTGAACGGTGCCTCGCTGCGCACCGGCGACCTGTACGGCTCGGGCACGGTGAGCGGCCCGGAGGAGCGTCAGCGCGGCTCCCTGCTGGAGCTGACCTGGAACGGACGTGATCCCCTCGAGCTCCCGGAGGGCAAGCGGGCCTTCCTGGAAGACGGCGACGTGGTGACCCTGTCGGCCTGGGCCCCCGGCGGGGACGGGCGCCGGGTCGGGCTGGGGGAGGTCAGCGGACGGGTTGTGACGGGCTGAGCGACGCCCTGCAACCGGGGGCCGACACAAGTCCCGCTGGGGCGAGCACCATCTGCTCGCCCCGCGCGGGACGCCTCCGCCGGACGGACCGAGGGCGGGCCGGTGAACGGGCCGCAGTCCGGGCCGACACGACCGGCCACGGCGTCCCTGATGCGGACCCGGTGCGGCGCGGGAACGCACGTGGCCCCCCACGCCGCAGCAAGACGCCGAACTCAAGGACGTATCCAGGACTTTATGGCCGACAACTGGTCCTGGGCCCGGAGCGGACGACATGCTCGAGGCGGTGGGGCAGGCCTTGTCGGAGCGGGAGCCGCAAGGCTTCCGTCCGGCCGGACGAGGGGGAGAACGGGCAGCTTCAACCACGCGATCGATCAGTGCCGAGACCTGACTCTCGCCGCCCGGCACCGTCATACTGGGCGGGCACGCACCACGCGAGGCGCCCTCGGCGCATCGCCCCGCACCACCGCATCACCCGACACCCGCGCAACTCTCCGACCAGGAACCGGAGCCCCGGCATGACCGTCTGCCTGCTCCTGCTGAGCGTCGTCGCCCTGACGGCCGCCCTGCCGGCGCCGCGTGCGCTGACCCGTGCCGCCTGGCCCGAGCGGGATCCCGTGGTCGCGTTGTGGGTGTGGCAGTGCCTGGTCGCCACCGTCCTGCTGTGCTGCCTGGCCGCACTGGTCCTGGGCGCCGCGGCCGTCTTCCACACCGTCCGCGACCGCGTGTTCGCCCCCGCGCCGCCCTCCGTCACCGCCGCCTACGACCTCTCCTCGTCGCCGGTATGGGCCACCGCCCTCACCGTGCTGCTGGCCTGCGGCGCCGCCTGGACGACGGCGATGCTGGCGCGGGAACTCGCCGAGGCCCGCCGCCGCCGTGGCCAGACCCGCGCCCAGCTGCGGGAGCGCGCCCCCGACCTGCCGGCCGGACTGCCGGCGGCACGCGGCCCGATGCTGGTGCTGGAGGACGAGTACCCGGACGCCTGGTGGATGCCCGGACACCCGCCGCAGCTGGTCGTCACCACCGGCGCGCTGCACCGGCTGACCGACCACCAGCTGGACGCCGTCCTCACCCACGAGCGCGGGCACGCGCGTGCCCACCACGACTGGCTGCTGCACCTGTCCACCGCACTCGCCACGGGCTTCCCGCGCGTGCCCCTGTTCGCTCACTTCTGCGACCAGACGCACCGCCTGGTCGAGCTGGCCGCCGACGACACGGCGTCCCGGCGCTGCGGTCACCTCACCACGGCCCTCGCTCTCATCGAGCTGAACCAGCACCGGGGCGTCCTGTCCTGCGACTCCAGCCGCCGCCTGCTCGGCGAACGCGTGGACCGGCTGCTGGAACCGCCGCCACGGCTGCTGCGCCGGCACCGGGCCCTGACGACGACGGTGGCGGCCCTGGTGCCGCTGCTGCCCCTGCTGATCACGTTCGCGCCGGGTCTGACGGCACTGTCCTGACCGGCTCACCGGGTGGCAGATCTTCCCGGACCGCGAGGCAAATCCGCAGGTGCGCGGCGTATTCGACGCCCCCTCACCTGGCGCAACACTTCGGCAACACGACTTTCCCTATGGCATCGGTATGGTTCCAGCCATGCCACCCACCGACCGCCCCCGCGACCACGCCGGTCAGGGCGCCGCGACCACCGTCGCCGCCCACCGCACGCGTCGTCGGCTGCGTGCGGACCGGGCCCGGCAGCTCGCCGATCTGCTGCGCCACCAGATCCTCACCGGCGCCTTCCAGAACGGCCCCCTCCCCCACGAGTCGATCCTCGCCGCCGACTACCGCGCCTCCCGCAACACCGTTCGCCAGGCCCTGGACCTCCTCCGGGCCGAAGGCCTGGTGGAACGGCTGCCCGGGGTCGGCACCGTGGTCGTCGCCCGGAAATACCTGCACGGGCTCGACCGCCTGATGGGCCTCGCGGAAACACTCCGCGAGCACGGCCGCGTCACCAACGAGGTCCGCACCATGGGCCCCGCCCCCGCACCCGCCCCGGTCGCCGACCGCCTCCACGTCCCCGCCGGCGCCGACGTCCTCTACATCGAACGCCTGCGCCGCCTGAACGGCCTCCCCCTCTCCCTCGACCTCACCTACATCCCGCTCGACATCGGCACCGCCCTGCTCGGCGCCGACCTCGAGAACACCGATGTCTTCCGCCTCCTGGAGGCCATCACCGGCCGCCCCCTGGGCCACGCCGAGATCACCCTGGAGGCGGTGACCGCGGACGCCCACTCCGCCGCCGTGCTCCAGGCCCCGCGCGGCGCCGCCGTACTGATGCTGGAGCGCCTCACCCACCTTGCCGACGGCCGCCCCGTCGACCTGGAGTTCATCCGCTTCCGCGGCGACCGGATCACCATGAGCGGCCTGCTCCACCGGTCGTAGATACCCCCGCCACACCCGCCCCTGCCTGCACGTTTCCTGGAGACAGCCATGCCCTTGGCGCCCCAGCGGGCCGACGTGCCCGTGACCATCGACGAGTCGAAGTGCATTGACGGCTGCACCCTCTGCGTGGACATGTGCCCGCTGGACTCGCTCGCCATCGACGAGACCAACGGCAAGGCGTACATGCACGTCGACGAGTGCTGGTACTGCGGCCCCTGCGCGGCCCGCTGCCCCACCGGGGCCGTCACGGTCAACATGCCCTACCTGCTCCGGTGAGAGGTACCACCACCATGAAACGAACAGCAGTCGCCGCGTCCGCCGCCGTGCTCCTCGTTCCGCTGTCGGCCTGCGGCGGCAGCGCCGAGGCGGGCAGCGGCTCCACGGTCACCGTGACCGTCGGCTACCAGTCCAAGACGATCAACACCGTCACCGCAGGCACACTGCTGCGCTCCCTCGGTTCATTCGAGAGGCAGCTCAACTCCCTGCACGACGGCCACACCTACAAGGTCGACTGGCAGGACTACGCCACCGGCGCCCCGATCACCGCGCAGATGACCGCCGGCAAGATCGACATCGGCTCGATGGGCGACTTCCCGCTGCTGCTCAACGCCACCCGCGGCAAACAGCTGGGCCGCCCGACCCACCTGGTCTCGGTGACCGGCTACAACCTGCGCGGCGGCCTCAACACCGTCGTCACCGCGCCCGGCTCGAAGCTCACCTCCTTGCAGGATCTGAAGGGCAAGAAGGTCTCCACGAGCGTCGGCTCCGCCGCCGACGGCACACTCGTACGGGCCCTGCAGCGCGCCGGCATCGATCCGGACAAGGGCATCTCCAAACTCAACCAGCAGCCCGCCGTGGGGGCCTCTGCGCTCTCCTCCGGGGGCGTGGACGCCCTGTCGCAGTTCGTCGCCTGGCCGGGGCTGCTCGCCTACCAGGGCAAGGCAAAGGCCCTGTACGACGGCGCCCAGCTGAACCTGCCCACCTTCCACGGCGTCACCGCCCGCGAGGACTTCGCCAAGCAGCACCCGGCTGTCCTGGAGGCCTTCCTCAAGGCCCAGGCGGAGGCCACGGACTACCTCAACGCCCACCCCGTCGCCGCCGCCGAGAGGGTCGCGAAGGCCACCGGCCTGCCCGCCGAGGTCGTGTACCTCTACAACGGCGCCCACGGCATCGCCACGTTCGACCCTGCTGTCAGGCCACAGCTCGTTTCCGCGCTGAAGCAGGACGTGTCCGTGCTGAAGGCCGCCAAGCTGACCGGTGACATCGACGTGGACTCCTTCGTCGACGACCGGTACGTCAAGAAGGCCCTCGGCGCCTCGTACGCCCGCCACCTCGTCACCGGGCCCGCACCGGCCGCGAGCGAGGTGTGGCCCAAAGGCAGCGAGAAGACCGTCTCCCTCAAGTCCCCGAAGGAACTGCTGACCTACGTGGCCGGCCACCAGAGCGGCATCCGCGCCGCCTACGTGCCTGACCCCACCACCGGAACCCTCTGGTTCGCCGACAAGGCAGTCTGGGTGGCCGACGGCGACCAGTTGCTGCCCTTCATCACACCGGCGACCGCACAGGCATACGTCACCGCCCACGGCGGCGCACGTACGGTGTCGTACCGCGAGGCTCTGGAGCGTGCCTCATGACGCGGCGCCCCCTGGCCCGGTATGCGCTGCGGACGGCCTCCCTCGCCGCTTTCCTCGGGCTCTGGCAGGTGCTGACCAGCCTGAACGTCGACCTGTGGCTGCGCTTCTCGCAGTTCCCGACGGTCACCGACGTGGCCCGCGCCTTCGCCGGCCGGCTCTCCGGAGGCGACTACTGGACCGACCTCACCGACAGCCTCACCCGGATCCTCACCGGCTTCGCGCTGGCGGCCGTCCTCGGCGTGGCGGCCGGCGTGCTCGTGGCCCGCTCGGGCCTCGCCGAAGATCTGCTCGGCCCGGTCCTGGAGGTCATCCGCCCGATCCCGGCGATCGCCCTCGTCCCGGTTGCGATCCTTCTCTTCCCGTCCAACGAGCAGGGCATCGTCTTCATCACCTGCACCGCCGCCTTCTTCCCCGTGCTGGTCTCCACCCGGCACGCGGTCCGCGCTCTGACCCCCGTCTGGGAAGAGGCGGTGCGGACCATGGGCGGCGGCCGGCTGCGAATCCTCGGCTCCGTCGTGCTGCCGGGCGCGCTGCCCGGCATCTTCGGCGGGCTGTCGGTCGGCATCGGCGTGTCGTGGATCTGCGTGATCTCCGCCGAGATGATCTCCGGCCAGTACGGGGTCGGCTACCGCACCTGGCAGGACTACACGGTGGTGAACTACCCGGGTGTCTTCGTCGGCATGGTCACGATCGGCGTTCTCGGCTGGGTCACCTCCACGGCCGTGGAACTCCTCGGCCGGCGCCTGACCCGCTGGCTGCCCCGGACCTCGTACGTCCCCGGCGGCCGCACCCGCGTGCCCCGGCCTGTCGCCGCCCCCGTTCGTGCCGACAGCGATTCCCAGCACCAGGCCCAGCCCGAACAGCAGGGCCAGAAGAACACCGAGGAGGCCCGCGATGAGCACCTCGTCTGAGACCGTCACCGCTCCCGTCGCCCCGACGTCGGAGGCCGTACGCGGCACCCGGCTCACCTTGCGTTCCGCCGTGCTCGGCCGCCCGGACGCGCCGGTGCTGTACGACGTCGACCTGGACGTCTCCCCCGGCGAGATCCTCACCGTCGTCGGCCCCTCCGGCTGCGGCAAGTCCACACTGCTGCGCACCCTCGCCGGGCTGCTGCCGCCCTTGGGCGGCACCGCCGAGGTGGACGGGGTGCCGCTGACCGGGCCGTCGGCCGACCGCGCGCTGGTCTTCCAGGAGGACGCGTTGCTGCCCTGGCGCACCTTGCGTGGGAACGTCGAACTGCCGCTCGCCATCAGCGGCGTACCGCGATCCAAGCGCCGCTCCCGGGCCGAGGACTGGCTCTCCCGGGTCGGACTCAGCGCGCAGGCGGGGCAGTTGCCGCACCGGGTGTCCGGCGGGCAGCGCCAGCGCGCCCAGTTGGCGCGCGCCTTGGCCGACAGCCCGCGCGCCGTCCTCATGGACGAGCCCTTCGGCGCCCTCGACGCCCAGACCCGCTCCGGCATGCAGGACCTGCTGGTGGAGGTGCTGCGCGGCACGGGCGCGAGCGTCGTCTTCGTCACGCACGACGTGGACGAGGCCCTCTTCCTCGGCGACCGCGTCGCCCTGCTCGGCTCCGGCCGGGTGGCTGCCGTACGGGACGTGCCCGGGCCGCGGGACCGCGCGGCCGTGGGCGACCCGGCCCGTGTGGCCCTGCGCCGCGACATCCTCACCTCGCTCGGCTCCTGAAAGGCACTCCGGTGACCACCCCCGCGTCCACTTCCCTGGAGATCCCCGATGTCGCCGACGCCGAGGAGCTGACCTGCGACGTCCTCGTCATCGGCGGCGGCACCGCCGGCACCATGGCCGCCCTCACCGCCGCCGAGCGCGGCGCGAGCGTCCTGCTGCTGGAGAAGGCCCACGTCCGTCACTCCGGCGCGCTCGCCATGGGCATGGACGGCGTCAACAACGCGGTCATCCCCGGCCGCGCCGAACCCGACGACTACGTCGCCGAGATCACCCGCGCCAACGACGGAATCGTCGACCAGTCCACCGTGCGCCAGACCGCCACCCGCGGCTTCGCGATGGTGCAGCGGCTGGAGTCGTACGGCGTCAAGTTCGAGAAGGACGAGCACGGTGAGTACGCGGTGCGCCAGGTGCATCGCTCCGGCTCGTACGTACTGCCCATGCCAGAGGGCAAGGACGTCAAAAAGGTCCTGTACCGGCAGCTCAGGCGGCGCGAGATGCGGGAGCGGATCCGGATCGAGAACCGGGTGATGCCGGTCCAGGTCCTGACCGCCGCGGGGCGGGCCGTGGGCGCCGCCGGCTTCAACACCCGTACCGGCGCCTTCGTCACCGTCCGCGCGGGCGCGGTCATCCTCGCCACCGGCGCCTGCGGCCGGCTCGGCCTGCCCGCCTCCGGCTACCTCTACGGCACCTACGAGAACCCCACCAACGCCGGCGACGGGTACGCCATGGCCTACCACGCGGGCGCCGAGCTGACCGGTATCGAGTGCTTCCAGATCAACCCGCTCATCAAGGACTACAACGGGCCCGCCTGCGCCTACGTCGCCAACCCCTTCGGCGGCTACCAGGTCAACCGGCACGGGGAGCGGTTCGTCGACTCCGACTACTGGTCGGGGCAGATGATGGCCGAGTTCGCCGCCGAGGTCGCCAGCGACCGAGGGCCGGTCTACCTCAAGCTCAGCCACCTCCCGGAGGAGTCGATCTCCGCGCTGGAGTCGATCCTGCACTCCACCGAGCGGCCCACCCGTGGCACTTTCCACGCCGGCCGCGGGCACGACTACCGCACCCATGACGTCGAGATGCACATCTCCGAGATCGGCCTGTGCGGCGGCCACTCCGCCTCCGGCGTACGCGTCGACGACCACGCCCGTACGACCGTCCCCCGCCTGTACGCCGCCGGCGACCTCGCCTGCGTCCCGCACAACTACATGATCGGCGCCTTCGTCTTCGGCGACCTCGCGGGAGCGGACGCCGCCCAGTACACCGCGTACGAGGGTGAGCTTCCCGCGGAGCAGGTGCGTGAGGCGCACGAGCTGGTCTACCGCCCGCTGCGCAACCCCGACGGCCCGCCGCAGACCCAGGTCGAGTACAAGCTGCGCCGTTTCGTCAACGATTACGTGGCACCCCCGAAGTCCGGCGCACGGCTCTCGCTCGCCCTGGAGGCCTTCGAGCGGATGCACGCCGACATCGCCGCCATGGGCGCCCGCACCGCGCACGAGCTGATGCGCTGCGCCGAGGTCACCTTCATCCGCGACTGCGCCGAAATGGCCGCCCGCGCCTCTCTCGCCCGCACCGAGTCCCGCTGGGGCCTTTACCACGACCGTCTCGACCACCCCAGCCGCGACGACGTCTCCTGGTTCCACCATCTCGATCTGCACAAGTCCCCCTCTGGTGCGATGGAGTTCACGGCCCGTCCCGTGGCTCCGTATCTGGTCCCGGTCGAGGAGTTCGCGCCGGTCGGCGGTCCCTCTCGGGAACTGGGCGAAGTCCGTCCCGAGCACGTGGCCACAGCGGGGCCGCTCGAAGTGGCCCCGGTCGCGGCCGCACCGACGTCCGGGCGCGCCACCGTCTCCACCGACCGGGCCGAGGCGCCGGGCATCGCTTCGCCCCGGCTCCTGGAACTGCTGGAGTTGGCCGAGTCGGAGCCCGAACTCAGCCTGCTCGAGAGCTACTTGGCCGACAGGGACCCCGCCGTCCGGCGTACGGCCGTCTCAGTCCTGACCGAGACCGTGCCGCCCGGTGCCGGGCAGGCCCTGGCCGACGCCCTGTCCGATCCCGATGCCGAGGTCCGCGCGGCCGCCGCTGCCTCGCTGCGCGAACTGGTCGAAACCCTGCCGCCCGAACCCGCCCTGGGTGCCGCCCTCGCCGGTGTCCTCGCCTCGGCCGACCCCGTGGTCCGTGCCGCCGCCCTCGATGTGCTGCGCGCCCTGCGGCTCGGCGAGGCAGGCGTGTTCGCCGCGGCACTGGACGACCCCGACATCGCTGTGCGCACCGAGGCCGTACGAGCGCTCGTCTCCGTCGACGCGGTCCGGCCGCTGGCTGGGGCCGCGGACGATCCCTCGCGGGAGGTCCGGGTCACCGTGGCCAAGGCTCTGGCCGCCGTCGGCCCGGTGTCCCTGACCGCGGCCGACCGGGAGCTGCTGACCGCAGCTCTGGACCGGCTCACCGAGGACAGCGACCCCCTGGTGCGGGGGGCCGCGTTCGCCGCGCTGTCCGGCACCGGCTGTCCCGGCCCGCTCGCCGACCGCGCCGTCGCCGCGCTGTCCGCCCCGGCCTGGCAGGTCCGCTCCGGCGCCGCCACCGCGCTGTCGGCAGCGTCCGCCGAAACCGCCGTCCCCGCCCTGGCCAAGGCGCTGGCCGATCCGAACGCCGATGTGCGCAAGGCGGCGGTGCTCGCCCTGACCCGGCACCGGGCCACGGAAGAGGCCCGCGCGGCCCTGGCCACGGCCACGGCCGACACGGACGCGGACGTCAGGGCGTATGCGGCTCGGGGGCTGTGACGGCGACGCCGCGTACGCTCCGGACCGGCCCTGCTATATCCAGTCGTCCGGCTCCGGCGCCTCGTCCGGCTCCGGCCAGTCGGTGTCCTGCGAGTCACCGTCGGCCGGGGCCGGGTCGTCCAGAGCGGCCAGCACGGCCAGCACGCCCTCCCCGTACGTCGCCAGCTTCTTCTCGCCGACACCGCTCACCGTGCCGAGCTCACGCACCGAGCCGGGCCTGCGGGTGACGATCTCCCGCAGGGTGGCGTCGTGGAAGATGACATAGGCAGGCACACCGTGCTCGCGAGCCTGTTCGGCGCGCCAGGCACGCAGCGCCTCGAAGGCGGGCAGGAGTTCGCCAGGCAGCTCCGCCGCGACGGCCTTGGCCTTGCGGTCGCCGCCGGAGCCACCGGCCGACCGGGACCGGGAGGCGGCCGGCTTCTTCGGCTCCTTGCGCAGCGGCACCTCGCGCTCGCTCCGCAGCACGGAGCCGCTCGCCTCGGTGAGCACCAGAGTGCCGTACTCCCCCTCGACCGCGAGCAGCCCCTGCGCCAGCAGCTGCCGGATGACACCCCGCCACTCGGCCTCGGCGAGGTCCTGCCCGATGCCGAACACGGACAGCTGGTCGTGGTCGAACTGGATGACCTTGCCGGTGCGCTTGCCGAGCAGGATGTCGACGATCTGCACGGCGCCGAACTTCTGCCCCCGCTCCCGCTGCAGCCGTACCACCGTCGACAGCACCTTCTGGGCGGCGATCGTGCCGTCCCAGGTCTCCGGCGGGGTGAGGCAGGTGTCGCAGTTGCCGCAGCCCGCCGCATCCGGGTCCTGGCCGAAGTAGGCGAGCAGCTGGCCGCGGCGGCAGCGGGCCGTCTCGCACAGTGCCAGCATGGCGTCGAGGTGGGCGCCGGCCCGGCGGCGGAACGCCTCGTCGCCCTCGCCGGACTGGATCAGCTTGCGCTGCTGTATGACGTCGTTCAGGCCGTACGCCATCCAGGCCGTGGACGGCAGTCCGTCGCGGCCCGCGCGGCCGGTCTCCTGGTAGTAGCCCTCGATCGACTTGGGCAGGTCCAGGTGGGCGACGAACCGTACGTCCGGCTTGTCGATGCCCATGCCGAAGGCAATGGTCGCCACCACGACCAGCCCGTCCTCGCGCAGGAACCGGGCCTGGTGGGCGGCGCGCATGCCCGCGTCCAGGCCTGCGTGGTACGGCACTGCCTCGATGCCGTTGGCGCTCAGGAACTCCGCCGTCCGTTCCACGGAGTTGCGCGACAGGCAGTAGACGATGCCGGCGTCCCCCGGGTGCTCCTCGCGCAGGAAGGCGAGCAGCTGCTTCCTGGGATCGGCCTTGGGCACGATCCGGTACTGGATGTTGGGCCGATCGAAGCTGGCGACGAAGTGGCGAGCCGTCGGCAGGTTCAGCCGCTGAGTGATCTCCTGGTGGGTGGCGTGGGTGGCGGTGGCCGTCAGGGCGATACGGGGGACGTCCGGCCAGCGCTCGCCGAGGAGGGACAGGGTGAGGTAGTCGGGGCGGAAGTCGTGGCCCCACTGGGACACGCAGTGCGCCTCGTCGATCGCGAAGACGGAGATCTTGCCGCGCGAGAGCAGGTCGAGCGTGCCCTCCAGGCGCAGCCGCTCCGGCGCCAGGTACAGCACGTCCAGCTCGCCGGCCAGGAGCTCGGCCTCGACCACGCGCCGCTCGTCGAAGTCCTGCGTGGAGTTGATGAAGCCGGCGCGCACGCCGAGGGTGCGCAGGGCGTCCACCTGGTCCTGCATGAGTGCGATCAGCGGCGAGATCACCACGCCCGTACCGGGTCTGACCAGGGCCGGGATCTGGTAGCACAGCGACTTTCCGCCACCGGTGGGCATGAGGACGACCGCGTCGCCGCCCGCCACCACATGCTCGATGATCGCTTCCTGCTCGCCCCGGAAGGCCTCGTATCCGAAGACCCGGTGCAGCGTGGCCAGCGCCTCGCTGTCGGCCGCGCCCGGCCCCTCGGTCACCTGTGACATCTCGCTGATCCCGCCCGTCGCACCCATCGTCGTGTCCCCCGTCGGTCCCCCGCGTGTCGTTCCTCGACCACTGCCTCCACGATAGGGGGCGGGACCGACAGCCTCGGAGTTATCCACAAGCACCGGTCGGCACCGCCGGCCACATGCCGCTGCCCGGCCCCTCCGAAACGAGGGTGCCGGGCAGCGGCACGGGCAAGCGGAGCGTCAGCGGACGAACACTGCCGCCTGGCTCGCCAGGTCCAGGAAGTACTGCGGCGCCACGCCGAGCACCAGCGTCACCGCGACACCGACGGCGATCGCCGCCGTGGTCATCGGGGACGGAACGGCCACGGTCGGGCCCTCCGGCCTCGGCTCGCTGAAGAACATCAGGACGATCACGCGGATGTAGAAGAACGCGGCGATCGCCGAGGAGATCACACCGA
Source organism: Streptomyces sp. NPDC001852 (assembly GCF_042891825.1). Lineage (NCBI taxonomy): Bacteria > Bacillati > Actinomycetota > Actinomycetes > Kitasatosporales > Streptomycetaceae > Streptomyces > Streptomyces sp. NPDC001852. The sequence continues at coordinate 26,988 of NZ_JBIATN010000020.1, forward strand.
CCACGACCAGCGGGGCCGCGCCACCGTCCGCCGCCGCCTTGAACACGGCGAACTTCCCGGCGAAGCCCGACGTCAACGGGATGCCGGCGAAGGCCAGCAGGAACACCGCGAAGACCGCTGCCACGAGCGGGGAGCGGCGGCCGAGCCCGGCCCACTTGGACAGGTGGGTCGCCTCGCCGCCCGCGTCGCGCACCAGCGTGACCACCGCGAAGGCGCCGATCGTCACGAACGAGTAGCCGGCCAGGTAGAAGAGGACGGACGAGACGCCGTCCTTCGACGTGGCGATGACACCCGCAAGGATGAATCCGGCGTGCGCGATGGACGAGTACGCCAGCAGCCGCTTGATGTCGGTCTGGGTGATCGCGACGATCGCACCGCCGAGCATGGTGATGATCGCCACCGCCCACATGACCGGCCGCCAGTCCCAGCGCATCCCGGGCAGGACGACGTACAGCAGTCGCAGCAGGGCGCCGAACGCGGCCACCTTCGTCGCCGCCGCCATGAAGCCGGTCACCGGGGTCGGCGCGCCCTGGTAGACGTCGGGCGTCCACATGTGGAACGGCACCGCGCCCACCTTGAACAGCAGGCCCATCACGATCAGGGCGCCGCCGAGCAGGAGCAGCGCGTCGTTGCCCATGGTGTTGGCGAGCGCCGGATCGATGTTGGTGACCGTGCCGTCGACGACCTGTGCGATGCGCGCGTACGACACCGAGCCCGCGTAGCCGTACAGCAGGGCGATGCCGAACAGCGTGAACGCGGAGGCGAACGCGCCGAGCAGGAAGTACTTGACCGCGGCCTCCTGCGACATCAGCCGCTTGCGGCGGGCCAGTGCGCACAGCAGGTACAGCGGCAGCGAGAAGACCTCCAGGGCCACGAACAGCGTCAGCAGGTCGTTGGCCGAGGGGAACACCAGCATGCCGGCGATCGCGAAGAGCAGCAGCGGGAAGGCCTCGGTGGTGGTGAAACCGGCCTTTACTGCGGCCTTCTCACTGTCGCTGCCCGGTACGGAGGCGGCCTGCGCGGCGAAGGAGTCGACGCGGTTGCCGTGCGCGGCCGGGTCGAGGCGACGCTCGGCGAAGGTGAAGAGGCCCACGAGGCCGGCCAGCAGGATCGTGCCCTGCAGGAACAGGGACGGGCCGTCGACCGCGATCGCCCCCATGGCCGCGATGTGCGCCTTGGTGGTGCCGTAACCGTCCGCCGCCAGCGCGACCACCGCGGCGAAGGCGGCGCAGAGCGCCACGACGGACACGAACACCTGGGCGTAGTAGCGGGACTTGCGCGGGACGAATGCCTCGATCAGCACCCCGACCAGCGCCGCACCGACGACGATCAGCGTCGGCGACAATTGTCCGTATTCGATCTTCGGTGCCGGGATCTTCGCGATCGGGTCGGCCGCGGTTGTCCACAGGCTGTGGACGGCTGTTGTGCTCACTTGGCCGCCTCCACCGAGGGCTTGGGGTCGGTCTTGTGTACGTCGGACATCGTCTGCTTGACCGCCGGGTTGACGATGTCCGTGACGGGCTTCGGGTAGACGCCCAGGAAGATCAGCAGCACGATCAGCGGGGCGATGACCACAAGTTCACGCACGCGCAGGTCGGGCATTGCCGAGACCTCGGGCTTCACCGGGCCCGTCATCGTCCGCTGGTACAGGACGAGGGTGTAGAGCGCGGCGAGGACGATGCCGAAGGTGGCGATGATGCCGATCGCGGGGTAGCGCGTGAACGTGCCGACCAGGACCAGGAACTCGCTGACGAACGGCGCGAGACCGGGCAGTGAGAGGGTGGCGAGGCCGCCGATCAGGAAGGTGCCGGCGAGCACCGGGGCGACCTTCTGCACGCCTCCGTAGTCGGCGATGAGCCGCGAGCCGCGCCGGGAGATCAGGAAGCCGGCGACCAGCATCAGCGCTGCCGTGGAGATGCCGTGGTTGACCATGTAGAGCGTGGCTCCGGACTGGCCCTGGCTGGTCATCGCGAAGATGCCCATGATGATGAAGCCGAAGTGGGAGATCGACGCGTAGGCGACCAGCCGCTTGATGTCCCGCTGGCCGACGGCCAGCAGTGCGCCGTAGACGATGCTGATCAGCGCCAGGACGAGGATGACGGGCGTCGCCCACTTGCTGGCCTGGGGGAACAGCTGGAGGCAGAAGCGGAGCATCGCGAAGGTGCCCACCTTGTCGACGACCGCGGTGATGAGGACGGCCACCGGGGCGGTGGATTCCTGCATCGCGTTGGGCAGCCACGTGTGCAGCGGCCACAGCGGGGCCTTCACCGCGAACGCGAAGAAGAAGCCCAGGAACAGCCAGCGTTCGGTGCTCGTCGCCATGTGCAGCGAGCCGTTCGCGCGGGCCTGCGCGATCTCCTGGAGGCTGAAGTTTCCGGCCACCACGTAGAGGCCGATCACCGCGGCCAGCATGATCAGACCGCCGACCAGGTTGTAGAGCAGGAACTTCACCGCCGCGTACGACCGCTGCGTCGACGCCGCCTCCTCGCCCTGCGCGTGGGCGCGGTCCCCGAAGCCGCCGATGAGGAAGTACATCGGGATGAGCATGGCTTCGAAGAAGATGTAGAAGAGAAATACGTCGGTGGACTCGAAGGAGATGAGCACCATCGCCTCGACGGCGAGGATCAGCCCGAAGAAGCCCTGGGTGGGCCGCCAGCGGCGGCTGCCCGTCTCCAGCGGGTCCGCGTCGTGCCAGCCCGCGAGGATGATGAACGGGATCAGTACGGCGGTCAGCGCGATCAGCGCCACCGCGATGCCGTCGACCCCCAGCTCGTACCTCACCCCGAAGTCCTTGATCCAGGCGTGGGATTCGGTGAGCTGGTAGCGGGCGCCGTTCGGGTCGAAACGGACCAGCACGGTGATCGCCAGGGCGAGCGTGGCGAGCGAGACGAGCAGCGCCAGCCACTTGGCGGCGGTGCGCCGCGCGGCCGGTACGGCGGCCGTTGCGACGGCCCCTACGGCCGGGAGCGCCGCCGTCGCTGTCAGCAGAGGAAAGGACATCGGTATCAGACCGCCCTCATCAGCAGGGTCGCGGCGACCAGAAGTGCCGCACCGCCGAACATCGAGACCGCGTAGGAGCGGGCGAAGCCGTTCTGGATCCGGCGGAGCCGCCCGGACAGGCCGCCGAAGCCGGCCGCCGTGCCGTTGACGACGCCGTCGACCAGGGTGTGGTCGACGTAGACCAGGGAGCGCGTCAGGTGCTCGCCGCCACGTACCAGGACCACGTGGTTGAAGTCGTCCTGGAGCAGGTCACGGCGGGCCGCGCGGGTGAGCAGCGAGCCGCGCGGGGCGAGGGCAGGGACGGGCTTGCGGCCGTACTGGGCCCAGGCGATGCCCACGCCGACGACCAGGCAGACCAGAGTGGCGCCGGTGACCGTCCAGGTGCTGACCGGGGAGTGTCCCTCGCTGTACCCGGTGACCGGCTCCAGCCAGTGCAGGAAGCGGTCACCGAGGTTGAAGAAGAAGCCGCCGGCCACCGAACCCACGGCCAGCACGATCATGGGGATCGTCATGACCTTGGGCGACTCGTGCGGGTGCGGCACGGCGTGCTCGCCGTGTGTCTCCGCGGCGGGTTCCACGCTCGGTTCGGCCGGGGACGGGGTCGGGGCGTTGCGCCAGCGTTCTTCGCCGAAGAACGTCATCAGCATCACCCGCGTCATGTAGAAGGCGGTGATGGCCGCGCCCAGCAGGGCCGCGCCGCCGAGGATCCAGCCCTCGGTGCCGCCCTTGGCGAAGGCGGCCTCGATGATCTTGTCCTTGGAGTAGAAGCCGGACAGGAACGGGAAGCCGATGATCGCCAGGTAGCCGAGCCCGAAGGTGATGAACGTGATCGGCATGTACTTGCGCAGGCCGCCGTAGCGGCGCATGTCGACCTCGTCGTTCATGCCGTGCATAACGGAGCCGGCGCCGAGGAACAGCCCGGCCTTGAAGAACCCGTGCGTGACCAGGTGCATGATCGCGAAGACGTAGCCGATGGGGCCGAGGCCCGCGGCGAGCACCATGTAGCCGATCTGCGACATGGTCGAGCCGGCCAGCGCCTTCTTGATGTCGTCCTTCGCGCAACCGACGATCGCACCGAAGAGGAGTGTGACAGCGCCTACGACGGTGACGGCCAGCTGTGCGTCGGGTGCCGCGTTGAAGACGGCTCCGGAGCGGACGATGAGGTACACGCCCGCGGTCACCATCGTCGCCGCGTGGATCAGGGCCGAGACCGGGGTCGGGCCCTCCATGGCGTCGCCGAGCCAGGACTGCAGCGGCACCTGGGCGGACTTGCCGCAGGCGGCGAGGAGCAGCATCAGGCCGATGGCGGTGAGCTTGCCCTCGGAGGTGTCGCCGGTGTGGCTGAGGACCGGGCCGAAGGCAAAGGTGCCGAAGGTGGCGAACATCAGCATGATCGCGATCGACAGGCCCATGTCGCCGACCCGGTTGACCAGGAAGGCCTTCTTCGCTGCCGTCGCGGCGCTGGGCTTGTGCTGCCAGAAGCCGATCAGCAGGTACGAGGCGAGGCCGACGCCCTCCCAGCCGACGTACAGCAGCAGGTAGTTGTCGGCGAGGACGAGCAGCAGCATCGCCGCGAGGAACAGGTTCAGATAGCCGAAGAAGCGGCGGCGGCGCTCGTCGTGCTCCATGTATCCGACCGAGTACAGGTGGATCAGCGAGCCGACGCCCGTGATGAGCAGGACGAACGTCATCGACAGCTGGTCCAGGCGGAAGGTGACGTCCGCCTGGAAACCGGCCACCGGGACCCAGCTGAACAGGTGCTGCATCAGGGTCCGGTGTTCGGCTCCCTTGCCGAGCAGATCGGCGAAGAGAACGAGGCCGATGGCGAAGGAGACGAACGAGAGCAGCGTGCCGATCCAGTGGCCGACGCGGTCCAGGCGCCGGCCGCCGACCAGGAGGACGGCCGCTCCGAGCAGGGGCGCCGCGATGAGCAGCGCGATCAGGTTCTCCACGATTCTTCCGACCCCTTACAGCTTCATCAGGCTGGCGTCGTCGACCGAGGCCGAGTGGCGGGTACGGAACAGCGACACGATGATCGCGAGGCCCACCACGACCTCCGCGGCGGCGACGACCATCGTGAAGAAGGCGATGATCTGGCCGTCGAGGTTGCCGTGCATCCGGGAGAAGGTGACGAACGCGAGGTTGCAGGCGTTCAGCATCAGCTCGATGCACATGAAGACCACGATGGCGTTGCGCCGGATCAGTACGCCGGTCGCGCCGATCGTGAACAGCAGGGCGGCGAGGTAGAGGTAGTTGACCGGGTTCATTTCGACGCCTCCTCGGGCCGCTTGAACGTCGCCGGTTCGATCGCCTTGCGCTCCAGGCGTTCCTGCGCTCGCTGCTCCAGCGCCCGCAGGTCATTGAGCGCCTCCGCCGACACGTCGCGGATCTGGCCGCGTTCGCGCAGTGTCTTGCTGACCGTCAGCTCGGACGGGGTGCCGTCGGGGAGGAGGCCCGCGATGTCGACGGCGTTGTGCCGGGCGTAGACACCGGGGGCGGGCAGCGGCGGCACGTGTTTGCCCTCGCGGACGCGCTGTTCGGACAGCTCGCGCTGGGTCTTGGCGCGCTCGGTGCGCTCGCGGTGGGTGAGCACCATGGCGCCGACGGCGGCCGTGATCAGCAGGGCGCCGGTGATTTCGAAGGCGAAGACGTACTTGGTGAAGATGAGGGAGGCGAGGCCCTCCACATTGCCGTTCGCGTTCGCCTGGCCCGTGCCGGCGAATTCCTTCAGGGAGGCGTTGCCGATGCCGGCGAACAGCAGGACACCGAAGCCGACGCCACACAGAAGGGCCAGCCAGCGCTGGCCCTTGATGGTCTCCCTCAGCGAGTCCGCGGCCGTGACGCCGACGAGCATCACCACGAACAGGAACAGCATCATGATCGCGCCGGTGTAGACGACGATCTGCACGATGCCCAGGAAGTAGGCGCCGTTGGCGAGGTAGAACACCGCCAGGACGATCATGGTCCCGGCGAGGGAGAGCGCGCTGTGCACGGCCTTCTTCATGAAGACGGTGCACAGGGCGCCGATCACCGCGACGGTGCCGAGGACCCAGAACTGGAAGGCCTCACCGGTGGAGGTGGTGTAGGCGGCGAGCTGCGCGGTCATCGGCCGATCACCTTCTCCGAGGCCGGCTCCTCCTCGCCGAAGGTGGACGCGGCCTCCTGCGGGACCTCTCCCTTGGACAGGGCAACCTGGCGGACCGTGCCGGGAGCGGCATGGGTGACGAGGCCCCGGTAGTAGTCCTGCTCGTCGGTCCCCGGGAAGATCGCGTGCGGCGTGTCGACCATGCCCTCTTCGAGCCCGGCGAGGAGTTGTTCCTTGGTGTAGATGAGGTTGGCGCGGCTGGAGTCGGCCAGTTCGAACTCGTTGGTCATCGTCAGCGCGCGCGTGGGGCACGCTTCGATGCACAGGCCACACAGGATGCAGCGGGCGTAGTTGATCTGATAGACGCGGCCGTACCGCTCGCCCGGCGAGTAGCGTTCCTCGTCGGTGTTGTCGGCGCCCTCCACGTAGATGGCGTCGGCAGGACACGCCCACGCGCACAGCTCGCAGCCGACGCACTTCTCCAGGCCGTCCGGATGGCGGTTGAGCTGGTGCCGTCCGTGAAACCGCGGAGCCGTGGTCTTCTTCTGCTCCGGGTACTGCTCGGTCAGCCGCTTCTTGAACATGGCCTTGAAGGTCACGCCGAAGCCGGCCACGGGGTTCAGGAAACCGGGCTTGGTCTCCTTGGGCTCCTCAGCCATCGGACGCCTCCTTTCCATCCGAAGATCCGTCACTGACAGTGTCCGACCCACCACTGACAATCAGCTCCCGCTCGTGGCGCGGGCGGCGCCTCGGCACCGCAGGCAGCTCCTGTCCGGGCAGCGGAGGTACGGGGAATCCGCCCGCCATCGGGTCGAATCCGGTCTGCTCGGCGGCAGGTTGCTCGGCCGCCTTGGCCTTCTCCCGGAACATGTCCGCGACGAAGGAGATCAGCAGCAGGGCGAGCACTCCGCCCACGACGGGCAGCGCGATGCTCGGGAAGTCGTAGTGCTCGTTGCGCAGGGCCCGTACGGTCGCCACCAGCATCAGCCAGGTCACGGAGACCGGGATGAGGACCTTCCAGCCGAGCTTCATCAGCTGGTCGTAGCGCACGCGAGGGAGCGTGCCGCGCAGCCAGATGAAGAAGAACAGCAGCAGCTGAACCTTGATCACGAACCAGAGCAGCGGCCACCAGCCGTGGTTCGCGCCCTGCCAGAAGGAGCTGATCGGCCAGGGGGCGCGCCAGCCGCCGAGGAACAGCGTGGTCGACACGGCCGACACCGTCACCATGTTCACGTACTCGGCGAGCATGAACATCGCGAACTTGATCGACGAGTACTCGGTGTTGAAGCCGCCGACCAGGTCGCCTTCGGACTCCGGCATGTCGAAGGGGGCGCGGTTGGTCTCGCCGACCATCGTGACGATGTAGAGGACGAACGAGACCGGCAGCAGCAGGATGTACCAGCGGTCGTGCTGCTGCGCCACGATCGTGGACGTCGACATCGACCCCGAGTACAGGAACACGGAGGCGAACGCGGCGCCCATGGCGATCTCGTAGGAGATCATCTGCGCGCAGGAGCGCAGGCCGCCGAGGAGCGGGTAGGTGGATCCAGAACTCCAACCCGCCAGCACGATGCCGTAGATGCCGACGGAGGCGACCGCGAGGATGTAGAGCAGCGCGATCGGCAGGTCGGTGAGCTGCATCGTGGTGCGGGTGCCGAAGATCGAGATCTCGTTGTCGGCCGGGCCGAAGGGGATCACCGCGATCGCCATGAAGGCCGGGATGGCCGCGACGATCGGCGCCAGGACGTACACCACCTTGTCGGCGCGCTTGACGATGATGTCTTCCTTGAGCATCAGCTTCACGCCGTCGGCGAGCGACTGGAGCATGCCCCAGGGACCGTGCCGGTTCGGGCCGATGCGCAGCTGCATCCAGGCGACGACCTTGCGCTCCCAGACGATGGAGAACAGCACGGTGACCATCAGGAAGGCGAAGCAGAACACGGCCTTGACGACGACCAGCCACCAGGGGTCGCGGCCGAACATCGAGAGGTCTTCAGCTGCGAGGTACGGGCTCATGCCTCCACCTCCTTGGGGGCCTGTTCGGCGGGTGCCGGCGGGCCGATGCGGACGAGTGAGCCGGGCTGTGCGCCGGTGTCGGAGGCGACGCCCGCGCCGACGGAGTTCAGCGGAAGCCAGACCACCCGGTCGGGCATCTCGGTGATCCGCAGCGGGAGTTCGACGGTGCCGGAGGGGCCGGTGACCGCGAGGACGTCGCCTTCCTGGACGCCCGCCTCGGCGGCCGTCGCCGCCGACACGCGCGCGTGCGCGGCGTGCCGGGTGCCGGCGAGCGCCTCGTCGCCCTCCTGGAGAACGCCCTGGTCGAGGAGGAGCCGGTGCCCGGCGAGTACGGCCTCGCCGGCGGCCGGACGGGGCAGCGCGCCCGCCGACTCCTGGGGTTCGGAGGCGCGCGGACCGTCCCAGGGACCGAGCCGGTCGATCTCCGCGCGCGTGGTGCGCAGATCCGGCAGACCCAGGTGGACGTCCATGGCATCGGCCAGCATCTGCAGCACGCGCGCGTCGGTCGGTGCCAGGTGGCGGGTCATCTGGTCGGGCTTGAGGGCGGCGTCGAAGAAGCGCACCCTGCCTTCCCAGTTGAGGAACGTGCCGGCCTTCTCGGCGACCGCGGCGACCGGCAGGACGACGTCGGCGTGCGTGGTGGCCTCGCTGGGCCGCAGCTCCAGCGACACCAGGAAGCCGACGCTGTCGAGTGCCTCACGCGCGCGTGCCGGGTCGGGCAGGTCGGCGACCTCCACCCCGGCGACCACGAGTGCCGACAGTTCGCCGGTGGCGGCCGCCTCGACGATGTCGTGGGTGTCGCGGCCGTAGCGCGACGGGAGTTCGGCGAGGCCCCATGCGGCCGCGACCTCCTCCCGCGCGCGCGGGTCGGTCGCCGGGCGGCCGCCCGGCAGCAGCGACGGCAGCGCGCCCACCTCGACGGCACCGCGCTCACCGGCCCGGCGCGGGATCCACACCAGGTGGGCGCCGGTCGCGGTGGCGGCGCGTACGGCGGCGGTGAGGCCGCCGGCGACCGCGGCGAGCCGCTCACCGACGACGATGACCGCGCCCTCGGCGCGCAGGGCCTGGGCGGCGCGGGTGCCGGGCTCCTCCAGGCCCACGCCGCTCGCGAGGGCGTCCAGCCACTCGGTCTCGGTGCCCGGCGCGGCCGGCAGCAGGGTGCCGCCCGCCTTCTGAAGGCCCCGGGTCGCGTGCGTGGCCAGCGCGAACACCTTCTGCTTGCGTTTGCGCCACGCCTTGCGCAGCCGCAGGAAGACGCCGGGCGCCTCCTCCTCCGACTCGAAACCGACCAGCAGGACCGCGGGCGCCTTCTCCAGGGAGGTGTACGTGACACCCGTACCGTCGAGGTCACGGCCGTGCCCGGCCACCCGCGAGGCCAGGAAGTCGGCCTCCTCGCCGCTGTGCACGCGCGCGCGGAAGTCGATGTCGTTGGTGTCGAGCGCCACGCGCGCGAACTTGCTGTACGCGTAGGCGTCCTCGACAGTGAGCCGGCCGCCGATGAGGACGCCGGCCCGGGAGCGGGCAGCGGTCAGGCCCCGCGCGGCCGCCTCCAGGGCCTCGGGCCAGGACGCGGGCTCCAGGGCGCCGTCGGCGTTGCGCACCAGGGGAGTGTCGAGGCGGTCCTTGAGCTGCGCGTACCGGAACGCGAAGCGTCCCTTGTCGCAGATCCACTCCTCGTTGACCTCGGGGTCGTTGGCGGCGAGCCGCCGCATGACCTTGCCGCGCCGGTGGTCGGTGCGGGTGGCGCAGCCGCCGGAGCAGTGCTCGCACACCGACGGCGAGGAGACGAGGTCGAAGGGGCGGGAGCGGAAACGGTAGGCCGCCGAGGTGAGCGCGCCGACCGGGCAGATCTGGATGGTGTTGCCGGAGAAGTACGACTCGAACGGGTCGCCCTCGCCGGTGCCGACCTGCTGCAGCGCACCCCGCTCGATCAGCTCGATCATCGGGTCGCCGGCGATCTGGTTGGAGAACCGGGTGCACCGGGCGCACAGCACGCAGCGCTCGCGGTCGAGCAGCACCTGGGTGGAGATCGGTACGGGCTTTTCGTAGGTGCGCTTCTTGCCGTCGAAGCGGGACTCGGCACTGCCGTGCGACATGGACTGGTTCTGCAGCGGGCACTCGCCGCCCTTGTCGCAGACGGGGCAGTCCAGCGGGTGGTTGATGAGCAGCAGCTCCATCACGCCGTGCTGGGCCTTCTCGGCGACCGGCGAGGTGAGCTGGGTCTTCACCACCATGCCGTCGGTGCAGGTGATGGTGCAGGACGCCATGGGCTTGCGCTGGCCCTCGACCTCGACGATGCACTGACGGCATGCACCGGCGGGGTCGAGCAGGGGGTGGTCGCAGAACCGGGGGATCTCGATGCCGAGCTGCTCGGCGGCCCGGATGACCAGGGTGCCCTTGGGCACGCTGATCTCGATGCCGTCGATCGTCAGCGTGACGAGGTCTTCCGGCGGGACCGCCGTCTCTCCCCCACCGGCGGGAGCACTGGTGGTCACGGTCATGCGTTCACCTCCGGGCGGTGCGCCCAGGCCGTCGACTTGGCCGGGTCGAAGGGGCAGCCCCGGCCCGTGATGTGCTGCTCGTACTCCTCACGGAAGTACTTCAGCGAGGAGAAGATCGGGGACGCGGCGCCGTCGCCGAGGGCGCAGAAGGACTTGCCGTTGATGTTGTCGGCGATGTCGTTCAGCTTGTCGAGGTCGGACATGACGCCCTTGCCGGCCTCGATGTCCCGCAGCAACTGCACCAGCCAGTACGTCCCCTCCCGGCACGGCGTGCACTTGCCGCAGGACTCGTGGGCGTAGAACTCGGTCCAGCGGGTCACCGCCCGCACCACACAGGTGGTCTCGTCGAAACACTGCAGGGCCTTGGTGCCGAGCATCGAGCCGGCGGCGCCGACGCCCTCGTAATCAAGAGGGACGTCCAGGTGCTCGTCGGTGAACATCGGCGTCGAGGAGCCGCCCGGTGTCCAGAACTTCAGGCGGTGGCCGGGCCGCATGCCGCCGCTCATGTCGAGGAGCTGGCGGAGCGTGATGCCGAGGGGCGCCTCGTACTGGCCGGGGCTCGCGACGTGGCCGCTGAGCGAGTAGAGCGTGAAGCCCGGGGACTTCTCGCTGCCCATCGACCTGAACCAGTCTTTCCCGTTTTTCAGGATCGCGGGAACCGACGCGATCGACTCGACGTTGTTCACAACAGTCGGACAGGCGTAGAGGCCTTCCACCGCAGGGAAGGGGGGACGGAGCCGCGGTTGACCACGGCGGCCTTCGAGCGAGTCCAGCAGTGCGGTCTCCTCACCGCAGATGTACGCGCCGGCGCCGGCGTGCACGGTGATCTGGAGATCGAGTCCGCTGCCCAGGATGTTCTCGCCGAGGTAGCCCGCCGCACAGGCCTCGCGCACGGCCTCGTGCAACCGCCGCAGAACGGGAACGACTTCACCACGCAGATAGATGAAGGCATGCGACGACCTGATGGCATAGCACGCGATCACCATGCCCTCGATGAGGCTATGCGGGTTCGCGAAGAGGAGCGGGATGTCCTTGCAGGTCCCGGGCTCCGATTCGTCGGCGTTGACAACTAGATAGTGCGGTTTTCCATCACCCTGCGGAATGAACTGCCACTTCATTCCGGTCGGGAACCCCGCGCCGCCGCGGCCGCGCAGCCCGGACTCCTTGACGTAGGCGATCACGTCGTCCGGGGACATGGCGAGCGCCTTGCGGAGTCCCTCGTACCCCTCGTGCCTCCGGTAGACGTCCAGAGTCCAGGACCGGTCCTCGTCCCAGAAGGCCGACAGCACGGGTGCGAGCAGCTTCTCGGGGCTCGAGTCCTTCAGTTCGGGTGCCACGGTCATCACTCCCCCTCCTCTGCAGTAGGCCCTGCGGGGTGAGCCGGGTCGGAGGCCGATGTCTCCTGCGGCGCATCATGGGAACTGAGGTGCTCGGCCGGCGACGGCTCGTGCACCCTGTCCTGCGGTTCCTCGTGGGGACCTCCGCGCGGATGGACCACGCGCGCGGGTGCGGCCTCTCCCCTTGCCAGGCGAAGGCCCACCAGCGACGCGGGTCCCGCACCGCCGCCCTCCTCGACGGCCCCGGGCCGCTCGTCGGGGAAGCCGGCCAGGATCCGCGCGGTCTCCTTGAACGTGCACAGCCGCGCCCCGCGCGTGGGCTGTACGGGCCGTCCTGCGCGCAGATCGTCGACCAGGCGCTTGGCGCTGCCCGGCGTCTGGTTGTCGAAGAACTCCCAGTTGACCATCACGACCGGCGCGTAGTCGCAGGCCGCGTTGCACTCGATGTGCTCCAGGGTGACCTTGCCGTCGTCGGTGGTCTCGCCGTTGCCGACGCCCAGGTGCTCCTGGAGCGTCTCGAAGATCGCGTCTCCGCCCATCACCGCGCACAGCGTGTTGGTGCACACGCCCACCTGGTAGTCGCCGGAGGGCTTGCGGCGGTACATGGTGTAGAAGGTGGCGACGGCGGTGACCTCGGCCGTGGTCAGGTTCAGCATGTCCGCGCAGAACTGCATTCCGGTGCGCGTGACATGGCCCTCCTCGGACTGCACGAGGTGGAGCAGCGGGAGCAGGGCGGACCGGGAGTCCGGGTAGCGCGCGATGACCTCGCGCGCGTCCGCCTCCAGCCGGGCCCGGACGTCGTCCGGGTAGGCGGGCGCGGGCAGTTCGGGCATGCCCAGGCTGACGCCCCGCTCCGAAGAAGAGGTGGTCACCGGTCGACGCCTCCCATCACGGGGTCGATGGACGCGACGGCGACGATCACGTCGGCGACCTGGCCGCCTTCGCACATTGCCGCCATGGCCTGCAGGTTGGTGAAGGACGGGTCACGGAAGTGGACCCGGTAGGGGCGGGTGCCGCCGTCGGAGACGGCGTGCACGCCGAGTTCGCCCTTGGGGGACTCGACGGCCGCGTACGCCTGTCCCGGCGGGACGCGGAAGCCCTCGGTGACGAGCTTGAAGTGGTGGATCAGGGCTTCCATAGAGGTGCCCATGATCTTCTTGATGTGGTCGAGGGAGTTGCCGAGTCCGTCCGGTCCCAGGGCGAGCTGGGCGGGCCAGGCGATCTTCTTGTCGGCGACCATGACCGGGCCGGGCTGGAGACGGTCCAGGCACTGCTCGACGATCCCGAGCGACTGGCGCATCTCCTCCAGGCGGACCAGGAAGCGGCCGTAGGCGTCGCAGGTGTCGGCGGTCGGGATCTCGAAGTCGTACGTCTCGTAGTCGCAGTACGGCTGTGCCTTGCGCAGGTCGTGCGGCAGGCCGGTGGAGCGCAGGATCGGGCCGGTGGCGCCGAGGGCCATGCAGCCGGCCAGGTCGAGGTAGCCGATGTCCTGCATGCGGGCCTTGAAGATGGGGTTCCCGGTGGCGAGCTTGTCGTACTCCGGGAGGTTCTTCTTCATCTTCTTCACGAACTCGCGGATCTGGTCCACCGCACCGGGCGGCAGGTCCTGGGCGAGTCCGCCGGGGCGGATGTACGCGTGGTTCATCCTGAGGCCCGTGATGAGCTCGTAGAGGTCGAGAATCATTTCACGATCACGGAAGCCGTAGATCATGATCGTGGTCGCGCCGAGCTCCATGCCGCCGGTGGCGATGCACACCAGGTGGGAGGAGAGCCGGTTCAGCTCCATCAGGAGCACCCGGATGATCTTGGCGCGCTCGGTGATGTCGTCCTCGATGCCGAGGAGTTTCTCGACGGCGAGGCAGTAGGCGGTCTCGTTGAAGAAGGACGTCAGGTAGTCCATGCGCGTGACGAAGGTGGTGCCCTGCGTCCACGTGCGGTACTCGAGGTTCTTCTCGATGCCGGTGTGGAGGTAGCCGATGCCGCAGCGGGCCTCGGTGACCGTCTCGCCCTCGATCTCCAGGATCAGACGGAGTACTCCGTGGGTGGAGGGATGCTGGGGACCCATGTTGACGACGATCCGCTCGTCGTCCGCGCGGGTCGCGGACTGGACGACCTCGTCCCAGTCGCCACCGGTGACCGTGTAGACGGTGCCCTCGGTGGTCTCGCGCGCGGAGGCGGCCGACGCGGCGGATGCTGACTGCGTGCTCACGAGTACGACCTCCGCTGGTCCGGAGCCGGGATCTGGGCGCCCTTGTACTCGACGGGGATGCCGCCGAGCGGGTAGTCCTTGCGCTGCGGGTGGCCCTGCCAGTCGTCCGGCATCATGATCCGCGTCAGGGCCGGGTGACCGTCGAAGAGGATTCCGAAGAAGTCGTAGGTCTCGCGCTCGTGCCAGTCGTTCGTCGGATAGACGGGGACGAGGGACGGGATGCGCGGATCGGCGTCGGGGGCGCTGACTTCGAGGCGGATCAACCGGTTGTGGGTGATCGAGCGCAGGTGGTACACGGCGTGCAGTTCGCGGCCCTTGTCGTGCGGGTAGTGGACGCCGCTGACGCCGGTGCAGAGCTCGAAGCGCAGGGCCGGGTCGTCGCGCAGGGTGCGGGCGACGCGGAGCAGGTGCTCGCGTTCGATGTGGAAGGTGAGCTCGCCGCGGTCGACGACCGTCTTCTCGATGGCGTTGCCGGGGAGGAGGCCCTGTTCCTCCAGAGCCCCCTCCAGCTCGTCGGCGACCTCGTCGAACCAGCCGCCGTAGGGACGACTCGCCGGTCCCGGGAGCCGGACCGAGCGGACCAGGCCGCCGTAGCCGGAGGTGTCGCCGCCGTTGTTGGCGCCGAACATGCCGCGCTGGACGCGGATCTCCTCGCCGCCCTGGCCGCGCTGGCCGGGGAGGTTGGAGGCGGAGAGGTCCTTCTCGGGGTTCACCCCGTTCGCGGACCCGTTCACGCCGCCCGTGCCGTTGCCGTTCGCGTCGCTCACCGCAGCAGCCCCTTCATCTCGATCGTGGGCAGGGCCTTGAGCGCCGCCTCCTCGGCCTCGCGGGCGGCCTCTTCGGCGTTGACGCCGAGCTTGGAGGACTGGATCTTCTGGTGGAGCTTGAGGATCGCGTCCATCAGCATCTCGGGGCGGGGCGGGCAGCCCGGCAGGTAGATGTCGACCGGGACGATGTGGTCGACGCCCTGGACGATCGCGTAGTTGTTGAACATGCCGCCCGAGGAGGCGCAGACGCCCATGGAGATCACCCATTTCGGGTTGGGCATCTGGTCGTAGACCTGCCGGAGCACCGGCGCCATCTTCTGGCTGACCCGGCCGGCGACGATCATCAGGTCGGCCTGGCGCGGTGAGCCGCGGAAGACCTCCATGCCGAAGCGCGCCAGGTCGTACCGGCCGGCGCCGGTGGTCATCATCTCGATGGCGCAGCAGGCGAGGCCGAAGGTGGCCGGGAAGACGGACGCCTTGCGCACCCAGCCCGCGGCCTGCTCGACGGTGGTCAGCAGGAAGCCGCTCGGCAGCTTTTCTTCGAGTCCCATGTCCTAAGGCCCCTCAGTCCCATTCCAGGCCGCCGCGCCGCCATACGTACGCGTACGCGACGAAGACGGTGAGCACGAAGAGCAGCATCTCCACGAGCCCGAAAATCCCCAGGGCGTCGAAGGTGACGGCCCAGGGGTAGAGGAAGACGATCTCGATGTCGAAGACGATGAAGAGCATCGCCGTCAGGTAGTACTTGATGGGGAAGCGCCCGCCGCCGGCCGGCGTGGGGGTCGGCTCGATGCCGCACTCGTAGGCCTCGAGCTTGGCGCGGTTGTACCGCTTCGGACCGATCAGCGTGGCCATGACCACGGAGAAGATCGCAAAGCCTGCCCCGAGGGCTCCCAGTACGAGGATGGGCGCATACGCGTTCACCGCTCCTCGCTCCTCTCAGTCGGCGCTGACTGCTGGCGGTTGCACTGGTGCACTGCGCTCACTTCCGCCTCACCGGCCCCACGAACCCCGCCGTCCCGGGCGAAGATCGAGAACATGTGAAGCAGGTCACAAGCCCAGTTGCCACGCATCTTATGCCCGCCGCTCTGTGATCTGCGACACGGGGTATTGCACGAGCTTTGTGATCTCCACCACCTGACGAAGGATCATGAAGTCGGATGATGAGTGATCTTCATACGCGAAGCGTTCAGCTGATCACGAGAAGTGACATTTTTGCTTGTCATCGCAGGCCGGAAGGTGCGTCTCAATATCAAGAGAGTTCCGCTGCATGCAAATTGGCGTTGGGCGCCGGCGCCTGCTAGAGGGGCGCGTTCACACATCAGAGGGAGGCGTGAGGTGCGGTGTGGACGCGGGTGTGGACGCGTGCACACATTCACGAGCTCCGCGCGCACGGGACGCCACGATTCCGGTGACCGTTCCGTGACCTCCGCCACATCGACGAGAGGCGTCCGAGAACCGGGCTTGGCCAACAACCGCAACCGGTGGTAGGCGGGGGGCAATTCGGACGTAATGATCAAAGACCGTGATCAAGCCCTTGATCACCGACGTCCGCAATGTCCGTTACGGCGTCAATAAAGAGCGACACGCCCGGGATTCCAGGTCTCGATTGAGCAACTGTGGCGCAGCACACGTTTCTTGAAGATATGAAGGAGCCCCTGGTACCGGTTATTCCCATGTCCCACACCGCTCACATACGCAGCCACCGGAAACCCCGCCGCAGCGCGTCGACCCTCGCGATGCGGGCCGGAGTTGCCGGTGGCGTCCTCAGCACCCTGGCAGTCGCCGGGGCGTCCGGCGCGGCGAACGCGGCCGAGCCGGTGACGCAGACCCTCGAACTGCCCACCCTGACGGCCGACCTGGCCGCTCAGGCAGCCAAGTCCGCGGACGCCACCCAGCAGGCCGCCGCGAACTACCAGCTGCAGGCCGAGCGTGACGCAGCCGCCGCAAACGCCGCGAAGCAGGCCAAGGCGGACCTCGCCGAAGCGAAGCAGAAGGCCGCCGAGGCCAAGAAGAAGGCCGAGGAGGCCGCCCGCACGGAGGCCGCCGCGCGTGCCTCGCGCAACGCGGAGCGGACGACGCTCGCCGCCACGGACAGCGGCAGCACCTCCACGAGCGGTTCCACGGCCACCGGTTCGGCCGCCGCCATCGTCGCCTTCGTCAAGGCGCAGATCGGCAAGGCGTACGTCTCGGGGGCCACCGGCCCGTCGGCGTACGACTGCTCCGGTCTGGTGCAGACGGCCTTCAAGCAGGTGGGCGTCAGCCTGCCGCGCGTCTCCCAGGACCAGTCCACGGCCGGCACCCAGGTGTCGCTGAGCAACCTGCAGCCGGGCGACATCCTGTACTGGGGCAGTGCGGGCAGCGCCTACCACGTCGCGGTGTACGTGGGCGACGGCATGTTCGTCGGTGCGCAGAACCCCTCCAGCGGCGTCGGTGAGCACCCGCTGTCGTACGACCCGCCGACCGGCGCCGTGCGGGTGCTCTGAAGCACTCCCGCGCCTCTCACGCGCGTAGGGCCGCAGCCGCTCGGGGGCAGCGGCCCTTGCGTCGTTCCCGGCGCTGCGTCGGTCCCGGCGCTGCGTCGGTCCCGGCAGTGCGTCGTTCCCGGCACGTCAGAGCGCCGGTTCCTGACATGCTCGGCTCGGGCCGCCGTCCGGCGGTCCGTCCATGAGCGAAGGAGACCGCGCCATGCCACGCGTTTTCGTCCAGGGAACGCCCGCCGACCACTACCCCCGCCACGCCCCCGAGGCCGGGCGCGGCGCGGTGCGCCGGATCACCGAGGTCGGCGAGGAGGTCCTGCACAAGCCGTGCCGGGACGTCACGGAGTTCGGGCCCGACCTCGCCGCACTCATCGACGACATGTTCCTCACCCTGTACGTCGCCGAAGGGGCGGGACTCGCGGCGAATCAGGTAGGGGTCGATCTGCGGCTGTTCGTGTACGACTGCCTCGACGACGAAGGAGTCCGACATGTCGGGCACATCGTCAATCCGGTGCTCGAAACGCCCACGACCGGGCGGCGGTTGCTGGACGAGGGCGAGGGCTGCCTGTCGGTGCCGGGCGCGGTGATGGCCGTACCGCGGCCGGACCGGGCCGTCGTGCGGGGGCAGGACAGGGACGGCAACCCCGTCGTCATCGGGGGCACGGGGTACTTCGCGCGCTGCCTCATCCACGAGACGGACCACACCAACGGGTACATCTACCTGGATCGGCTCTCCAAGAGGGAGAAAAAGGACGCGCTGCGGCAAATGGCGGCCCGGCGTGACGAGGTGTTCGCCTGCCGGGCCGCCCGCGCCGAGGAGCTGAGCCGGGCCTGAAGAAGGCTCAGGCCTTCGGCGCCACCTTGCTCAGGCCGTTGATGATGCGGTCCATCGCGTCGCCGCCCGTGGGGTCGGTGAGGTTCGCCAGCAGCTTGAGGGTGAACTTCATCAGCATCGGGTGCGTGAGACCCCGCTGGGCGGCGATCTGCATGACCTTCGGGTTGCCGATGAGCTTCACGAAGGCGCGGCCCAGCGTGTAGTAGCCGCCGTAGGTGTCCTTGAGGACGCGCGGGTAGCGCTGCAGGGCGATCTCGCGCTGGGCGGGTGTGGCACGCGCGTGTGCCTGGACGATGACGTCGGCGGCGATCTGGCCGGACTCCATGGCGTAGGCGATGCCCTCGCCGTTGAAGGGGTTCACCAGGCCACCGGCGTCACCGACGAGCAGCAGGCCGCGCGTGTAGTGGGGCTGGCGGTTGAAGGCCATGGGGAGGGCGGCGCCGCGGATGGGGCCGGTCATGTTCTCGGGGGTGTAGCCCCAGTCCTCCGGCATGGAGGCGCACCAGGCCTTGAGGATCTCGCGCCAGTCCAGCTCCTTGAAGGAGGCGGAGGTGTTCAGCACCCCGAGGCCCACGTTCGACGTGCCGTCGCCCATGCCGAAGATCCAGCCGTAGCCGGGCAGCAGCCGGTCCTGGGAGCCGCGGCGGTCCCACAGTTCCAGCCAGGACTCCAGGTAGTCGTCCTCGTGGCGGGGGCTCTCGAAATACGTCCGGACCGCGACGCCCATCGGGCGGTCCTCGCGGCGGTGCAGCCCCATCGCGAGGGACAGCCGGGTGGAGTTGCCGTCGGCGGCGACGACGAGCGGCGCGTGGAAGGTGACCTCGCGCTTCTCCTCGCCGAGCTTGGCGGTGACGCCGGTGATGCGGCCGGTGCGGTCGTCGATGACCGGGCCGCTCACGTTGCACCGCTCGTACAACCGCGCCCCCGCCTTCTGGGCGTTGCGGGCGAGCTGCTCGTCGAAGTCGTCGCGCTTGCGGACCAGTCCGTAGTTCGGGTAGGAGGCGAGTTCCGGCCAGTCCAGCTGGAGTCGGACGCCGCCGCCGACGATGCGCAGGCCCTTGTTGCGCAGCCAGCCGGCCTCCTCGGAGATGTCGATGCCCATGGCGACGAGCTGCTTGACCGCGCGCGGGGTGAGGCCGTCGCCGCACACCTTCTCGCGCGGGAACTCGGTCTTCTCCAGGAGCAGGACGTCGAGACCGGCCTTGGCGAGGTGGTACGCGGTGGTGGAGCCGGCCGGCCCCGCGCCCACGACGATCACATCGGCGGTGTTCTCGGAGAGGGGCTCGGTCACGACGGTCACGGCGGGATCTCCCCAAGTTCGAAATCAATGTGCCGACCGGCACTGGACATGGGCAGTCTATTCAGCAGAATTGATCACCCGGCTGAAGGGCTGCCCTGTGAACCGACCTCTCCCCGTGGTACGGCTGCGCGTTCCCACCCACGAGGACGCGATCGCCTGGCACCGGGTCTTCGACGACCCAGAGGTCATGGAGTTCTACGGCGGCAAACCGGCGGCGCTGTCGGTGTACGAGGAACTCACCGCGCGGCAGCGACGGCACGACGCCGAGCTCGGCTTCTGCCTGTGGACCATGCTGGACGAGACCGGTGAGGTCATCGGCTTCACCGGGGCGCAGCCGTGGCGGCCGGACTGGGGTCCGGTCGGCGAGACGGAGATCGGCTGGCGGCTGGGCCGCGCCCACTGGGGCAAGGGGTACGTCACCGCGGCCGCGCGCGAGACCCTCGAGCGGGTGCGGGCGGCCGGGGTCGAGGAGGTGGTGGCGATGGTCCGGCCGGGCAACGAGCGGTCGATCGCGGTCACCCGGCGGCTCGGCATGGAACCGGCGGAGAGCTATCCCCACCCCACGCTGGACGAGCAGGCCCTCTGCTTCCGGCTCCGGCTCGATCCCGTGCCCCGAACCGGCCTGAAGCCCGACACCGCCGATCACACAGAGTAGCCGTCTGTCACAGAAAGACACCAACGCCTTCCGGCCGGGGCGCGCGGGGGTTACCCTTCCAGTACCGCTGGGGGTGACATCTGTGCGCATAACACCCAAAACACCCGAAGTGCGCGTACCGCGGCTGGTCGGACTGATGGCCGTGGACGCGCGCGAAACGGCCCGGGCGCAGGGCCTGTTCCTCAATGCGCCGGACCGCCCGGACTTCCACCTCGCGGTCGTCGACTACGTCGTACGCCAGTACCCGCAGCCCGGCGCCGAGGTGCCCAGGGAATCCATGGTGTACGTGTGGTTCGACTTCGGTGAGGGAGAGGGCGGCGGAGGCGTGCGCGAGCCACGCATCCCACGGCCGCCCGCCGGTGGCCTCCAACGCGAACTCGGTGAACCCGGTGACGCCTTCGAGATGATCAACCGCTAGGCCCCGCCCGTCGAGCCCGGACGGCCTCAGCTCTCCTTGAAGCCCCGGTGCAGCGCGACCACGCCGCCGGTGAGGTTGCGCCAGGCCACCTTCGACCAGCCCGCCTTGCGCAGCCGCTCGGCGAGGGCCGGCTGGTCGGGCCAGGCGCGGATGGACTCGGCGAGGTAGACGTACGCGTCCGGGTTCGAGGAGACCGCGCGCGCGACCGGCGGCAGCGCCCGCATCAGGTACTCGGTGTAGACGGTCCGGAAGGGCGCCCAGGTCGGGTGCGAGAACTCGCAGATCACCACGCGTCCGCCGGGCCGGGTCACCCGGTACATCTCCCGTAGGGCCCCGTCGAAGTCCTGCACGTTGCGCAGCCCGAAGGAGATCGTCACGGCGTCGAAGGTGTCGTCCTTGAACGGCAGCCTGGTCGCGTCGCCGGCCGTGAACGGCAGCCAGGTGTGCTTCTTCTTGCCGACCTGGAGCATCCCGAGCGAGAAGTCGCACGGGACGACGTACGCGCCCGTCCGCGCGAAGGGCAGCGAGGAGGTGGCCGTACCGGCGGCGAGGTCGAGGACCTTCTGCGCGGGGCGCGCGTCGACCGCCTTCGCCACCTCCTTGCGCCAGCGCCGGTCCTGGCCGAGCGACAGCACGTCGTTCGTCAGGTCGTACCGTTCCGCCACGTCGTCGAACATCGAGGCGACTTCGTGCGGCTGCTTGTTCAGGGAAGCGCGGGTCACCCGCTCATTGTTGCAGCCCGGTCCCACGGCAGGAGCCTCGGCTTCCCGCGGTACGCCTCGAAGGCGGGCACGTTCCAGAGCCGGTCGAACAACTGCAGTGGGATGAGACAGAGTTCGGGGGCATTCGGGAGGGAGTTCTCCGGCTGAGCGGGCGGGGCGGCCCGCGGCCCGCCCGCGCCGAATGCTCCGGCGAACGCGTTGGCTAAGCTGCCGAATCCATGGTCATCCGGGCGTGTGCCGAGCGCTCGGTGGTTGAGACAGGGGGCGGTTGTGGAGCCGTTGCGGCCGGAAGATCCGCGCGTGCTCGGGGCGTACCGGATGATCGGGCGACTCGGGGCAGGTGGGATGGGCCGTGTCTATCTCGCGCGCAGCGGAGGTGGGCGGACCGTCGCGGTCAAGGTCGTACGGGCCGACCTGGCCGAGGACGGGGAGTTCCGGCGGCGTTTCCGGCATGAGGTGGAGGTGGCGCGGGCCGTCTCCGGGCCGTACACCGCTCCGGTGGTGGACGCGGACACCGAAGGCCCGCTGCCCTGGCTGGCCACGACGTACGTGCTCGGCCCCTCCCTGGAGGACGTGATCGCCCAGCATGGTCCGTTGCCGGAGACGAGCGTGTGGGCGCTGGCCGGCGGGTTGGCCGAGGCACTGCGCGGCATCCACGGAGCGGGGCTGGTGCACCGGGATCTCAAGCCGTCCAACATTCTGCTGACCGCGGACGGGCCGCGCGTGATCGACTTCGGCATCGCCCGGGCCATCGACGGCGAGCGCCTCACCAGCACCGGAGTCGTGGTGGGTTCACCCGGTTTCATGTCGCCGGAGCAGGCCATGGGGAAGGCGGTGGGGCCCGAGGGCGACGTCTTCTCGCTCGGTGTCGTCCTCGCGTACTCCGCCTCCGGGCAGATGCCGTTCGGGATGGGCGCCGCGGCGTCGCTGCTGTACCAGGTGGTGCATGAGCAGCCGGATGTGAGCGGGGTGCCGGAGGCGCTGCGGGCACTGGTCGCGGCATGCCTGGTCAAGGATCCGGCTCAGCGGCCCACACCCGAGCAGATCGTCGACGGCGTTGCGCGCCTGGGGTTCTCGGTCGTGGCCGGAGCCTGGCTGCCGGCGCAGGTGGCCTCCACCATCGCCCAGCACGCTGCTCGGATTCTCGACCTGGACACGCCGCCGGAGGGCTCGTCCCCCGTTCCGGCGGCGGCCGGGCCGTCCTACACGCCGACGCAGGTCGTACCCCCCTCGGGCGGCCTGGTGGGCACCGGGTCCGCCGGCGGAACTCCGACGCGGCGGCGGTTCCTGGCGGGCGCGGCCGTCGTCGGGGCGCTGGGCGTCGCAGGTGGCGGAGCCGCCTACGCGCTGATACCCGGCGGCAAACCGACGCCGAAGCCGAGCCCGACGGGCAGCGGCACACCGGCTCCGCGGCGTACCCGGTTCCCGGGCGGTGTGGCGCCGGCACTCTGGGCGTACACCGGCGGCGACCCGAGGAACTCGCTCGTGGCCGTCTCCGGAAACACGGTGATCCTGCCGCAGGTCCCGCCGGTCGGCCTTGCCGTGGGCACGGGCCGGCGCACGTGGTCGAGCTCGGCCACCTTCGCTCACCCGACCGGGCTGATACCCATGCTCGTGACGGACAGCGCCTTCGTCGCCCTGGACCGGAAGTCGCATGTCATCCAGGTGGACCCGGCCACCGGCAAGCCGACGTGGCAGTGGCCCAAGCCGTCGAACCTCGCCTCCATCGCCACGTTCGTCGCCGCGGATGACAAGGCCATCTACGCCTTCGGGTCCGGCAGTCCCACCACGGACGGCCCCGACCCGGGTCCGGGCAAGCGCCGTACGGTGCTGCTGAGCATCGACATCGGTACCAGGCGCGAACGCTGGCGCGTGCCACTCGACGGGAAGAAGCCCGTCTCACTGTCCTCGGGCACCGTGTCGGGCGACCACCTCGTCTATACCGACGACGCCACCAAGGCGTTGCACGTCCGCGATACGGCCGACGGCCGCTTGGCCTGGTCCGAGCCTGTTGAGGAGGGGGGCTACCTGCCCGCAGTGGACAACGGCACCGTGTTCACCAACGCCCAGCACATCGTCGCCTACGGCCTGGCCACGGGCAGAAAGAAGTGGACGGCACTCAGCCACGACTCAGACAGCGCCTTCAGCGCCCCACGGGTCGCGGACGGCGTGCTGTACGTCGGCGACGACCGAGGTGTACACGCTCTCAGCGCCTCCGACGGTCGGAAGGTCTGGTCGCGGAACATCGACGGAGGAACCAACGGCATGGATCTCGTGGTGACCGCGACCGGGGTGTACGTCGGCAGCGGCGACGGGTCCAACGGCGTTTACGCACTGGACCGCCGCACGGGGGAAATCCTCTGGAACTTCCGCACCAGCCAGATCTCGAAGACCGAAGACCTCTGGGTACTGGCCGACGGCGGCAACTGCATCGTCGCCTGCACCGCCGGGTACGTCTTCGGCCTCCCCGCTGTGTGACGTCGGCCGTCTAGCGGCGGCGGTACACCAGGCGTCCGGAGACGACCGTCGCGACGCAGCAGGCGGCGCCGCGTTCGGCGAGGGCGGCCTCGTCCGGCGCGTCGAAGGCGGCGAAGTGCGCGGGCCGTCGTTCCGGGCCCGGTGGCGCGAGCGGCAGCGCCAGGGCCTCCGTCAGGCTCCGGCCGGCCAGTGGGTCGAGGGTCGGCCGGCCCGGCGGATCCCCGTAGCGCTGCTGGACGTCCATCCCCGCCCGGACCACGGCGTCGCGCGCGAAGGGCCGCCACCGCTCCCCCGCCACCGCGACGGTGCCGTGCGCCAGCATCCGCTGCACCCCGCGCCGCGCGCTCGCGCCCCAGCGGGCGTCGGTCAGCTCCAGCGCGGCGAGGGCCCGGCCGGTCAGCGGCTCGGTGCCCAGTTCGCCGGCCTCGCGCGGGTCGGGATGGTAGGCCTGCTCCAGCAGTTCGGGCCCGTACGGGTTCACCAGTCCCGGCGCGAGCAGCCCCGGCCAGCGGCGCACCCGCGCGGTCGGAAACGCCGCCGTCAGTTCCTCGTACGGCCCCGTGGCGGTGATCTCACGCCCGTCGACAAGCACCGCCCCACCCGGCAGAGAAGGCCGCCCGTCCCCGGGAACCAGCAGGTCAGCGGTGTGAATCGTCAGCAAAACGGCCTCAGTTGGACGCCAGCAGCTTCAGTTCGGGGTGGGCCGTGCCGCCTTCGATCGCCGTCGAGGAGATGTGGGACATCACCCGCTCGTCGACGGGGTCGTTCGCCGGGTCGTCGTGGACGACCAGGTGCTCGTACGTCGTGGCGCGCTGCGCCGGGACCCGGCCCGCCTTGCGGATGAGGTCGATGATCTCCAGGCGGTTGGAGCGGTGCCTGGCGCCGGCCGAGGAGACCACGTTCTCCTCCAGCATGATCGAGCCGAGGTCGTCCGCGCCGTAGTGCAGCGACAGCTGGCCGACCTCCTTGCCCGTGGTCAGCCACGAGCCCTGGATGTGCTGGACGTTGTCGAGGAAGATGCGGGCGATGGCGATCATGCGGAGGTACTCGAAGATCGTCGCCTGCGTCCGGCCCTTCAGGTGGTTGTTCTCGGGCTGGTAGGTGTACGGGATGAAGGCCCGGAAGCCGCCCGTGCGGTCCTGCACGTCCCGGATCATCCGCAGGTGCTCGATGCGCTCGGCGTTCGTCTCGCCCGTGCCCATCAGCATGGTCGAGGTGGACTCCACGCCCAGCCGGTGCGCGGTCTCCATGATCTCCAGCCAGCGCTCGCCGGACTCCTTCAGGGGCGCGATGGCCTCGCGGGGGCGCTCGGGGAGGAGCTCCGCGCCGGCGCCGGCGAAGGAGTCGAGGCCGGCCTCGTGGATCCGGGTGATGGCCTCCTCGACCGGCACACCGGAGATACGGGCCATGTGCTCGACCTCGGAGGCGCCCAGCGAGTGGATCACCAGCTGCGGGAAGGCCTCCTTGATGGCCCGGAAGTGCTTCTCGTAGTACTCGACGCCGTAGTCCGGGTGGTGGCCGCCCTGGAACATGATCTGGGTGCCGCCCAGCTCGATCGTCTCCGCGCAGCGGCGCAGGATGTCGTCGAGGTCGCGGGTCCAGCCCTTCTCCGTGTCCTTGGGGGCCGCGTAGAAGGCGCAGAACTTGCACGCCGTGACGCACACGTTCGTGTAGTTGATGTTCCGCTCGATGATGTACGTCGCGATGTGCTCGATGCCGGCGTACTTGCGGCGGCGCACGGCGTCAGCGGCGGCGCCCAGCGCGTGCAGGGGGGCGTCGCGGTAGAGGTCGAGCGCCTCTTCCGGGGTGATCCGCCCACCGGCAGCGGCACGGTCGAGGACAGACTGGAGGTCGGCCTTCTCGGTCACCAGGGCGTCCCTTTCGGGGAGGGTGCGGACGGACCGGACCAGCCTACGCCAGCGGTTTCACCCTAAGGACGTCAGGCCGCGTACGCGCCGATCAGCAGCCCGGCGAAGGCGCCGGCCAGCAGGAACGGCCCGAACGGGATCGCGGTCTTGCGGCCCGCCCGCCGTACAACGACGAGGGCCGCGCCGTACACCGCGCCCAGCAGGAAACCGGCGAAGGCGCCGAGCAGGACGGTGGACCAGCCGTACCAGCCGAGTACGGCGCCCATGCCGACCGCCAGCTTCACATCGCCGAAGCCCATGCCGGCCGGGTTGATGAGGTACAGCGCGTAGTAGCCGGCGCCGAGCGCGAGGGCTCCGTAGAGCGCGGTGAGCCAGTGGCCGGCGTGCTCGGGCAGCAGCGCGGCGAGGCCCAGCAGGGCGAGGGCGGCCGCGGCGAGGGGCAGGGTCAGCGGGTCGGGCAGCCGCTGCACCCGGAAGTCGACCACGGCGAGCAGCACCCCGACCGGCGCGAGCACCAGCCAGACCGCCAGCTCCGGCCGGGTGCCGGTGGCGGCGGCGAGAGCGGCGCAGGTCAGCGCGGTGACGAGGGAGACGGGGAGGGCGGCGGTGGGCGGTATGTCCGTACGGTGGGCCGCTCGCCCGCAGGCGCCGCACGTGATCCGGCCGAGCCAGCCGCGGATCGGGTGGCCGTCCGGGCAGCGGTCCCGCCAGGGCTCACCGGGCGGTACGGCGAAGCGGTAGGCGGCGCGGGGCAGTAGTGCGCCCACGAGTGCGCCCCACAGTGCGGCGGCGGCCGCCAACGTCCCCGTGCTCATCCCGCCCTCGACAGGCGCGCCACCGGGTTGCCCTCGGCGGAACTGTCCGAGGTGAACCTCAGGTCGTCGCCGACCGGGGTCAACTCGACCTGGTGCGGCGTCGGCACGCAGTGCCCGGGGTTGTCCTCGGCGCCGGTCGAGGTCGCGAGGATCTGGGTCTTCGTCACCTTCTTCAGGGTGAGGACGTCGGTGCACACCCCGCCGATCTGGTCGGTCTGCCGGAGCCGTCCCAACTCCTTGCCCACACCGGCCTGATGGACGGTGAGCCGGAAGGTGCCCATGGGCAGAGTGCCGCCGAGACCGGTGGCCTGTCCCTCCCAGGTGCCCAGGTAGCGGGCCGGGACCGTGCCGGGCGGCCCGCCTCCCTCGACGTCGCCGGTGGAGCCCGCACTCGGCTCCTGGGAGGCGGAGGGAACGCCGCCCACGCTCTTGCCGCCGGCCTCGTCGTGCTGGGACCAGGGCTGCAACAGCACACCGAGCCCCAGGCCGACCGCAACCAGCGCACCGGCGACGGCCAGCGCCACCGTGCAGCTCAGCCGGCGCCCACGGCCGCCCTCGGACGGCGTGGAGGCCGCCGCCACGCTGACGGAGAACCGCCCCGGCGCCGCGTCACGCTGCGCGGGCACGACGGTAGGCACTGCCGAGGAGACGCCGCCCTCGCCGGCCGGCGTCACCGGAACCCCGTTCACACCGGTGACGGCCCCCGAGGAGGGCCCCGGCACGGTCCCCGGGGTGGCCGGTCCCCCCGGATTCATCACCGGCGCAGGACCGAAAACCCCGCTCCCCGGAGCCGGGTTCGGCTCGGCCGGGGCCGCGGCGCCCCACGCCGCGTCCGGGGCCACGCCCGAAACCGCAGACGAACCCGAAACCGGCGCAGGACCCGAAACCGACGCAGGACCCGAAACCGACGCAGGACCCGAAACCGACGCAGGACCCGAAACCGGCGCCGGACCCGAAACCGGCGCAGGCAGCGATGAGCCCGTTGCCGCGGGGCTGTCGAAGGGCACCGGGCCCGACGGCGCCGGCTCCCCCGTGTCCAAGTTGAGCAGCTGTACGGCGCTCCGGCTGACCTGTTCCACCAGGGCCCCGGGGAGCCAGCCGCCCGTGACCAGGCGGGTGGCGCCTTCGGGGGCGAGGCGGTGGGCCAGCTCGGTGGGGCTCGGGCGGGACAAGGGATCCTTGGTCAGGCAGGCTGCCGCCGCCTCCCGCAAGTCCCCTTCCAGCGAGAACAGTTCCGGTTCCTCGTGGACGACCTTGTAGAGCAGCGCGGCCGAGGTGTCGCCGCGGAAGGGCGGTTCACCGGTGGCCGCGTGGACGAGGACCGCGCCGAGGGAGAAGACGTCGGCGGCGCCCGTGACGCCCTTGCCGAGGATCTGCTCGGGTGCCATGTAGCCCGGGGAGCCGATCGACACGCCGGTGGAGGTGAGGGACGCCGTACCGTCCATGGCACGGGCGATGCCGAAGTCGATGAGGAGGGGCCCGTCCAGGGTCAGCAGGACGTTGGAGGGCTTGACGTCCCGGTGGACGAGGCCCAGGTCGTGTACGGCCCTCAGCGCTTCGGCGAGGCCCGCGCCCAGGGTCCGTACGGTGTGCGCGGGCAGCGGGCCGGTGTCGGTGACGGCCGCGGCGAGGGACGGGCCGGCCGCGTAGGCGGTGGCGACCCACGGCACCCGGGCGTCCGGGTCCGCGTCCAGGACGGGTGCCGTCCAGGCGCCGCCGACCCGGCGGGCGGCCGCCACCTCGCGCCGGAAGCGGGCGCGGAACTCCTCGTCCAGCGCGAAGTGCGGGTGCACGATCTTCACGGCGACGGTACGGCCGCCCGCGCTGCGGCCGAGGTAGACCCGGCCCATGCCGCCGGAGCCGAGCCGGCCGAGCAGCCGGTAGGGCCCGACGTTCGCCGGCTCGTCCACGTCCAGCGGCTGCATGAAGCGCTCCCCCCGACCCACATCCAGTGGTGAGCAGACTAGTGACGCATGCTCACCGCTGCAGCAGGTCCACCCGCACGTCCGCCGGGAAGCCGGTCGTCGGGCCGACGCGGCGGGCGAACTCGGCGACGGCCTCCAGTTGAGGGCTGCCGAAGCTGAAGTCGAGGGTGGTGAAGTACTGGGCCAGGGTCGCCTCGTCGAAGGCCTCCCAGCGGGCCGCCTGTTCGGCGACCTTGCCGACCTCCTCCAGGGAGAGGTTGCGGGACGCGAGGAAGGCCTCGTGGACCTGGCGGGTGATGTCCGGCTCGCGGTGCACGTAGTCCCGGCGGGCCGCCCAGACCGCGAAGACGAACGGCAGGCCGGTCCACTCCTTCCAGAGCGCGCCGAGGTCGTGCACCTCGAGGCCGTAGCGGGGGCCGTCCAGCAGGTTCGCGCGCAGCGCCGCGTCGCCGATCAGGACCGCCGCCTCGGCCTCCAGCATCATCAGGCTGAGATCGGGCGGGCAGGTGTAGTAGTCGGGCTGGACACCGTAGCGGTCCGCGAGGAGGAGCTGGGCGAGGCGGACGGAGGTGCGGGAGGTCGAGCCGAGGGCGACCCGGCGGCCGTCCAGCTGGTCCAGCGGGACCTGCGAGACGATCACGCAGGACATCACCGGGCCGTCGCAGCCGACGGCGATGTCCGGGAAGGCGACCAGGTCGCCGGCGTTGCGCAGGAACTCGACCAGGGTGACGGGGCCGATGTCGAGGTCGCCGCGCACGAGCTGCTCGCTGAGCTTCTCCGGGGTGTCCTTGGTGAGCTCGAAGTCGAGGAGGGTGCCGGTTCTCGCGAGCCCCCAGTAGAGGGGCAGGCAGTTCAGGAACTGGATGTGGCCGACGCGCGGCCGGGTGCGAGAATTGTCCACATCGCGAGACTAGACCCCGTGCTGTACGGTGCCGGGACCGGCCCCACCGTCGACGCGCCGTCAAATGGCCCAACGGATGTTCAAACATCCGGGTGACGTGATCTTGACCTCTATTGCTTTCGGCAGCCCGGATGCTAGGCTTGCCGCAAGTTGCAGTTTGGTTTCCCTTGCAGTACAGAGCCTGCGGAGCATGTAACCGCAGGCTCTCGTCGTTTTCAGACGTATGCAGTTGCGCAGCACCGTTTCGCACGTGCAGGTTCTGGAGCAGGGCAACCCTTTTGAGCCCAAGGAGGGCTTATGGCTACCGGAACCGTGAAGTGGTTCAACGCCGAAAAGGGCTTTGGCTTCATCGCCCAGGAGGGCGGCGGCCCCGACGTCTTCGTTCACTACTCCGCGATCAACGCCTCCGGCTTCCGCTCCCTCGAGGAGAACCAGCAGGTGAGCTTCGACGTGACGCAGGGCCCGAAGGGTCCGCAGGCGGAGAACGTCACCCCCGTCTGATCACTGCCTGATCGCAGAACCTGAGAGCAGTACCCAAGGAGCCCCGCGCCGTTCCGGCGACGGGGCTCCTGCCTTTTCCTGTTCATTTCCGGTTCACATGTGCTGCATGATCAGTACGAACTTCGCACCGGCGGTGAGCGCCTCGTACGTGTGCGGTACGTCGCCGCGGTACGACAGGTAATCTCCGGGCCCCAGCTCGACCGCTTCTCCGTGCGGCCCTGCCTTCACCCTCCCCTCGCCGACCACGATGTGCTCGGTGGTACCGGGAATGTGGGGCTCTGAATCCCGTACGGATCCCGGTTCCAGCCAGACGTAATAGATGTCCCTGCGCGCGCCGGGCGGGCAGGCGGAGAGCAGTGAGGCGAGGTAGCTGGACTGCTCGGAGTGGACGGTGGGCCCCTGCCCGGCCCGGATCACCTGCACGGCCGGAGCGGGCGGCTCCACCAGCACACTGAAGGGCACCCCGAGGGCCACCGCGAGCGCCCAGATGGTCTCCATGCTCGGGTTCCCGCTCGCCGCCTCCAGCTGGGAGAGCGTGGACTTCGCGATCCCGGCGCGTTTGGCCAGTTCGGACAGGGACAGCCCGGTGCGGGTGCGCTCGCGCTTGAGCGAGGCGGCGATCCACTCCAGCGGGAGCCGGGCGGGGGTCCGGGGAGGCGGCTCGGTCATGTCGTTCGCTCCATCGGTACGATCGTTCGGATTGACGGACAGCCTGTCCGCTGTCCATTGTAGGAAACATGCGTTCGCCACTCCGAACATCCCGTGACCGTTCCCTGATCCGCGACAGCGCGCTCGTCTGGCTCGCCAGTGGCATCGTCGGCGTCTCCTTCGGCGCCGTTTCCGTGGCGGGCGGGCTCCCGATGTGGGTGCCGGTGGTGATGTCCCTGGTGGTGTACGCCGGGTCGGCCCAGTTCAGCGCGGTGGGGGTGCTGCTCGCCGGGGGCGGGCCGGTCGCCGCCGCGGCGACGGGGCTGCTGCTCAACACCCGTACGGCCGCTTTCGGCCTGGCGGTGGCGGACATCATCGGGACCGGCCGGGCGAGCCGTTTCCTCGGCGCGCATCTGGTCACCGACGAGACGGTCGCCTTCGCCCTCGCCCAGTCCGATCCCCTACGGCAGCGCAGGGCGTTCTGGATCTCCGGGATCGGCCTGTTCGCCGTGTGGAACACCGGGGTGCTGGCGGGCGCGCTCGCCGGGGGCGCGCTGGGGGACACCGCGCGGTACGGACTCGATGCCGCGTTCCCCGCGGTGCTGGTGGCGCTGGTGCTGCCGCAGGTCCGGGCGGATGCGGCGGTACGGCGGTGTGCGCTGGCCGGGGCGGCGGTGGCGCTGGCGGTCACGCCTGCGGTGCCCGCGGGGGTGCCGGTGCTGCTCGCGCTGGGCGGGCTGTTCCTGCATCGCCGGCAGCGGACGTCCGTGGAGGCCGCCGTATGAACGCCACCGTTGTGGTGATCCTCGCGCTGGCTGTGGGGACGTACGCCTTCCGGCTGGTGGGGCCGGTGCTGCACGGGCGGGTCGAGATACCGGCGCGCGTGCAGGAGTTGGCGTCGGCCGGGGCGGTGGTGCTGTTGGTCGCCCTGCTGGCCACGGGGGCGTTGACCGAGGGCGGGGGATTCGCCGGGTTCGCCCGGTCGGCCGGGGTGCTCGTGGGCGGGGTCCTGGCGTGGTTCAGGGCGCCGTTCGTCGTGGTGGTCGTGGGAGCGGCTGCGGTGACCGCGCTGCTGAGGGTGGCGGGGGTCGCTTAGTTCCGCGGTGTGAGCGGGTGATGTGAGCGGGGCGGTGTCGGTGGGGGTGGGTAAGGTCGCGGGGCGTGATGGAGAAGTCTGACTTTCTTGTTGAGACCCGTGCCTTCTACGACGCCGTCGCCGAGGACTACGACGCGCAGTTCCGGGACCACCTCCAGGACAAGCCGCTGGAGCAGGCGTTGCTCGGGGTGTTCGCCGAGTCGGTCGGGGCGGGCGGGACCGTGGCGGACCTCGGCTGTGGCACCGGCGTGGTCACCGCGTACCTCGCCGGGCTCGGGCTGTCCGCCTTCGGGATCGATCTGTCCGGGTCCATGCTCGCCGTCGCCCGCCGGAACCATCCCGGCCTGCGCTTCGCACAGGGCTCCATGCTCGACCTCGCCCTGGCCGACGGCTCCCTCGCGGGCGCCGTCTCCTGGTACTCCAGCATCCACACGCCGGTGGACGAACTCCCCGCCCTCTTCGCCGAGTTCCACCGTGTGCTCGCTCCCGGCGGGCATCTTCTGCTCGCCTTCCAGGTCGGCGAGCAGCCGCGCCGGCTCGACCGGCCGTGGGGCCACCCCGTCGTGCTGGACTTCCAGCGGCGCCGCCCCGAGCGGATCGCCGAGCTGCTCCGGATCGCCGGCTTCACGCTCGCCTCCAGCACCGTGCGCGAACCGGAGGAGCAGAGCGGGAAGGCCGAGGCCGGCCCGGAGCCGATCCCGCAGGCCTTCCTGTTCGCCCGGAAGCCTGTCTGAAAGACACCTGCGGAGCCGCTCGAGAACCGCTTGAGAACCACTCGAGAATCGCTTGAATCCTGGAGTACCGGTGGCCTGACCTGCTCCGGGAACCGGTGGGGAAGGCATGGGGATCGGCGCCCAAGAGCATCGGTCGCGTCGTCGGGGAGCAGCCCCGGCGGCCGGATGCGATCCGTCTCCTCCTGGGGGTTCCTCATGCGCTCCATGCACTCCATCGCCTTGCGTACGAAGACGGTTCTGGTCACGCTCACCGGCGCGGGCGTCATCGCGCTCGGCACCGCGGCGGCCGTTCCGGCGGCCGGGGTGCAGAACGAGCTCGCGCGCGTCGCCGCCGGCCTGACCGGGCACCAGGCGCACCCCGGCCCGGCGCTGGCGGACGACCGCGACCCGTTCGGCGTCACACCCTGATCGCGCGGCGTCCCGCGGACCAGCCGGCACAGCGCCGACGGCACCGACCGGGCTCACCCCCGCCGGTGCCGTTTCCACGAGACCGGGCAGGTGCGTGCTCCGGAGGTCCGTCCTCCGGCCGAAGGCTGGGGCGGGAATGTGACGGCGGGCCTACAGACGCCGCCCCGCCTCCGTCACGCCCATCGCGTCGTACAGGGCCTCGGCCGCGCGCTGGTGCCGGGACGCCGCCGTGCGGTCGCCCAGTGCCTGTGCCGCCTCCGCCATGCCGTGCAGGGCGCGGGCGATCTCGATGCGATAGCCGAGGCGGGTGGCCAGCTCGTGGGCCCGGCGGTGCAGTTCCATGGCGCGGTCGGCCGCTCCCGCGCGCAGGTGGACCGATCCGACCACGTTCACCACGGACGACTGGCGCAGCACCGTGCCCCCGGTCGCGACCAGATCCAGGGCGCGCTCGGCGTGTTCCGCGGCCAGGGACACCTCGCCGAGGCGCTGACAGACGCGGGCCCAGTGGGCCAGCACGAAGGCCACGTTGCCCGGCTGCCGGGACTCGTCGCACAGTTCGAGCGCCTGGGACAGGCACGCCCGCGCCCGCTCGTCCTCGCCGAGGCCGAGGTGGGCCAGCGCCAGCCAGGACAGCGAGGAGATCTCGTGGTTGTGCTCGCCGAGGCGCCGGTTCAGGTCGGTGGCACGGGCCGCGAGCCAGGCACCTTCGGCGTAGTGGCCCGACCAGGTCTGCACGGTGCTGAGGTTGACCAGTGCCTCCGCCTCCGCCCGGTCCATGCCCAGCTCCCGGTGCAGGGCGATGCCCTGGGCGAGGTAGGCGCGGGCCTCGTCGAAGTCCCCCAGTGCGCCGTGCAGCAGACCGAGCACCTCGATGCTGAAGGCCCGGGTGCGGGGATCGTTGCCGCCGATCAGTTCCAGGGCCTCCTGAGCGGTGGTGATGCCGTCGTGGAAGTTGCCGAGCCACCACTGGCCCACAGCCAGGTTGCACAGGCTCAGGCTCAGCAGCACCGGGTCGTCGAGCTGCCGGCAGGCGGTCACCGCGACCCTGTTGACGGCCCGGAACTCCTCGTAGCGCCCGCGCAGGTGCAGGTAGAACAGCACGTTGCGGGCGAGGAGCGCGGCCGTTCGGTGCATACCGTGGGTGCCCGCCTGGGCGACGGTCGCGAGCAGCGCGTCGTGCTCCCGGTCGAACCAGCGCAGCGCCTGCTCGTCGCCGTCCAGACGCGGCAGTTCGGCCGCACCCGGCGCGGGCGGGTCGCCGTAGCGGTTGCGGCCGGGGAAGAGGATCTCGCAGGCCTGGTCGGTGGCCAGCGTGTAGTACGAGACCAGCCGCTCGACCGCGCCCTCCGCATCGTCCTCCGCCTCCCGCACGCTCATCGCGTACGTCCGCACCAGGTCGTGGAAGCCGTACAGCCCCGCCTCGTGCTGTTCCAGCAGATGCGCGTCGAGCAGGTCCTCCAGGACGTCCTCGGCGTCATGCGCGTCGGTGCCGAGCAGCGCGGCGGCCGAGTGGACGTCGATGGCGCTGCCGGGGTGCAGGCCGAGCAGCCGGAAGGCGCCGCGCTGGCCCTCCTCCATCGCCTGGTACGACAGCCGGAGGGTGGCCTCGACGCTGCGTTCCCCGGCACTGAGCTCGCGCAGCCGGCGGGTCTCGTCGGCGAGCCGGTCGACCAGGTACTGCACGGTCCAGCGGGGCCGGTTGCGCAGCCGGGCGGTGGTGACGCGCAGGGCGAGGGGCAGGCCGCCGCACAGGCCGGCCAGCCGGGCGACGGCCTGGGGTTCGGCGCCCGTGCGGTCGGCACCGAGCATCCGGGTGAGCAGGGTGGTGCTCTCATCGGCGGACAGCAGGCCCGGGGAGAGCCATTCGACGCCGTCGAGGTCGAGCATGCGCACCCGTCCGGTGACGAGGGCGAGACAGTTCTCGGAGGCCGGCAGCAGCGGCCGTACCTGGGCCGCATTGGCCGCGTTGTCGAGAAGCACCAGGAGCTTTCGCTGGGCGGAAACGGTTCGCCAGAGGGCGGTGCGTCGCTCCAGATCGTCCGGAATGCGTTCGTCGGGGACGCCCAGCGTGCGCAGCAGGGAGTGCAGCACGGCTCCCGGTTCCTGGGCCTTCTCGCCGGGGCTGAAACCGCGCAGGTCGATGAAGAGCTGCCCGTCGGGGTAGTCGGCGGCGAGCAGGTGGGCGGCGTGGACGGCGAGGGCGGTCTTGCCGCTGCCGCCCATGCCGTCCACACCGATGATCCGGGTGCCCCGGCCCGCCGGAGCCCGGCCCACCTCCAGCAGCCGTCCCAGTTCCTCGTCCCGGCCGGTGAAGTCCGGCAGGTCGTAGGGCAGCGTGCAGGGCGCGGGCTCGGAGTCGGGGGTCCGGTCGAGCGGGGCCGGCAGCAGGAGGGCGGCGCGGTCGGCCATGGACTGCGGCACCCGGGGGGCGACCTCCGGACTGTCGCGCAGGATCGCCTCGTACAGCCCGGTCAGCTCGGCGCCCGGGTCGATGCCCAGTTCCTCCACGAGCAGCGCGCGCACCCGGCCGAACTCCTCCAGCGCCTCCGCCTGCCGGCCGGCCCGGTACAGGGCCAGCATCAGGCGCCCGCGCAGGGTCTCCCGCAGCGGGTGGGCGGTCACCAGCTCCCGCAGCGGCCCTATGAGTTCGGTGGACTGGCCGCGTTCGAGCTGGAGCTCGTAGTACTGCTCGGCGACCGCCATGTGGCGCTCCTCCAGCGCCAGGGAGGCGGCGGAGATCACCGCGCCGCCCGCACCCGCCATGACCGGCCCGCGCCACAGGTCGAGACAGGCCCGTAGATGGCCGACCGCCTCCTCGGGCCGGCCGTCGGCCGTCGCCTGCCGGGCCTGCCGGGACCACTGGCCGAACTCGTGCAGGTCCAGCTGGTGTTCACCGAGGACGGCACGGTATCCGGCGCCGTCCGTGACGATCAGCGAGGAGCCGCCCGGGATGCGGGTGCGCAGGGCCGCGACGGCCTTGCGCACCTGGTGGGAGGCGGTCTGCGGCGGCTCGTCGTCCCAGGCGGCGGCCACGAGCCGGGTCAGCGGAACCATCCGCCCCGGCTCCAGAAGCAGGGTGACGAGCACCCGCTCCTGTGTCGGGCTGCCGAGTCGCACCCGGTGCTCGCCGTGCCATCCTTCCAGCGGGCCGAGAATGTTGAACCGTACGACAGGATGGCCCAATGCCGCCGATTCCACGTACCGATCCCCCCGCTACGTTTCGTCGTCCAGCCCGAGAGTCCGGGCCAATCCTAGGTTGTACCCGAACGGGCAGCGCGTGAAGGCGTCTTCACGCTACCGCTCGAACGCCTCTCGGTACGAGCGGGATGAGCACCGTTTTCAAGCCAGTTGGAGGAGGACGGAGCCCGCGTCCGGGGCGAGGGCCGGATCGTGGCGGAGTATGGCGCTCTCCACCTGCCGCAGGGCCGGAGACGGCTCGATGCCGAGTTCCGCGTCGAGCCGGCCCCGCATACGCCGGAAGACGTCGAGGGCGTCGGCCTGCCGGCCCGAGCCGTACAGGGCGATCATCAGCTGCTCGCAGAAGCGTTCGCGCAGCGGATGGTTGGTGTGCGCCTCGGCCAGCTCGGCGAGCACGGCCGCGTGGTGGCCGAGCCGCAGCTCGGCGTCGAACCGCAGCTCCATGGCCCGCATCCGGTACTCCTCGTAGCGGGCCCCGGCCAGCTGGCACAGGGTGCCGCCGGGAAACCCGCCGAAGACGGGCCCGCGCCACATCCCCAGGGCCTCGCCGAGCAGCCGGGCCACGTGCGCCGCGTCGTCGGGCGACGCCGCCTCCGCCTGCCGTACCGCCCACACGAACTCCGCCGCGTCCAGCTCGCCGTCACTGACGACGAGCCGGTAACCGGAGGGATGGATGGTCACCCGGGAGGCCGGCCGGTCCGGCTCCAGCGCGCGCAGCTTGCGGCGCAGCCTGCTGACGTGCGCCTGCAGCGCGTTGGCCTGGTTGTCGGGTACGGCCTCGCCCCACATCTCCTCGGCCAGGCTCTCCCCGGACACCGGTCGGCCCTCGCTGACCAGCAGCGTTTGCACCAGGACGCGCTGCAGGTCGCCGGAGATCTCCGCGGGCCCGGACACGGTACGGATCTGCAGTGCCCCGAGGATCGAGAACTTCAGCATCTGACTCGGCCTCCTGTCGACGTCGCTGGCGTCGTCGTCCTGATTCCGGCGACGTATCAACAGTGGGGGCAGGGTCTACCGGTTCGTTCCCGATCCGTTCCCGGTGACCAGCGCCGTCAGGGACGTCACCCGCTGGGCCGCCACCTCGGGCGAGTCGGCGTGTACGACGAGATGCCCCGGGCCGAGGGAGTCCGGCGGCGAGACATGGCGCACGTGCGGAAGGACCACGACCTCGGCGGTCTCCA
Organism: Streptomyces sp. NPDC001852; assembly: GCF_042891825.1. Classification (NCBI taxonomy): domain Bacteria; kingdom Bacillati; phylum Actinomycetota; class Actinomycetes; order Kitasatosporales; family Streptomycetaceae; genus Streptomyces; species Streptomyces sp. NPDC001852. The sequence goes on from NZ_JBIATN010000020.1 coordinate 64,066, forward strand.
GCCGCCACGGCGGGTTCAGCACGGCCGCCGCCGCGTACCGGGCCGGCCGGACCGCGTCCACCAGCCGCCCGGACAGCACCTCCACGGCCCCGGCCGCCAGGTCGAAACCGCCGGCCACCCGGAGCAGTTCCGGCACCGGGTCCCGGGCCAGCCCCGCCCGGCACCCGGTGATCACCGGCCCACGCGAAGTCAGCACGACACCCGTGTGCGCGGGTCCGTACTGGTACCCGGTCAGATCCAGCAGCGCGGTCACCACGGCCCGCACCTCGGCCGCCGCGTCCTCCGTCAGCGGGGCCGGGTGGAGCAGCCCGTACGGCATCCGGGCGGTGATCCCCACGGCCTGGTGCATCCCGTGCACACTGAGCGTCTCCACGCTCAGCCGCGTCGCGTTCGCGCCTGCGGCGGGCACGGTGTCGTCCGGCGAGAGCCGGTTGTCGCGCACCAGCCGCTGGACGGCTGCCGGGTCCGCGAGCAGCCGCAGGGAACGGGCCGAGTTGACGAACAGCCCGGCCGTGACGGCCTCCTCCAGCACAGGCCGCAGCGCGCTCTCGTCGAGCGGGTCGGCCTGGGCGGAGCGCACTTGGACCCCGGTCCGTGCGGCTTCGTGGAGGAGACGCGGGTCCGGGTTCAACAGGAAGATCCGGCGGACGTCGTTGTCTTCTTTCATGCCTCTGCTCGGGGGGTGGAGTCGGCGAGGGTGGAAAGGCAGGCTACGAACCGGCGTTACCGATCGGGTCCCGGACGGTTCCCTGGGCAAGGAAGGCGGACCAGGTTACGGGGGTGACGGTGAGGTGGGGGGCGGTGGGGGGTTGTTTTGAGTCGCGGATGTGGATGGTGGTGGGCTGGGTGGCGACCTCCAGGCATTCGCCGCCTTCGCCATCGCTGTACGTGGACTTGCGCCAGGTGTAGGCGAGTTCGACGCAATCGCCACCCTCACCGTCGCTGTAGCTGGACTTGAACCAGGCTAGGTTCTCGGTGTTCATAGATCCTCCAGCTTCTTTGCGATCAGAGACCGGGACTCCATGGGACTGAGTGCCATTGCGCGCATGATCCCATAGCGGTCGGCGATCTTCCGGACCTCCTCTCGGTCGGTGATGAGCTGCGGGAATCCTTGCGCCTCGACGTACGCCACCTGGCTGTGTCCCTTGGGTACCAGCAGGTTGAACGCGCTTCCGAGGTTGGGGTGTTCCTCGATTTGCGTCGGCATCACCTGAATCTCGACGTTCTGCATACTGCTGAGGCTGAGCAGGTGACGGAGCTGCTCCGCGTGGACGCGCCGCCCTCCGATCGGCCGGTCGAGCACAACCTCTTCGAGGATGTAGCTCACGATGGGCCGGGGCCACCGCTGGAAGACCTGTTGGCGTGAGAGACGGTCAGCCACCCGTTTCTCGATGGTCTCCTCATCGAGAAACGGCCGTCGCTTGGCGAACACAGCCCGTGCGTGCTCCTTGGTCTGAAGCAGGCCCTGCACAGCGTGGTTGTTGTAATGGTGCAGCTCGACCGCCTCCGCCTCCATAGCCGCGTAACTCCGATACCACTCCGGATGCCGCGTCCGCGCCCTGCTCATCGCCTCCTCGACCTGGGGGATGACCTCGATGAACAGCCCCTCGGCGTTGAGGAGTTCGTCCGCCTGTTTCAGGAACTCCGGCCTCGGCGTCCGCACCCCTCGCTCCATGGCCGAGATCTGGTCGGGGCCGTACCCCACCAGGCCGCCGAACTCCCGCTGGCTGAGCCCCGCCCGCTCCCTCAGCAACTTCAACTGCTTGCCCAGTACGACGAAGACTGCCGCCGACCCGTTGGCCTCGGCGGGCGTCTCCGGCCTCCGCTCCTCCACCGTCACCTCCGACACTCGTACTGCACGCGAACGCAGCCGTACGACTACGCACAGTCGCCGGTTCTCCCCTGGTCAGCGTAGGGAGAACCGACCACGCTCGGTGACGTGAATCTGGAAATCTCCACCCCCACAACCGAGGCCACCGAACTCGTCCAACGCCTCAGCGCCACCCCTCTCGGCGCCCGGCTGGCCCGCCGCCTCACCGCCCATCAGCTCGCCACCTGGGGATACCCGCACGACAGCGACCCGAACTGCACAGCGCAGCTGATCGTCGCCGAGCTCGCGGCGAACGCCGTCACCCACGGTCGTGTACCCGGCCGGGACTTCGAGCTGCGACTGCGCCTCCTCCCCGAGAGGGACACCTTGCGTATCGAGGTCAGTGACGCCCGGGGAGACAGGGAACTGCGGTTCCTGGACGGCGACCTGGAGGACGAGCACGGACGCGGACTCGTGGTCGTGTTCGTGCTGTCGGCGCGGTGGGGCGTGGCCGAGCGCGCCGTGGGCAAGACGGTGTGGGCGGAACTCCCGCTCAGCCCGTGCCGGCGACCCCGCCCCGGAACTCCGCCACCGTGTGGGCGAAGGCCCGGGCCGGAGGGCTGAGGGAGTCCCAGCGGCGGACGGCCCAGCCGACGGGCAGGGGGCGCAGTCCGGTCAGCGGGACGAGCCGCAGTTCGCCCACCCCCGGCACCGGGAGGCCCGGTACGGCGGGGACGACCGCCCGGCCCACCCCCAGCTCGGCCAGCAGCAGCGCCGTGTCCCAGTCAGCGACGCTCGTGTCGTAGGTGAAGCGGACGCCCAGCTCGGCGCAGGCCGCGTCGAGGTGGGAGGCGGAGGTGGAGTTCGGGGGGAGCCGGATGAGCCGGACGTCGCGCAGTTCGGCGGGGTCGAGATCCTGCCGTTCGGCGAGGGGGTCGTCGGCGCGGAGGGCGAGCAGCCAGGGCATTTCCGCGACCGTCCGCTGCTCGATGCCGCGGACTCGGGGGCCGACGGTGATCCAGGCCAGGTCGAGGGTGCCGTCGGCCAGGGCGTCGAAGGTGCCGCGCCCCGAACTGACCGTGCGGAACTCCAGGTTGACCCTGGGGTGACGGCGGCGGAAGGCGACGACCGCGTCGGACATGAAGTGCCGGACGGTGGTGGCGCCGGTGGCGACGCGGACGTGTCCGCTGTGGCCGTCGACGAGATCGCGCAGCTGCCGTACGGCGAGGTCGAGTCCGGATATGCCCTCGGCCGCCGCCGCTTCCAGGATCCGCCCGGCCTGTGTGGGGACCACGCCACGCGGTTGCCGTTCCAGCAGCGCGACCCCGGTCTCCTTCTCCAGCCTCTTCACATGCTGGCTGACGGCGGACTGAGTGCAGCCGAGGTCCCGGGCGACGGAACTGAGGCTGCCGGCGCGGCACACGGCCACGAACACGCGGAGGTCGTCGAGAGTCACAACCCCCAAGTTAACGCTTGGGGTTGGGGAGGAAACCCAAGGATTGACTGGAATCAGGGACCGTACGAGGATCAGAACCGGGACACGGCCGGACCCGGGCGGCAACCCGCTTCGCGCGCGAGGAGCGGGTGCCGACCCTCACGGAGACCTCCTCAGGGGCCGGTGGCGGGGCCGTACAGGCCCTCCACCTCGCTCGCGAAGTCGGCCATGATCTGCTCGCGGCGCAGTTTCATCGACGGGGTCAGATGGCCTGCCTCCTCGGTGAAGTCCACGGGCAGTACGGCGAAGCGGCGGATGGACTCGGGGCGGGAGACCAGCTTGTTGGCCTCGTCCATCGCGCGCTGCAGGACCGCCTCCAGCTCCGGGTCGCCGACCAGCAGTTCCGGCGGCACCGGGTGCTTGCCGATCATCTGCCGCCAGTGGGTGGTGCCGTCGATGTCGAGGGTGATCAGCGCGGCCACGTACGGGCGGCCGTCACCGACCAGCATCACCTGGGAGATCAGCGGGTGCTGGCGCAGCCAGTTCTCCAGCGGGGCCGGGGCGATCGACTTGCCACCCGCCGTGATCAGCAGCTCCTTCTTGCGGCCGGTGATGGTGAGATAGCCCTCGTCGTCCAGCTCGCCCAGGTCGCCGGTGGCGAACCAGCCGTCCCTCGTCGCGGGGACGACTCCGCCGGCCTGCGGGTCCCAGTAGCCGCGCAGGACGTGGTCGCCGGCGACGAGGATCTCGCCGTCGGCGGCGATGCGGACGCGGGTGCCGGGCATCGGCCAGCCGACCGTGCCCAGGCGGGGCTTGAGGGGCGGGGTGACGGTCGTGGCCGCGGTGGTCTCGGTCAGGCCGTAGCCCTCGAAGATCTCGATGCCGGCCCCGGCGTAGAAGGCCGCCAGGCGCCGGCCGAGCGGGGAGCCGCCGCAGATGGCGTACCGGACGCGTCCGCCCATCGCGGCCCGGATCTTGCGGTAGACGAGGGGGTCGTAGAAGGTGCGGGCCGTCTTCAGGGAGCGGCCCGGCCCGCTGCCGGTGCTGGTCTGCCGGGCCTCCAGCGCCTCGCCGTAGCGGACGGCGACCGCCGCGGCCCGGTCGAAGACCGCGCCCCGGCCGCCCGCCTCCGCCTTCGCGCGGGCCGAGTTGTAGACCTTCTCCAGCATGTACGGGATGGTCAGCAGGCAGGTCGGCCGGAAGGCGGCGAGGTCCGGGAGCAGGTCCTCGGCGGCCAGGCTCGGCGCGTGCCCGAGGCGGACGCGGGCCCGGACGCAGGCGATGGCCACCATGCGCCCGAAGACGTGGGACATCGGCAGGAAAAGGAGGACCGAGGGCTCCTCTTCCTTGGTCTCGGCCTTGAAGACCGGGTGGAGCAGTTCGATGGCGTTGTCGACCTCGGCGAAGAAGTTGCCGTGCGAGAGGGCGCACCCCTTGGGGCGGCCGGTGGTGCCCGAGGTGTAGATGAGCGTGGCGAGGGTGTCGGGCCCCAGCATGCCGCGCCGTACGGCCACCTCCCCGTCCGGAACCTGCACGCCGGCCTCGGCGAGCCGCGTCACGTGCTCCTTCTCCATCACCCACAGATGGCGCAGATCGGGCAGGTGCTGGAGTTCGGGGCCGATGGCGGAGGCCTGGTCGGCGGACTCGGTGATCAGGGCGACCGCGCCGGAGTCGTGCAGGATCCACCGGGTCTGGAAGACGGAGGAGGTCGGGTAGATCGGCACGGTGACCAGGCCCGCGGCCCAGGCGGCGAAGTCGAGGAGCGTCCACTCGTACCTCGTGCGGGCCATGACGGCGATCCGGTCGCCCGGCACCAGGCCCTCCGCGATCAGCCCCTTGGCCACGGCGAGGACCTCTTCGGCGAAGTGCGCGGCCGTCACGTCCGTCCAGCGGCCGTCCTGCAGCTTGCGGCTGAGCACCCTCCGGGCGGGCGCGGTCTCGGCGTTGTCGAACGGCAGGTCCGCGAGGGAGCCGTGTTTCACCGGGGGCACGAACGGCGGTACGGACACCTCCCGAACGGCGCCGTCCAGGCGCTGGACCCAGGGCTCCACGAGAACCGGGCGGCCGTCGTAGTCGATCGCGGAGACGGGGGTGCCGGAGGAGACGGGGGTGTTCGGGAAGGGGGTGGACACGGGCGGCTCCTCTGGCGTGCGTGTACCTGCGGCGCCTTGACGGAAAGGGGTTACCGCAGGTTAGGGAGGCGATCGTACGGGTCGGCCGTGAGGGGATTGTGCGGGTTCGGGGATGGTCCGGAGCCAGGGATGTGCAGCCTCGGGGGTTGTGTGACAGGGGCTCATGTTTGAGCTGCACCTCCCTCGTGACGTAGCATTACCGGCGGTAACTTACTCCAGAGTAAGCGGTGGGGGCAGGACATGGCGGACCACGGTCTCGGCTTGCTACTGGTACGTGGCGCGCTGCGCGCTCCGTTCAAACGGCCCTCCCCCGAGCGCGACTTCCCACGCTCCCCTCTGGTGCGGCCCGTTCCACGGATCGACCTGGCACGGCTGGCCGCCTACGAGCGCGTCTGCGGCTTCCCCACCGGCGACAGCGCCCTCCCCCTCACCTATCCGCACGTCCTCGGCTTCCCCCTGGCCATGCGGCTGATGAGCGACCGGGCCTTCCCCCTGCCGCTGCCGGGGCTCGTGCACACCTCGATCGAGATCGTCCGGCACGCACCCCTCCCGGCGAGCGGGGACTATGAACTCGCGGTGCACATCGACGGGTTGGCTCCGCACCGGCGCGGCACCGAGGCCACGGTGGCCACCGTGATGCGGGCCGACGGAGGTGTCGTATGGGAGTCGCGGAGCACGTACCTCGCGCGGCATCACACCGACAGGTCCGCCGAACCGGGAGATGCCAGGCCCGGTCGGCCTAGGTCCGTCCCGCTGCCGGTCGTCGCCGAGTGGCGGCTCGCCGGGGACATCGGGCGGCGGTACGGTGCCGCGTCCGGCGACCGCAACCCCATCCATCTGCACCCGTTCACCGCCCGCCTCTTCGGCTTCCCCCGGGCCATCGCGCACGGCATGTGGACGGTGGCCCGCTGTCTGGCGGCGGGGGGCTCCGGCGGGACGCGGGTGAGCGTGCGGTTTCTGGCGCCGGTGTTGTTGCCGGGGGTGGTGGCCTATGGGGCGGACGGATCCGGCCGGTTCGAGCTTCGGGGCGACGGGGGGCGACTGCACCTGCTGGGAGAGGTGAGCTAGGCGCCGCAGGCCGCTTCGCCGGTTGGTTCCGCCGGCGGTGTCCATGAGGTGCCCTGCATCAGGTTGCCCAGGCCCGACCAGGCGAAGTTCATCAAGGTCGTCGCCGCCTGGCGGGCAGTGACGCCAGGTGTGGTGTTGGCCCACGCGGCCAATGACTCCGCCGCGCCCACCAGTGCCTCCGCCAGGCCCGCGACCTCGTGCTCCGGCAGGTCGGGGTCCCTGTGGGCCTCCCTCGCCGCGACCGCGACCAGGCCGGTCACGAAGGCGACGATCTCCTTGCGCATCGCGGCGACCTCGGTCGCGAAGGGTTCGCCGTGGGTGCGGGCCTGGAGGTGGAGCACGGACCAGGCGTCGGGGTGCTCGGCGGTGTGGGCGAAGAACGCCCGCAGGCCGTCCCAGAGCCGGCGGTCGGCGGGCAGGTCCGTGCGCACGCCGAGGCGGACGGCCTTGGTGAGCGCGGTGGCCTCGCGGCGGATGCAGGCGGTGAAGAGGTCTTCCTTGGAGTTCAGGTACAGGTAGACCAACGGCTTGGAGACGCCGGCGAGTTCGGCTATCTCGTCCATGGAGGCGGCCATGTAGCCGCGTTGCCCGAAAACGTGTACGGCGGCGTCGAGCATCTGCTGCTCCCGCACCGCACGCGGCATGCGCTTGGTCTTCGCCCCACCCATGAGGGCAAGACTAATTGGACGCGGCTGCCTCGCCCCGCGCCCTCGCGGTGTCGTCGGCGCCGTCCTCCTGGCTGCGGTTGGCCTCCAGGTTGGCCTTCATCCGGTCGACCTTGGTCACGATCTGCACCGAGGCCCGGTCCCGCTCCTTGCGCAGCACCACCCAGCTGATGGGCGCCGACAGGATCAGCGCGAGCAGCAGCACCCACAGGCCGTTGGAGGCGCCGAAGCCGCGCGGGAAGATGCCGGAGTAGACGGCTCCCCAGACGACCACGAGGCAGCCGGCGAAGATGCCGAGGCGCATCAGCGTGTAGCGGAGCATCTCAATCCACTCGTCCGATTCCAAAAGGGGTCATCGTCCAGTGAAGCACGAGCGGGGAGGGATCTTGCACGGGGGTCAGCCGAGTGGCAGCAGCATGGTGATGTCGTCGCGGTCGTCCCCCGGGGCGACCCGGATCGCGCCCGGCACCCGGCCGACCTCCTTGTAGCCGCAGGACGCGTAGAAGTGCTCCAGGCCGTGTCCGCCCCGGCAGCCGAGGCGGATCGCCTCGATGCCGTCGAAGGTGCGGGCCGCGTCCGCGGCGGCCGCCAGCAGGTCACGGCCGTACCCCTGGCCCTGGTGCCTCGGGTGGACCATCACCGTGTACAGCCACACCCAGTGCGTCTGGAGCCGGTGCGTGTTGAAGGCGAAGAAGGCGGTCGCGGCCGGGGTGCCCGTCTCGTCGCGGCCGACGAGCAACCGGTGGCGTCCCTCGGCCATGCCCACGAAGTGCTTCACCAGCTCCGGCCGGACGTCCTCCCGGCTCACCGGCGGCACGAAGCCCACGGCGCCGCCCGCGTTGGAGACCTCCGTCCACAGGTCGAGGATGCCGTCGCGCAGGGCCGGGGTGATGGCGGGGTCCAACGTGAAAGTAAGTGGCATACGGGGAGTCTACCTATTACCCAAGGGCGCGCGCAGCCACTTTCAGATCGGCGACGAGCCCCTGGTACGCGGCCTTCCTGTCCTCGTCGTCCTGCGCCCGCAGCACCGAGGACGGGTGCACGGTCGGCACCAGCCGCTCGGGGCGGCCGTGGATCTCCCGCTCCAGGACGGTCCCGCGCACCTCCCCCACCCGGAACGACGACCCCAGCAGCGCCTTCCCGGCCGTGGCGCCCAGCACCACGATCAGCTCCGGCTCGACCAGCGCCAGCTCCGCCGCGAGCCAGGGTCCGCAGGCGGTCATCTCCCGCAGGCTCGGCGCCTTGTGGATCCGGCGCTTGCGGGGCTCGGCCCGGGTGAACTTGAAGTGTTTGACCGCGTTGGTGACGTACGCGTCCGCCGGGTCCAGGCCGGCTTCCTCGAGCGCCCTGTCGAGCAGCTTGCCGGCGGGGCCGACGAAGGGCTTGCCCTGCCGGTCCTCCTGGTCGCCGGGCTGCTCGCCGACGAGCATCACGCGCGCGTGCGCGTTGCCCGCGCCGAACACCGTCTGCGTGGCGTTCTCGTGCAGGGGGCAACCACGACAGTCGGCGGCGGCTTCGCGCAGGGCGGCGAGACCGGCGCCCTCCGGCACGAAGGGCGCCGCCGTGTAGGCGTCCTCGGGGGCAGTGGTACGGGAGCTCACGGCCCCCGGGTACCCCCTCGGAGCGCCCTCTTCACTCAGACCCGCATCGGCTGCGGCGACTCCCTGCGCGCCGGGTCCGGGCCGTCGTACTCGCGGATGATCTCGTACCGCGTGTTGCGCTCCACGGGGCGGAAGCCGGCGTCGCGGATCAGGTCCAGCAGGTCCTCGCGGGTCAGCTTGTTCGGGGTGCCGTAGTTGTCCGCGTCGTGGGTGATCTTGTACTCCACGACCGAGCCGTCCATGTCGTCCGCGCCGTGCTGGAGGGCCAGCTGGGCCGTCTGCACGCCGTGCATCACCCAGAAGACCTTCACGTGCGGGACGTTGTCGAAGAGGAGCCGGGAGACCGCGAAGGTCTTCAGGGCCTCGGCGCCGGTCGCCATCTGGGTACGGGCCTGGAGGGTGTTGCGTACCTTGCCGTCCTTCATGTCCACGAAGTCGTGCTGGTAGCGCAGGGGGATGAAGACCTGGAAGCCGTTCGTCTCGTCCTGGAGTTCACGCAGGCGCAGGACGTGGTCCACGCGGTGGCGGGGCTCCTCGATGTGGCCGTAGAGCATGGTGCACGGGGTCTTCAGGCCCTTCTCATGCGCCAGGCGGTGGATGCGGGACCAGTCCTCCCAGTGGGTGCGGTGGTCCACGATGTGCTGCCGGACCTCCCAGTCGAAGATCTCGGCGCCACCGCCGGTCAGCGACTCCAGCCCTGCGTCGATCAGCTCGTCGAGGATCTCGGAGGCCGACAGACCCGAGATCGTCTCGAAGTGGTGGATCTCCGTCGCCGTGAACGCCTTCAGCGACACGTTCGGCAGCGCGGCCTTCAGCTCCCTGAGCGAGCGCGGGTAGTAGCGCCACGGCAGGTTCGGGTGCAGGCCGTTGACGATGTGCAGCTCGGTGAGGTTCTCCGACTCCATCGCCTTGGCGAGCTTGACGGCCTCCTCGATGCGCATCGTGTACGCGTCCTTCTCCCCCGGCTTGCGCTGGAAGGAGCAGTAGGCGCAGGAGGCCGTGCACACGTTGGTCATGTTCAGGTGCCGGTTGACGTTGAAGTGGACCACGTCACCGTTCTTGCGGGTGCGCACCTCGTGCGCGAGGCCGCCGAGCCACGCCAGGTCGTCCGACTCGTACAGCGCGATGCCGTCCTCGCGGGTCAGCCGCTCACCGGAGCGGACCTTCTCCTCCAGCTCGCGCCTCAGCCCGACGTCCATGCCAACACCTTTCTACGACAGCACGGCCAACCGTATCCCTAGACCTCTTCGGGCAGCTCCCCGACCCGGTTCTCCCACTTCGTGGAGAGCACGATCGTGGTACGGGTGCGCGAGACGCCCTTGGTGCCGCTGAGCCGCCGGATGATCCGCTCCAGGCCGTCCACGTCCGTGGCCCGCACCTTGAGCATGTAGGAGTCGTCGCCGGCGATGAACCAGCAGTCCTCGATCTCCGGGAGGTCCCTGAGGCGCTGGGCGACGTCCTCGTGGTCGGCGGCGTCGGAGAGCGAGATGCCGATCAGGGCGGTGACGCCGAGGCCGAGGGAGGCCGCGTTCACCGTGGCCCGGTAGCCGGTGATGACACCGGCCGCCTCGAGACGGTTGATGCGGTCGGTGACGCTGGGGCCCGACAGGCCGACGAGGCGCCCCAGCTCCGCGTACGAGGCCCGGCCGTTCTCCCTCAGGGCCTGGATGAGCTGCCTGTCCACCGCGTCCATGCGATCGAAGCCTTCCGCTGAAGAGGTCTGAAGAGTTCCTGAAGTGATGAGCCGTACTGCTGGGACGTACCGCCATGTGCGCTACTGGTTCGTGCCGCCGCCCAGTTCGCCCTTCCAGCGCCGGTACAGGCCGTGCCCGACGCCCGCCGCGTCCAGCACCCGCCCGGCGACGAAGTCCACCAGGTCCTGGATGTGGGTGGCGCCCGCGTAGAAGGCGGGCGAGGCCGGTACGACGCTCGCACCGGCGTCGTCCAGCGCCACGAGGTGCCTCAGGGTCTGGCCGTTCAGCGGGGTCTCGCGGACGGCCACGACCAGGGGGCGGCGCTCCTTGAGGGTGACGCTCGCCGCCCGCTGCAGCAGATCCTTGGACAGGCCCAGCGCGACGCCCGCGACGCAGGCCGTCGAGGCGGGCACGACGAGCATCCCCTTCACCGGGTACGACCCCGAGGACGGCCCGGCCGCGAGGTCGCCCGCGCTCCAGTACCGCACCCCGCTGACGTCCACGTCGAACGTCCCGGGCTTGCCGTCGGCCCCCCGGGCCAGCCATTCCCGCAGGTCGTCCTGCCAGTGGGCGTCGCGGAACGAGATGCCCGTCTCGTCCAGCAGCGTCAGCCGCGAGGCCCGGCTGACCACCAGGTCGACCGCCTCCCCCGCGCCGAGCAGCGCCCGCAGCACGGCTGCCGCATACGGCGTCCCGGACGCACCGGACACCCCCACGATCCAAGGCACGCGCTGCTTTTCTCCTGCGTTCACATATCGAGCCTATCCGGCCGTCCGACGTGCGTGTCGGGCGGCCGGGCCACGATCCCCGCAGGCGCGGGGGCTACGGCGTGAGGCCGCGGACCAGCAGATCGATGAGGGTGCACACGAAGAGGCTGATCCCGATGAAGCCGTTCGTCGAGAAGAACGCCCTGTTCAGGCGGGACAGGTCGTGCGGCCGGACGATCGAGTGCTCGTAGAGGAACGCGCCCGCGACGATCAGCAGGCCGAGCCAGAAGAAAACACCCGCGCCGGTGACGACGCCGTACCAGACGAACAGGGCCGTCGTGACGGTGTGGCAGGCGCGGGCACCCCAGATCGCGGCCGGGATGCCGAAGCGGGCCGGGACCGACATGACGCCGATCTCGCGGTCGGTCTCGACGTCCTGGCACGCGTAGATCAGGTCGAAGCCGCCGATCCAGATGCCGACGGCGAGGCCGAGGACGACCGCGTCCCAGTTCCAGGTCCCGGAGATGGCCAGCCAGCCGCCCACCGGCCCCATGGCCTGGGCGAGCCCCAGGATCGCCTGCGGGAAGTTCGTGAACCGTTTGCCGTAGGGGTAGACCACCATGGGGATCACCGCCACCGGCGCCAGGGCCAGGCACAGCGGGTTGAGGAGGGCCGCCGCGCCCAGGAAGACCACCAACGCGATCAGGGCCCCGGTCCAGGCGTGACGGACCGACATCGCGCCGGTCACCAGCTCGCGGTGGGCCGTGCGCGGGTTCCGGGCGTCGATCTCGCGGTCGATGATCCGGTTGACCGCCATCGCGAAGGTGCGCAGGCCGACCATGCAGACGGTGACCAGCAGCAGCCGGCCCCAGTGGATGTTCCTGTCCCACTCGTACATCGCCGTGAGGGAGGCGATGTAGGCGAAGGGCAGCGCGAAGACCGAGTGCTCGATCATCACCAGGCGCAGGAAGGCCTTCGTGCGTCCCGGCTGGGGGATCGCGGCGGAAGCGCTGCTCACAGGCCGTACTCCTTCCAGCGGCGGTCCACCAGGGCCGCCGTATCCGGGTCCGACAGGACCATGTCCGGCCAGCCCCCGTCGCGGGTGTAGCCCTCCTCGGGCCACTTCTTCGTCGCGTCGATCCCCGCCTTGCCGCCCCAGAACTGCTGGTAGGAGGCGTGGTCGAGATGGTCGACGGGGCCTTCGACGACCGTGAGGTCACGGGCGTAGTCGGTGTTGCCGAGGGCCCGCCAGGCGACCTCGTGCAGATCGTGCACGTCACAGTCGGCGTCCACGACCACGATCAGCTTGGTCAGGGACATCATGTGCGCCCCCCAGACCGCGTGCATCACCTTCTGCGCGTGCTTGGGGTACTTCTTGTCGATCGAGACGATCGCGCAGTTGTGGAAGCCGCCCGCCTCGGGCAGGTGGTAGTCCACGATGTCCGGGACGATGATCTTCAGGAGCGGGAGGAAGAAACGCTCCGTCGCCCTGCCCAGCGGGCCGTCCTCGGTCGGCGGGCGGCCCACGACGATCGACTGCAGCAGCGGGCGCCTGCGCATGGTCACGCAGTCGATCTTCAGCGCCGGGAAGGGTTCCTGCGGGGTGTAGAAGCCGGTGTGGTCGCCGAAGGGGCCCTCGGGCAGCATCTCGCCCGGCTCCAGCCAGCCCTCCAGGACCACCTCGGCGTTCGCCGGTACCTGGAGCGGGACGGTCTTGCAGTCGACCATCTCGATCCGCCTGCCCGCGATGAACCCGGCGAACAGGTACTCGTCGATGTCGCCCGGGAGCGGGGCGGTGGAGGCGTAGGTGACGGCCGGGGGACAGCCGAAGGCGATGGCGACGGGGAGCCGTTCGCCCCGCCGCGCGGCGACCTGGTAGTGGTTGCGGCTGTCCTTGTGGATCTGCCAGTGCATGCCGATGGTGCGCCGGTCGTGGCGCTGGAGGCGGTAGAGCCCGAGGTTGCGGATGCCCGTCTCCGGGTCCTTGGTGTGCGTCAGCCCCAGGTTGAAGAAGGAGCCGCCGTCCTTGGGCCAGGTGAACAGCGCCGGCAGCCGGTCCAGGTCCACCTCGTCGCCGTGCAGGACGACCTCCTGCACGGGTGCCTCCTTGATCTTCTTCGGCGGCACGTGCGTCATCGCGCCGAGCTTGCCGAAGGCCTCCCGTACGCCGACGAAGCCGTGCGGCAGCTCGGGCCGCAGCAGTCCGCCGATCTTCTCGGAGATCTCGCCGTACGACTTCAGGCCCAGCGCCTTCAGCAGGCGGCGGTCGGTGCCGAAGACGTTCATGGCCAGCGGCATCGCCGAGCCCTTCACGTTCTCGAAGAGCAGGGCGGGGCCGCCGGACTTCTGCACCCGGTCGACGATCTCCCCGACTTCCAGATACGGGTCGACCTCGGCCTTGATGCGCTTGAGGTCGCCCTCGCGCTCCAGCGCCCGCAACAGGGAGCGAAGATCGTCGTAAGCCATGTGTCCCAGTATCTGCCACCCGTTACTCTGGCCCGGTCACCGGGGCCGTCTCACTTCGTCGGGGGATCGCACACCATGCTCAGGTATCTGCCGTTCCTGCTGGTCCTGGCCCTGTGGATCTACGCCTTCGTGGACTGCCTGAACACCCCGGAGGAAGAGGTGCGGCATCTGCCGAAGGTGGCGTGGGTGCTCATCATCCTGCTCTTCGGCGAGGTGCTGGTCGGCCCGGTCGCCTGGCTGATCACGGGCAGGGCGCGGCGGTCGGTCCCGGCGGGCGGCACCGCGGCCGGGCAGTGGGTCGCCCCCGACGACAACCCCGAGTTCCTCAAGTCCCTGAACCGGGACGACCCCGAGAAGGGCTGACGGAGGCCCGCCTGCGCGCTGGTGGGGGCATCGGCGGTGCCGGTACCCGCAGTTCAGCCCGCTGGAAGACGGCCGTCGTCGGTGCGCAGGACGAGGCCGAGCAGCCCCGGGAAACGGGCCTCGAACTCCGCCCGGCGCAGCCGGTTGACCCGTCGGGGGCCCTCGTCCCGCTGCTCCACCAGTCCGGCCGCGCGCAGTACCGCGAAGTGGTGACTGAGGGCGGCCTTGCCGACCGGCACGTCGAAGCTGCCGCAGCTGCGGGTCCAGTCGGCGGAGCCGGCCAGCTCCCTGACCAGGGCGAGGCGCACGGGGTCGGCCAGGGCGGCGAGCGCCGCGAGGACGGGCACGTCGTCGGGGTGGGTGTGCTCCGGGGCGGCCCGGTGACTGCCGGTGGTCACGCCACGCTCCCCTCTTCCGTTTCCGCTTGCCGAGTGTTCGATGAAAACCATACACTCGCGAGTGTTCGCTTTTGATTGAACAGTCGGTCGAACGGTCGAGTAGAGCCAGGGGTGTGGCATGCGCGCGGTGGAGTTCCAGGAGTACGGCGGTCCCGAGGTGCTGCGGCTGGTGACGGCCGAGGCGCCGGAGCCCGGGCCCGGGCAGGTGAGCATCGACGTGGCCTACACCGGCGTGAACTTCGCCGACCTCAAGGCCCGCGCGGACGGCTACCGGGTGCCCGCGCTGCCGTACGTCCCCGGCCTGGAGGTCTCCGGCCGCGTCCGCGCGCTCGGCGCCGGCGTCACGGACCCGGCCGTCGGCCAGGAGGTGGTCGCACACACCGCGGGCGGCGGATACGCGGAGGTGGTGGTGGCCGAGGCGACCACCGTCTTCCCGGTCCCCGCCGGCCTGGACCTGCGCACCGCCGCCACCCTCCCGACGGTCCTCACCACCGCGTACGCCCTCGTCCACACCGTCGGCCGGCTCCAGCGCGGCGAGTCGGTCCTCGTCCAGGGTGCGGCCGGCGGGGTCGGCACGGCGGTCGGGCAGCTCGCGCGGGCCGCGGGCGCCGGGGCGGTGTACGGCGTGGTGTCCTCGGCCGCGAAGGCCGCCCACGCCAAGGACCACGGTTACGACGAGGTGTTCGTCGGCGCCTTCCAGGAGCCGGTGCGCGCGGCGACCGGCGGGCGCGGCGTCGACCTGGCGCTCGACCCCGTCGGCGGCGACACCCTGCGCGCCGGGCTGGCCTCCCTGGCCCCCTTCGGACGCCTGGTCTCCTTCGGCAACGCGAGCGGCGCCGAGCCGTGGAGCGTGGGCCAGCCCGAGCTGTACCCGCTCGGCGTCTCGGTCTCCGGCTTCTCCGTCCTGAGCCTGGCCCGGACGGCGCCGGAGGCCCTGCGCGCACTGTCGGAGCGGGCGTTCGCGAAGGCGGCCGACGGCACGGTGAACCTGCCGGTGACGGCCGAGTTCCCGCTCGCGGAGGCGGCGGAGGCACACCGGCTGATGGGCGGACGGTCGAGCACGGGCAAGCTGCTGCTGCGGGTCGCGGACTGAGCGTCCGTCAACTGTCCCCGCCCCGGCGGAACTTCGCCGTCCATAACGACTTGCCATCCCTCGCCGGGCGTGTGGTTAATGGTCGTCACCGAGATGTGAGGTATCGCTGACCTCTGGGGGACAGAAGCAGATGCAGAACGGCCAGCCACCACCCGAGCGCCCGGACCAGGGTCCGTCCACGGCACCGGTTCCGCCCGCCGCCGCACCCGCCTCGCCGCCACCGGCGGCCGCGCCCACCGCACCGCCCGCCACCGCACCGCACGCCGCTCCGCCCATGCCGGACGTCCCGGCGCCGCCGGCGCATCCGACGCCGTCCAGGATCGACCTCCGGGTCAGCAAACGGATCCTGTGGATCGGGGCGGCGGTGTACCCGCTGCACAACATCACCCGTGTCTACACCTTCGTCATGCGGCCCAAGCGCAAGGAGGCGGTGCTGCGGTTCCTGCGGTACACCGCCGGGACGCTGATCGTCGGGTTCGTCGTGATGCTGCCGGGGCTGCTGGCCGCCATCAACTCGGGCGGAGGAGGTCCCAACGGCAACTCCGGAGCCGCCGGCTATGTCGTGTTCGTCTGGATCGTCGCCGCCCTCGCCGAGATCTACTTCTTGATCGAGATGCTCGGCGTGCTGACTGCCGCGCCGCTGCACGTCATGGCGGTCGAGACCTCGGGCGCGTCGACGGCGCTGGTCACCAGCCAGAACGCGCAGTACCTGGACCAGGTCGTCGGCCAGATCTCGTACGCCATCGACCACCCGGACACGGAGTTCAAGGTCACGGTGGAAAGCCTCACCATCTCGCCGAAGAACTACTACTTCGGCGACAACGTCAACATGTACGGCGGCAGCGGAAACGTGGGGATCGGCGCATGAGCGGGAGCAACTACTACTACGGCGACAACGTGAACATGTACGGCGGCCAGGGCAACCAGGGCATCGTCAAGAACCAGGCGGGCGCCGGAGCCGGGCAGCAGGACCCGGCCCTGGTCGCCGCCCTCGCCGAACTGCACGGGCTCATCGCGGAGTTGCGCGCGCAGGTGCCGACGCCCAGCGCCCAGCTCCTGGACGAGTCCCTGCCCGCCCTCCGCCCCGACGCCGCAGTGCCCGCGCAGGAGCGGCACCGGGCGCTGATGGCGATCGCCGGGATCGCCGCCACCGTGGGGGCCGTCGGCCAGCCGGTGGCGGAGGCGGTACGGGCGGTGGTGGGCATGATCACCGGCTAGTGCCCCGGCAGGCAACGTTTGCCCGTCAAGGAGCGGCGTCCGGTGCGTGCTCTGGGGGTCCCCCCGGCCGAAGGCTGGGGGAGTGCCGGGTGCAAGTCCTCGTACTGGATGTACTTGGGCTTGTGCCCGGTGCGGCGAGAGTGCGTGCCGGGCGTCGCGACGGGGCGAACGTTGCCTGTTGGGGCACTAGCTCCTGGCCCAGCTCTGGGAGGAGGTCCCGGACCGACAGGTCGCCTCGGCCACGCCGCCTCCGAAGGCGAGGTCGAGGCAGCCGCCGTCGTAGACCGTGCGCAGGGAGTTGCCGGAGCCGGTCGTCCAGCGGAGGTTGCCGCCGCCCTGCGAGCAGTCGCCGACGAAGACGGCCTGACCGTTGCCGTTGGCGCTCAGGCAGGCGCCGCTCGAGGCGTTGACGAC
Organism: Streptomyces sp. NPDC001852; assembly: GCF_042891825.1. Classification (NCBI taxonomy): domain Bacteria; kingdom Bacillati; phylum Actinomycetota; class Actinomycetes; order Kitasatosporales; family Streptomycetaceae; genus Streptomyces; species Streptomyces sp. NPDC001852. The sequence continues at coordinate 81,130 of NZ_JBIATN010000020.1, forward strand.
CTTGACGGTGCCGCCGGCGGCGCTGCGGAAGGTCCAGTGGGCCGACGCGTCCGAACAGTCGCCGAGGCCCGTGGAGCCGTAGACCTGGATCAGGCACTTGCCGTTCTCGCCGTTCTTCAGCCGGAAGGTACCGGAACCGGCGCCCCCTCCGGTCGAACCACCGGTACTCGTGGGGCCACCGGAACCGCCGGTGGTGCCGGACCCTCCGGTGGCGCCGGACCCTCCGGTGGCGCCGGAACCGCCGCCCGCACTGCTGCCACCGCTGCCGGTCCCGGTACCGGAGCCGCCACCGGCAGCGGTACCGGAGCCGTCCGAGCCGCCCTGCCGGCCGCCCCCCGCGTCCCCCTTCCCGCGCTGCCGCTTCTCACCCGCAGGTGAGGCGGAGCCCTTCTTGCCGGGCGTCGGTGTCCCGGACGGGCTCCCCGAGGAGGCGCCGGGTGCCGGGGCGGCCGACGCGGAGACGGAGGCGCCGGGTGTGCCGACGGCGCGGTTTCGATGGGTGTCGGTGGCGTACGGGGCCAGTTGGAAGGCGAGGGTCGCGACACCGGCGCCGACCACGATCGGCACGACGGCCACCAGCACACGCGGACGCCGCCCCTCCCGCTCGGGCCGGCGCCCGGTGGACCCCGCGGGCCGGACGACGACCTCGGGCTCGGACCGGTCGCTCCCGGCTCCCGGGCCGGCACTCCCGGGACCGGGCTCGGGCTCGGACGCGGGATGGGGCTCGGCTGTTCCCTCCGGGGCCGAAACGGTCCTGGACTCCCCTGCCGCCGCTGACAGTTCCGGCACATTCGCCGCGAACTCGGCGCGTGCGGTGAGGAGTTCGGTGAGGGTGGCAGGCCACCGGGGTGTGCCGGACGGCAGGTGGTCCGCGGTCATTTCCAGCAGTTCGGCGGCGGTGGGGCGGCCCTCGGGGTCCTTGTCCAGGCAGGAGGCGATCACGGACGCCAACGCGGGGTCCAGGGCGTGCAGTGCGGACAGGTCGGGCTGCTCGTGCACGATCCGGTACAGCACCGCGTGCCCGGACTCGTCGCCGAACGGCGGCCGCCCGCACCCGGCGTACGCCACCACGGACCCGAGGGCGAAGACGTCCACCGCGCCGGTCGACCGCCGTGCGCCCGAGGCCTGTTCGGGAGACATGTAGGCCGGGGTGCCGACCACCATGCCGGTCAGGGTCAGCCGGCTCTGCTCGGCGGCGCGGGCGACCCCGAAGTCGATGAGGGTGACCCCGTCGAGGGTCAGCATGACATTGGACGGCTTGACGTCCCGGTGCACCATGTCCAGCCCGTGCACCGCGGCCAGCCCCGCCGCCGCCTCCCGCAGCAGCAGCCACAGCGACTCGGCGGGCAGCGGCCCGCCATGCGCGTCGACGGCCTCGCGCAGGGTCAGCCCGGGGACGTACGCGGTCGCGAACCACGGTGGCCGCGCGTCCCGGTCCCCGGCGAGCAGCGGTGCGGTGGCCCCGGCCGGCAGCCGGCGGAGGTTGTCCAGCTCGTGCCCGAAGCGGCGGACGAAGTCCTTGTCCTCGCCGACGACCGACGGCAGGACCTGTTTGACGGCGGCGTACCGCTCCTCGTGCACACCGAGGTAGACCCGCCCCATACCGCCGGCCCCGAGCCGCCCGACGAGCGGAATCGGCCCGATCCTCCGCGGATCACCGGCCTCCAGCGGCTCGGCTCCGCAGTGTTCCCCGTTCAACTCTCTCCCCCTGTTTCAGCGTGCGTAGGACCCGAGGCCGACCAGGCAGTACACATACTCGTTCACGGTCGCGCCGTTGATCGTGTAGCGCGAGGAGAAGGCGTACTCGGTGCGGGGGTTGTCGTTGCAGCGGCTCATGTCCGAGGTCAGCGGAATGGTCTCGATCACCTTGTAGTGCGCGTCGGACGCGGAGCAGGAGACCTCCTCCACACCGCTGACGGACTGCGCGGTGGTGGAGTTCGGCAGGGTGCCGTTGAGGCAGGTGCCCGAGGTGTAGGGGCTCGGATCCGGGCTCGGGGAGCCGTCGTACGGGTCGCCGGTTCCGTACGGATCACTGCTGTACGGCTCGCCGGTGTCCGGAGTACCGCTGTACGGATCGCCGGTGGACGGCTCGTCGGTCGCCGTCGCGGTCGGGTACGACGGCGCGGACGGCGAGTACGACGACCCCGCCGCGTCGTCGGACGCATCACCGCTGCCGCCGCTCCGGTTGGTCAGCACCAGGAGTAACACGACGACCGCGATGACACCGAGCACCCCGAGGCAGGCGAGGCCCTGCTTCTTCTCCGCCGACGGCGAGGCCGTGACGCGGATCCGCAGGCGCACCTCGCCGTCGGCGGTGTGCAGCCGTACGACGTCCCCGTCGCGGACCGGCGGTATGCGGACGGGCGGTACGCGCACGCCCGTGCCCGGCGGCAGTCTGAGGACCGTGCCGGAGGCGGCCTGCTGAGGGGTGAGGGAGACGGGGATCTCGGGGATGCCCTGGTTCTCGGGTGACGACACCAGCCGCTCCTGGATGTGAGGATGAGGCAACCAGTGTGGGCCAACAGCCCACAGAACTAAAATATCTTTCTAGAAAAGTACTTCAGAATGAGCCCCAAGCAGCAGCGTGGCGAGGCCACCGTCGAACAGCTCCTGGACGCCGCACTGCGGGTCTACGCCGAGTCGGGTGAGCAGGGAGTGACGGTCGCGGCGGTCACCAGGACGAGCGGGGTCAGTCTCGGCAGCCTGTACCACCACTTCGGCAGCGTCGACGGCCTGATGAACGCCCTGCTGACGCGGTGGCTCGGCCGACTGCTCGGCGAGCTGCTCGCGGCGCTGGAGCACACCCGTACCGCCCACACCGGCATCCGGGCCCTGGTCCGGGCCTACCTGAACTTCGTCCAGGAGCACCGGGACGCCGCGCTGCTCCTGCACTCCCCCTACGCCGACCGGCAGAGCATGGCCGACGGCAAACGCCTCCGGGACACCCAGGAGGCCCGCCTGTCGCCGCTGGCGGAGTGGGCGGGGCGGCACGTGGCCGCCGGCGACCTCGCGCCCCTTCCGGCGCCCCTGCTGGAGTCGCTGATCCTGGGACCGGTCACCGCGGTCGCCCGCCGCTGGCTGTCCGGAGTGGACGACGTGGACCTCGACCAGGCGGCGGTGCTCCTGCCGGAGCGGATCTGGCGGGCGGTGGCGGCGCAGGACTGAGCGCCACCCCCTCGGGGCGCGCCGTTGCCCCGCGCTCCCCCGCACAGCACAGTGAAGCCATGGAACGCATTCCCACCATCGACCTGCGGCCCTGGTCGGCCGGCGGCGAGGAGGCCCGCGCCGCCCTCGCCCGTACCGTCGACCAGGCGCTGCAGACCGCCGGGTTCCTGCTGGTCGCCGGGCACGGGGTGGACCCGGGGCTGCGGGCGGGGATCCGGCGGGCGGCGCGCGAGTTCTTCCTGCTGCCCGCCGAGGTCAAGCGCCGGTACGAGGCGAAGGTCGGCGGCCGGGGCTGGCTCGGGCCGGGCGCCGAGGCCAACGGGTACGCGGAGGGCACCGAGACACCGCCCGACCTGAAGGAGTCGCTGACCTTCGCGACGGACGAGCCGTTCGAGGACCCGGCCGTCAACGCCGAGTGGTACGCGCCCAACGTGTGGCCGGCCGAGGTGCCGGAGCTCCGGACCCTGTGCAGGGCGTACCTCGCGCACATGGCCGCCCTGGAGAAGGAGCTGCTGTCGCTGCTCGGCCACGCACTGGGACTCGAACGCGACTTCTTCTCCCGGCACATGGACCACCCGACCTACGGATTCAACATCAACTGGTATCCGGGGACGGACGTCGTCGGCGCGCCGCTGCCCGGGCAGTTCCGGATCGGGCCGCACACCGACTTCGGCACCGTGACCGTCCTCGACCGGCAGGCCGGGAAGGGCGGGCTGCAGGTGTACACCGACGCGGGCGGCTGGCAGGACGCGCCGTACGACCCGGCCGCGTTCACCGTCAACGTCGGTGATCTGCTGGCCCGTTGGACCGGTGACCGGTGGCGGTCCGGACGGCACCGGGTGCTGCCGCCGCCCGTCGACGCGCCCGCCGAGGAACTGATGTCGCTCGTGTACTTCGGCGAGTGCACCCCGGGCACCCTCGTGGAGTCCGTGCCGGCGCCGGTGGGCCGGGTGGCGTACCCGCCGGTCGACTCCCATGTGTATCTGCGCGAGAAGCTCGACTCGATCACCGTCGGGTGAACCCGCCCTGGGCCCACCGCCCGTCACTCACACCCGCGTTCGAACCACCACCCGTTGTGTTGAAACGAACCCGACGGGCATGTCCCCGCCGCGTCCCCCGGCATTGGCCTTGAAGGGGGCCCGCAACCAGGGCCCCCTTTCTGGCGATGGGAGACGCGTGCGAATCACTGACATCCAGCGCTGCGAGGTCCGGCCGGGACGGCTCGTCGAGTGGACACTGAGCCCGGCGACGGTGGCGGCGGCGACGGCACTCCCGGAGGACTCCCGCCCCCCGGCCTACATCCAGGAGTCGCACATCAGGACCGCCCGGTGCGTGCGGGAGGACGGGCTGTTCGTGCCGACCTGGCTCGGCACCGCCTTCGACCTGCCGGGCCCGGTCGACCTCGACGCGCTCCAGGAGGCGCTGCGCGCCTGGACGGTACGGCACGAGACGCTGCGCAGCGGCTTCCGCTGGGCGGGCCCCGCGCGAGACGAACTGCGCCGGTTCACCCTGGATGCCGCCGACGTGTCCCTGCAGCGGGCGGAGGCCGGCGACTTCCCCGACGCGGACGAGCTGGTCCGGCACCTCCAGGACCGTTTCGACACCGTCGCGGACGCGCTGCGCTGGCCCAACCTGATCTACACGGCGGTCGTCCGGGACGACGGCGCCAGCGTGTACATGGCCTTCGACCACAGCAACGTCGACGCCTACTCCCTGACCCGGATCGCCGCCGAGGTGCACGAGCTGTACACGGCAGGCCTGGCCGACGCCGGCCCCGACTCCGGTGATCCGGCGGCCAGTTACGTCGACTTCTGCGAGCTGGAACGGGCCGACGCGGACGGCATCGACGCCCGGCACGCGATCGTCGGCCGCTGGCGCGAGTTCATCCGGCGCTGCGACGGTGTGCTGCCCGGCTTCCCGGTCGACCTCGGGCTGGAGCCGGGCGGCCCGCTGCCGCGGCAGCAGTTGCTGTGCGAGCCGCTGGCGGACGCGGCCGAGGCGGCGGCGTTCGAGGCGTACTGCAGGCCGTACGGCGGCAGCCTGGTCGGTCTGCTGGCCGCGACCGGGCTGATCCTGCACGAGCTGGGCGGGCAGCCGGTGTACCGGACGGTGGTGCCGTTCCACACCCGGGTGAAGTCGCGCTGGAGCGACTCGGTGGGCTGGTACGTGGGCGGCGCCCCGATCGAGGTCCCGGTGGACCGTACGACGGGCTTCCCGGGCACCCTGCGGGCGGTGCGCGCGGAGCTGCAGGCCAACCGTTCGCTGGCCCGGATGCCGCTGGCCCGGGTGCTGAGCCTGCTCGGGGCGGACTTCCGGCCGACCTCGCCGGACCTGTACTCGATCGTCTCCTACGTCGACACCCGGACCGTCGTCGGCGCCGAGCGCTGGACGGAGCAGCGGGCGCACGCGCTGCTGCGGGTGTCGTACGGCGACCAGGTGTGCGTGTGGGTGAACCGGCTGCACGAGGGGCTGTGGCTGGCGAGCCGGTATCCGGACACGGACGTGGCGGCGAAGAACCTGCGGCTGTACGTCGAGCGGCTGCGCGACCACATCGCCTCGGTGGCCCACGGCAGCCTGCCCGCGGTGTCCTGAGCCCGCCGCCCCAGGCCCTAGGTGAGCTGCCCGGGAAGGGGCTCGGCGGGCTCTGCGGCCTCGGCGGCCTCGGCGGGCCCTACAGGCTCGGCGGGCCCCGGAGACTCCAGCACTTCGATCAGACGTTCGAATCTGTTGCGCCAGTCGGACTCCGACGCCGCCTCGCCCCGGAACTCATGGGTGAAACGCAGCACGCTCCCACCCTCCCCGCCGCGTTCCAGATGGAAACGGATCCGGCCGCCGCTCCCGACGGTGTACTCCGCGACCCGGTCCACGTCCCAGGCGGTGACCCGGCCGGAGCCCAGGTCACGCAGGGCGACCGCGCCGTCGAGGCGGGGCTGCAGAACGTCGACGGCGGTGCACCACGCCCCGAGTCCCTCGGGGGTGGCCACCGCCGGCCAGACGTCTTCCATGGGCCTCGGGAGCCGCACCAGGAAGTGGAGTATGTGCGTGTTCCCGTGGGTCCGACTGGTGCCCTGTGCGATGGAACCGCTCATGACACCAGTGTGGGCGAACCTCCGCTCACACGCCCGCGTAGGAGTGCTTGCCGCTGACGAAGATGTTGACGCCGTAGTAGTTGAACAGCCAGCAGCCGAAGGCGATCATCGCCAGGTAGGCGGCCTTGCGGCCCTTCCAGCCGGCCGTCGCGCGGGCGTGCAGGTAGCAGGCGTAGGCGACCCAGGTGATGAAGGACCAGGTCTCCTTCGGGTCCCAGTTCCAGTAGCGGCCCCAGGCGTCGCCGGCCCAGATGGCGCCCGCGATGATCGTGAACGTCCACAGGGGGAACACCGCCGCGTTCACCCGGTAGGCGAACTTGTCCAGCGAGGCCGAGGCGGGCAGCCGCTCCAGGACCGAGGTGGCGAAGGCGCCGGGCTTGCCTCCGGTCTGCAGCTTGTTCTCGTACGAGTCCTTGAACAGGTACAGGATCGTGGCGACCGCACCGACGTAGAACACCGCGCCGCAGAAGATCGCGGTGGAGACGTGGATGTACAGCCAGTACGAGTGCAGCGCGGGCACGAGCTGGTCGCTCGCCGTGTACAGGACGGTGACCGCGAGGCCCAGGTCCAGCAGGACCGTGGTGATCAGGAACAGGCCGAGCCAGCGCACGTTCTTCCTCAGCGCCAGCAGCGCGAGGTACACGCCGACCGCCACCGTGGAGAAGGTGATGTTGAACTCGTACATGTTGCCCCACGGCGCCCGCTCCACGGAGGCCGCGCGGGCGACGACACCGGCCAGCTCCACCAGGAAGGCGAGCACGGTGAGCGAGATCGCGATACGGCCGTAGAGGTCGCCCTGCGCGTCCCCGCCGTGCGCGCCGGGGCCGTCCGGCACGTCGCGGGCGCCGGAGGCCGAGCGGACGACGACCTTGGGCCGCTCCAGCACGGCGGTGCCGCCGGCCTGCTTCACGGTGACGGCGGGAGCGGCCTTCGCCGAGGTGTCCGCCGTCAGCGCTGCCGCTGTACGGGCCACCTTGCTGCGGCTGCCGAGGAGCCATTCGAAGATGTACGCGAAGAAGGCCAGGGTGTAGACGGCCATCGACGAGTAGATCAGCGTGTTGCTGATGCTCGCGAGGTGTTCGTTGGTAGCGGCGGCGAGAGTCACTTCTCAGCCCCTTCGGCAGGTACGACTGGGGTGTCGGGGGATTCTGAAGGTTCGTCGTCGGGGTCGGGTGCCCCCGGCGCCTGGTCGTAGAGGATTCCGGCGAGGTCGCCCAGTTCCTCGGGCACCTTGGCGGACTCGCTGCGGCCGAGCCCGGCCATCTCGACGACCGTCACGCCGTCGGCTCCGCGCACCGCGCGCACCCAGACCCGGCGGCGCTGGATGAACAGGGAGGCGGCCAGGCCGAAGATCGCGGAGAGGGCACCGCCGAGCGCCCAGCCGCTGCCGGGCTCCTGGACGATCTCGAAGCCGGCCCACTCCTTGATGTCCTTCTCGAAGGTGACGGACCCGGCGCCGTTCGGCAGCGTGAGGGTGTCGCCCGGCTGCAGGAGCTTCTTCAGCAGCTGGCCCTTGCCGTCCTTGAACGCCTTCATGTGCGTCTTGTCCAGCTGGTACACGCTCTGCGGAATGCCCGAGTCGACGCCGAGGTCGCCGTGGTAGGCGTTCAGCGCGAGCAGCGGGTTCACCAGCGCGGGGAACTGGGAGAGCATCGTGCCGCTCTTGGGGTCGAAGGTCGGCACGAAGAAGGCCTGGAAGCCGAGCTGTTCCTGCCGGCCCTGGGCGTTCTTGTAGCCGTCCATCACCTTGATCACACCGTTGGAGGTGACGTTTCCGTCGAGCGGCAGCAGCGGCACGGCGTCGCGGTAGACGACGTTGCCCTTGCCGTCGCGGACCGTGATGACCGGCGCGTAGCCGTGGCTGACGAGGTAGACCTTGGCGTCGCCGATGTGCAGCGGCTGGTTGACCTTGATGGTGGTCGACTTCTGCCTGCCGAACGCACCCTCGCTGTAGTCGATCCTCGCTTCGTAGGTGCGCGGCGTGCCCCTGTTGGGGCCGGTGACCTCGTAGGTGCCGGTGAACTTCTTCAGGTCGAAGCTGAACGGCACCAGGTCGTCGTTCTGGAACAGGCTGCCGGACTTGAAGTCGTCGTACATCGGCAGCGCGTTGGAGAAGCCGTCGCCCTCCACCATCAGCTTGGTGCCGTCCGACTTGTACAGCTGGCCGGAGGCGAACGCGATCAGCAGCACGATCAGGGCGATGTGGAAGACCAGGTTGCCCAGCTCGCGCAGATAGCCCTTCTCGGCGGCGACGGCGTCACCGGCGACATGGGCACGGAAGCGGCGCTTCTTCAGCAGGGCGAGCGCTGCCTCGCGGACCTGCTCGGGCTCGGCGGTCGTACGCCACGTCGTGTACGCGGGCAGCCGGGTCAGCCGCTTGGGGGCGCCCGGCGGGCGGCCGCGCAGCTGGCCGACGAACTGCCAGGTGCGCGGGACGATGCAGCCGATGAGGGAGACGAACAGCAGGATGTAGATCGCGGAGAACCACACCGAGCTGTAGACGTGGAACAGGCCGAGCTTGTCGTAGATCGGCGCGAGCGTCCTGTGGGCCTTGCGGAAGTCGTCGACCTTGTTGAGGTCGGCGCCGGTCTGCGGGATGAGCGAGCCGGGGATCGCGCCGAGCGAGAGAAGCAGGAGCAGCAGCAGCGCGACCCGCATGGAGGTCAGCTGCCGCCAGAACCAGCGGGCCCAGCCGATGACGCCGAGGCCGGGCGGGGCGGAGAGCTCCTCCGCCGGGGCGGTGGACAGCTGGGAACCGGCCGCGCCGAGGTCCTCCTGGTCCTGGCTCGCCTGGTCCCGGCTCTTGTCCGTTTCGGTCTTGCTCATCGATCAGATCCCCACAGTGAAGCCGTCGGACCAGGTCTGCATCTGCTGCACCAGACTGTCCCAGGCGCCGGTCAGCAGCAGCACACCGGTCACGATCATCATCGTGCCGCCGACGCGCATCACCCAGACATAGTGGCGCTTGACCCAGCCGAACGCGCCGAGGGCCTTGCGGAAGGCGACCGCGGTGAGCACGAAGGGGACGCCGAGGCCGAGACAGTAGGCGACGGTCAGTATCGCGCCCCGGCCGGCGCTCGCCTGCTGGGAGGACAGGGCGATGACGGAGGCGAGGGTCGGACCGATGCAGGGGGTCCAGCCGACTCCGAACAGGGCGCCGAGGAGGGGCGCACCGACCAGACCCGCCGTGGGCCGCTTGTGGAAGCGGAACTCACGCTGGGTCAGCCAGGGCATCAGCCCCATGAAGAAGACGCCCAGCAGGATCATGAGGACGCCGAGCACCTTGGACAGGGTGTCCTTGTACTCCTGGAGCGTGGAGCCGAAGAAGCCGAACAGCGCACCGCCGGAGACGAACACGGCGGTGAAGCCGAGGACGAACAGGAAGGCGCCGGTGGCCATCCGCCCGCGCCTGGCCTCGGCCAGATCGGTGCCGGCGACCCCGGTGACATAGGAGAGGTAGCCGGGGACCAGCGGCAGTACGCAGGGCGAGAAGAAGGAGACGAGCCCGCCGAGCAGCGCGACCGGCAGCGCGATCAGCAGGGCGCCGCTGCGCACCGTCTCGTTCTGGCCCGTCAGGGCCAGCGTCACGACCGCGCTCACGTCACTTCTCCGCCATGACCGGCTTGAGCATCTTCAGCAGGGTCGTGTCGTCGAGCGCCTCCAGGGCCCGTGAGGCGACCTTGCCGTGCCTGTCGATGACGAGCGTGGAGGGGATCAGCTGCGGGTTGAGGGTGCCCTTCTTGAAGCGGAGCATCAGCCTGCCGGTCGGGTCGTACAGGCTGGGGTAGGAGATCCCGTGCTCCTTCTCGAAGTTCACCGCGGGCGTGGTGCTGGTGTCGCGGGTGTTGATCCCGACGAACTGCACGCCCTTGCCCTCGTACTGCTTCGAGACCTTGGCGAAGTACTGCGCCTCTTCCCGGCACGGGCTGCACCACGAGCCCCAGACGTTGATGACGACGACCTGACCCTTGTAGTCGGCGACGTCCAGGGTCTTGCCGTCGATGGTCTTGCCGGACAGCTCCGGGGCCGCGGCGCGCTTGCCCGACGGCACGGTGTCGATGCCGTTGTTGCCGGTGACGAAGTTGGTGTTGCCACCGCCGCCGGAGGTGCCGCCCTTGCCGCACGCGGACAGGGTCAGGGCCAGGGCGGCGGCCACGGCGCTGAGCAGGACGGCGCGGCTACGGGTACTCATGTGAAAAGTTTCGCATGTCCCCTCCGGCGCTCTGTGGCACCCCCCTGCCGGGCGGAAAACCGCATTTCAGGGCGTATTTACACGGGACATTTCCGGCACGCGGCTAGGCCAGGAAGGTCTTCCAGCCGCCGGCCGGCGCCTGCCCCGGCGCCAGTGTGCGCAGCTTGGCGAGCACTTCGGGCTTCTGTACGTCGATCCAGTCGCAGAACTGCCGGAAGGAGACCAGGCGGACGTCGGCGCCCTTCTCCTTCGCCTGCGCGATGTGCTTGAAGGCCTGCTCGACGGCGTCCATGTAGATGCCGCCGTTCCAGTGCTCGAAGTGGTTGCCGATGAAGAACGGCGCCCGGTTCGAGAAGTATGCCCGCTTGAAGCCGGCGATGTACGCCCCGGCCGCCTGCTCGCGCCAGGCCGGGTAGTTGTAGGCCGGCGCCTTGGTCGAGTTCTGCGACTGGTTGAACATCATGTTGTAGTCCATCGACAGGACCTGGAACTTCCTGCCGGGGAAGGGGATCTCCTGCAGCGGGAAGTCCCACAGGCCGTGCTTCTTCACCGGCCACATCTGCAGACCGCCGGGCGAGGAGGCGTCGTAACGCCAGCCCAGTTCACGGGCGGTGGGCAGCAGGTTCTCCTGGTTGAGCAGGCAGGGCGTACGGCCGCCGACGAGTTCCTTGTCGTAGTCGAACGGCAGGGCCGGCATGTCGGTGAGGCCGGTGTTGGTCTTCCAGTTCTTGACGAAGGACTTGGCCTGCTTGATCTCGCTGTGCCACTGCTGGGGCGTCCACCACTTGACCGAGGTGTGGGCATCCCCACAGAAGTGACCGTTGAAGTGGGTGCCGATCTCGTGGCCTTCGAGCCAGGCCCGGCGGACGTTGGTCAGCGTCGCCTTGATGTGGTCGTCGCTGAGGTAGCCGATGTCGGAGGCGCCGATCTTGTTGTTCGGCGGCACGTACAGGCGCTTCTTCGACTCGGGCAGCAGATACAGGCCCGACAGGAAGAAGGTCATGCTCGCGCCGTGTTCCTTGGCGAGGTCCAGGAAGCGCGGGAAGAGCCCGTTGCCGACCTCGCCGGCGCCGTCCCAGGAGAAGACCACGAACTGCGGCGGGGTCTGGCCGGGCTGCAGCGGTTCCGGCGCGGCCGGCTGGTGCGGCTGCTTGCCGGTGAAGGACGTGGAGCCGTCGCCGATGAGCCGGCCCTGCGGCGCGCCGCTCGCGTCGCCGCCCTTGCCGCCGCCGGAACCGTCCGAGGCCCCGGTGCCGTCCGATGACGTGTGGCTCCCGCATCCGGCGAGGGTGGCTGCGGCCGCGGCACCCGCGCCGAGGCCGAGTATGCCCCGGCGGGAGAAGGTCCGGGAGACGGTGCGCATGGAGTTCCCCGATCATCGCGCCTGTTCGTGGTCACTCACTGAGAGGCGACGACGATCGGGGGGGTTCCGATAATTCTTATGTTTTTCGCAATAGTTGCGGCAAAGGCACCCTAAGTGACGTCAAACGGGCCGTCAGAAAACGGCAATCAGACGTCCTCAGGCCCCGAAGGCCTTCCCCTGGGCGGCGCCCTTGCCCTTCTGCGGCTTGGCACCGGCCCGCAGATGGGCCGGGACGAGATCGATGGCGGGCTCGCTGTAACCGACCGACACGATCTTGTCGCCGAGATAGGTGAACGTCGTCAGGGAGGCCAGCGTGCACTGCCGCTTGCGCGGATCGTGCCACAACCGCCGCCGCTCGACATAGGACCGCACGATCCAGATCGGCAACTGGTGGCTGACCAGCACCGCCTCGTGCCCGCGCGCCTGGTCCTTGGCCGCGTTCAGCGCGCCCGTCATCCGCACCACCTGGTCGATGTACGGCTCACCCCAGGACGGCCGGAACGGGTTGACCAGGTGCTTCCAGTTGCCGGGCCGCTGCAGCGCGCCGTCGCCGACGCCGAAGGTCTTGCCCTGGAAGACGTTGTCGGCCTCGATCAGCCGCTCGTCGGTGTCCAGGTCGAGACCGTGCGCCTTGGCGATCGGGCCGGCCGTCTCCTGCGCCCGCTCCAGCGGCGAGGCGCAGACGTACGTCACGTCCCGCGAGGCGAGGTGCTCGGCGACCCGGTCGGCCATCTGCCGCCCCAGCTCGGACAGGTGGTAGCCGGGCAGCCGCCCGTAGAGGATCCCGGTCGGGTTCTCGACCTCACCGTGCCGCATGAGATGGACGACGGTGACGTCCTTGTCCCTGCTGCTGCCGCTGCTGCTGTTCATGCTGCTGCTCACGCGGTGGCCTCCGCAGCCGCCCGGGCCGCCGCCGGAAGGGCGTCGGCGATCTTCTGGACGGCCCGCTCGTCATGGGCCGTGGAAACGAACCAGGACTCGAAGGACGACGGCGGCAGATAGACGCCGTTCGCCAGCAGCGAGTGGAAGAACGCGGTGAAGCGGAACGACTCCTGCCGCTTGGCGTCCTCGTAGGTGCGCACCTGCCGGTCGGTGAAGAACACCGAGAACATGTTGGAGGCGGTCTGCACCCGGTGCGCGACACCCTCCTTGCTCAGCGCCTCGCTGACCAGGCCCTGGATCTGCGCGGACACGGCGTTCACCGTGTCGTACGCGGCGTCGTCGAGCAGCCGCAGCTGGACGAGCCCTGCGGCGGTGGCGACGGGGTTACCGGAGAGGGTGCCGGCCTGGTACACGGGCCCCGCGGGCGCGAGATGGGCCATCACATCGGCCCGTCCTCCGAAGGCGGCGGCGGGGAACCCGCCACCCATGACCTTCCCGAAGGTCATCAGGTCCGGCTCGACCCCGTCGACCCCGTACCACCCGGCGCGGCTGGTCCGGAACCCGGTCATCACCTCGTCGGAGATGTAGAGGGCGCCGTTCTTGTGGCAGGCGTCCCGCAGCCCCTGGTTGAACCCGGGGTCCGGCGGCACGACGCCCATGTTGCCGGGCGAGGCCTCGGTGATCACACACGCGATCTCGCCGGGGTGCCGGTGGAAGGCCTCCTGCACGGCTTCGAGATCGTTGTACGGCAGCACGATCGTGTCGCCGGCCTGCGCACCGGTGACACCGGGGGTGTCGGGCAGCGCGAACGTGGCGACCCCCGACCCGGCCGCGGCCAGCAGGGCGTCGACATGCCCGTGATAGCACCCGGCGAACTTGATCACCTTCGACCGCCCGGTGAACCCACGGGCGAGCCGGATGGCGGACATGGTCGCCTCGGTCCCGCTGCTGACGAGCCGGACCTGCTCCACGGGCTCGACCCGGGCGACGATCTCCTCGGCGAGTGCGACCTCGCCCTCACCGGGCGTGCCGAAGGACGTACCGCGGGCGACGGCCTCCTGGACGGCGGCGATGACCTCGGGGTGCGCGTGCCCGAGGATCATGGGCCCCCAGGAGCAGACGAGGTCGACGTACTCCCGCCCGTCGGCGTCCGTCAGATAGGGGCCGCGGCCGGACACCATGAAACGGGGCGTGCCGCCGACGGCACGGAAGGCGCGCACCGGGGAGTTCACACCGCCGGGCGTGACGGCGGAGGCGCGGTCGAAGAGCGCCTGGGAGACGGGCGCATCGTAGGGATAGGGCGTTTCGCTCAGGGCACTCATGACGTGCGACTTCTCCGGCTTCTCGGACTCCGGGCTGCTTGGGTGACCCCCTCAGGGTAGGCCGCGGGCCGGGCGCGGGGCGGCCGACCTCCGGTCCGCAGCACCCCGCGCGTCCCATCTGCGAGACTGAGACCTGATACACACAGCTCTTACGCACGTAATGATCAGAGGCCGGAAAAGAACCCGTGGACTGTTGTTCCACCGCACGTTTCGGCGGGCGGCCGTGGGGGAGGTCACTGACACGATGATCGGGTTGCGCGGCGGGGGCCACGCGTCCTAGAAAAGCAGTCGGGTGGAGATATGCATCGCGGTGGCGGACTGGGCGAGGGGACTGATGACCTGGGTCCTCGACGTGCCCGGCGGGGAAGGCACCGGCGCGACGCGGAGGAAACGACCGAGGCACGGCAGAGCGACGCACGTCAGACACAGGGTGTACCGGGTGAGCCCGAGCGGTACGACCGGCGGACCGACCGGCAGCTGGAGAGCCAGCTGGACCGGCCGGGCGACCGCCGGCTCGACCACCGGGCCGACCGCCTGAGGGCGGGGAGCAGAAATGGTGGTCGAGTGGGGGTGACATACAAATACTTCGGCGCGCCGGACGGCGCGACCGCGGCCCGCGTCCCCATCTCGATGCGCCCGGAGGAACTCGGCGGCGACGAGCTGGGCATGAACGGCATGTTCACCAAGATCAAGCCGGAGACCATGGCCGCCATGGTGCTGACCGGCATCGAGGGCGTCCCCCTGCACAAGGTCCCGCCCCTGGAACTGGTCGTCCTCCACCCCGACTACGCCGTCGTCAAGCTCCCCATGACCGTCGTCGACCCCCTGCGCGGCATCGGCGAGGAGGCGGTCGGCGCGGCGGCCTTCATCTGGTCCACGGTCCCCGACCGGGGCGGCCCGCGGGACGCGTTCAACGTGTACCAGTTGCTGCACGAGTGGCAGGACTTCAGCCATCGGCTGCATGAGGCGGGGCATCAGCCGTATTGCCTTGTGTGGCCCTGAGCTGGGGTTTCACTGGTTTCGGGCGGGGTTTTGAGCCCCGCCCTCGTCATGTGCCGGGAAGGGCCGTCAGGCCGCGAGGGCACATTGAGGGCACATTGGTTTTGCTGGGGGCACGGATGTGCCCTGGGAGGCGGGCGGGTCGCCCTCGCCTTCCGCCTCGGCTTCCGTTTCCGTGAAGGCATCGTCGATCGCCTTGCGGGTGCGGGTCTCGCTGGACGGCAACAGGTGCGTGTACGTCCGGAGCGTGAAGCCCGGGTCCGAGTGGCCGAGGTACTCGGAGAGCGCCTTGATGCTCTCCCCCGCGTCCAGGAGCACGGAGGCGTAGGCGTGCCGGAGGGCGTGCATGCCGTCCTCCGGGGCCGCCTGGAGGTAGCGTGCGCCGCGCTCACGGGGAGGGACCACGCCGGCGGCGGCCAGGGCGCGCTTCCAGTCGCCCATGTTGAAGACACTGCGGTTGTAGGCCCGCCCCTTCGCATCGACGAAGAGGAGGCGGAAGGTCTTCGGCTCGCCGTCCGGCTTGCCCCACGGCAGGGTGATCTGGACCGGCGGGAACTCCTTCATGTGGGCCTTGAGGCCGAGGGCGATCTGAGCCGGCAGGGGTACTGACCGGATCTTGTTGCCCTTGGGCAGCGCGAAGACGGGCTTCGTACCGACGAGCCGCACCTGACGGTTGACGTGTATCCAACCGCCCTTGAAGTCGATGTCCTCGTCGGCGAAGCCGAACACCTCGCCCTGCCGCAGGCCGCAGCCGAAAGCGAGTCTGCCGCCGCCCTGGAAGCGCTTCGGGAGTCCGGCGATGACCGCGTGGACGCGCTCCAGCGACCAAGGGATGATCTTCTTCTTGGTCGCGGTCGGCAGCTTGACCGACTTCGCCTTGCAGGGGTTCTTCGGCAGCAGTCCGTCCTCCACGGCCATGCCGAGGATGCTGGAGAGGATGTCGAAGATGCCCTCGATCGTCGACACCTCCAGTTCGGCGTCCTGGAGCGTGCGAATCCAACCCTGAATGACCGAGGGCTGGTTGAGGGACCGCAGCTCACGTCGGCCGATGTGCTCGACGATGTGGTTACGGACGGTCGCCTCGTAGCGGAGCGCAGTCGTCGGGCCGACGGAGTTCGCATCGAGCCACTTCTGCGCGTAGGCGCCGAGCGTCTGCTTGGTCTCGGCCGGGACGACATAGGAGCCGCGCCGGATCTCGACGTCGACCTCGGCGGCGCGGTTGTCCGCCTCGGCCTTCGTGTGGAAGTTCTCCTTGCGCTGGTGGCCATCCAGGTCACGGTAACGGACCTGCCAGCGCTTGCCGATGCCGTGGTCGCCGGTGGGGACCATCCGCTTCGTACGGCTCTTGTGCTCGCGGCACTCGGCCTCGGTGGGCTTGGGGTGGGACTTGTGCCAGCGGTCGTACACGTCAGCCAAGAAGGGCCTCCTGGATGGGGTTTGGGGACTGGGGGGTGTGGGTCGCGGCGGTGTGCGTCAGCCACGGGGGCAGCAGGGCTGCGGGAGGAGCGGCGAGCTGGTGCTGGGGCCGGCTGGCACGAGGCGTGGGTGCTCGATGGCGCGGGCGGCGTGGAGGCCGGCGGGGCCTATTTCGACAGGTCGGTTGGGCATGACAAATAGCTGTAACTTGCAGTCGGCCGTCATGGCAAGAGTTAGTTCTTAAACTCTCCAAAAGTCGCCCGGAGGCGAAGTGGTGTTCGTCTCGTCGAATTCCGGCACATCACGAGCCGTTTCGGCGGGGAGGTTGTGCTACCTTCCCTCCGCGTCAAAGAAGTGGGCGATTTGAGCGGCTATCGGATGCGATGTCCGCTGGACGAGCCACGCCACTTCTCAGCGCTGGGCGCCACCTCTGAGCTGCTGAGGTACCGGATTCCGGCACTTCAGCCGGTTGCTTCTCCGCAGAAAATTTCGGCTTCCGTGGGAGCGATTTCGGCAACCGGGGATCCACCCTTACTGTTTTGGTCTTCCCCGGCGACGCTGAGGGAAGTAGCCGGGGGTTTCAGAATTCACTCTGGACGCTTCCCAGGTGGTGTGGCTGTGTTGCCCACGCCTGCCATCCAAAACCCTGATTCCGATATGGAGACCTCATTGCCGAACCACTCCCCGCGCCTTGCCGGCGCCGAGCGTGACCAGCTCGCCACTCCCACCGACGTGGCCGCGTACCTCGGGGTGCCGGTCAAGACCCTCTACCAGTGGAAGTACCGGGGCATCGGCCCCAGCGTCCACAAGGTCGGCCGTCACCTGCGCTACCGGTGGCGGGAGGTGAACGCGTGGCTGGACGCCCAGACGTCGTACGACCTCTCGGCCTGACCCCGCCTCTGGCGCGGACAACGAAGCGGCCCCCGGCGCGCCAACGCCGAGGGCCGAAGACTTCCCAACTGATCGCCCATCCCTGAACGAATGAGCTGGTGAGGGGCGGGACCTTGCCCGTCCTGCCTCTCACCGGATAGGAACGCCTATGGAGGACTCTACGTCCCCCAGCTCCACGAACACCTCCCCGACCGGCTGGCCCACTCCCGCGGTCCCCGGCGAAGGCATCCCATGGCGCCGCAGGGATCAGGCGAACACACGGTCCCCGGCGTCGGGGACTGTCGAGCACTCGGCGGATGTGGAAGCACACGGGGACCGTCCCCAGCCGTCTGCTGATGCCGCTGTTGGGGACCGTCCCCGCGAAGTGTCCGCTGTTCGGTCCCCGCACGTCCCAGTCCCCGTATCGACATCCGAAGCAAACCTGCAGGTCAGCGGCGCAAAAATGGGGACCGGTCCCCAAGAGGCTGTAGTTGCACCAGGGGACCGTGGTCACGGTCCCCGCCAGTCGCTGGGGACCGACACCCCCGTGGCGGGAACCGCCCAGCAGGCGGGGACCGGTCCCGTCGACGCACGGGAACCGGATCAGGGGACCGACTCCCGGCCTCCTCGGGGATCGGCAGACCCTGGGGAATGGGGTTCCGGTGAGGGTGCGGAACTGCTGGATGAGTTGCGGGCGGCGATCGGCAAGTACGTCGTGCTGCCCAGTGACGAGGCGCTGACAGCGGTCACCCTGTGGGTGGCGGCCACGCACATCCAGACCGTTCTGCAGCACGCGCCGCGTCTGGCGGTCGTCGGCCCGACGAAGGGCTGCGGCAAGTCCCGCGTTCTGGACGTGCTCCACGAGACCGTCCACCAGCCGATCATGACGGTGAACATGTCCACGGCGGTGCTCTTCCGCATCATCGGCAAGAACCCGCGCACGATCCTGGTGGACGAGGCCGACACCATCTTCAGCAAGGCCGGTGACAACGAGGAACTGCGCGGCCTGCTGAACGCCGGACACCAGCGCAACCGGCCCGCCTGGCGCATCTCCGGCCCGGAACACAAGCCGACCCCGTATCCGACCTTCGCCATGGCCGCACTGGCCTCGATCGGCGACCTGCCCGACACGATCACAGACCGGGCGGTCGTGCTCCGCATGCAAAAACGCAAGCCGGGCGAGAAGGTGACCCCGTTCCGCTCGCGCTACGCCACACCGGAACTGAACGCGCTACGGGACAAGCTGGCCGCCTGGCTGGGCCCGCTGCGCGGCACGGCCGGCCACATGGCGCCGACCATGCCGGTGGAGGACCGGGCGGCGGACACCTGGGAACCGCTGGTCATCATCGCCGACCTGGCCGGCGGCCACTGGCCAGCCAGCGCCCGTGCGGCCTGTGTCGCGATGACCCGGTACGAGGCCGTCCAGGACGAGCAGACCAACCTGAAGACAAGGTTGCTGCGCGACATCCACCGCGTCTTCGAGGCACACGGCAACCCCGAAGCCCTGTCCTCCCTGGATCTGGTCACCGCCCTGCTCCAGGACCCCGACGCCCCCTGGGCAGAGCACGGCACCAACGGGCTCAACGCCTACCACCTGGGCAGAATGCTCCGGGACTTCGACATCCGCCCGGCCAACTACCGGTTCGACAAGGGTAGGCAGGCCAAGGGGTACGCCCGTAACCGGTTCCTCGACAGCTGGGCCCGGCACTGCCCCGACCTCACCGAGCCGGCTCCCGCCCCCGCGCACGACGCCACACCCGCGCCCCCGGCTCGGGGCAAGCCGCCTGCCGCCCCGGCGGGTCAGCTGCCCATCGGCCCGCCCGGCGGACCCGCCGGCCCCAAACGCGCCCGCTGACCCGCCTCCCGCTGGGTCCGTATCACTGCGTCGCATCCGTCCCCGCGCAGGTCAGCGCGGGGACGGATGTCCTCACCGGGACGGACTTCTCCGTACCTGCCGAAGTGTCCGTACCTGTCCTGACCAGGCGTGGGACGCATGCGACGCACGTGACACAGCCCCGCCCCATCACCGCCGGAGCATCACCATGCACGAACAGCACCACGAACTCCCCACAGCTCAACAGCCGACGCACACCACCTCAGCCCCAGACAGCGCAGCAAGTTGTCGGGTAAGGAGTCCTTACCCGGCCTCCGCCCCAGGGGTGGCCGGGGCACCCGGCGCCGAGGGGGCGCAGGGATCGGTCGGCCCGGGGGTGCCGACCGAGACGGGAGACACCAGACCGTCGCCGCACGCCACGCAGACGCCGACGCCGCAGCGCCGCCTGCGTCAGCCGCGACTGCGCGAGCGCCGCGTCCACCCCCGTTACAGCGACAGCGAGTTCACCGACCTCGCCCACGCCGCCGCACTCAGCCGTATGCAGATCGGCGGCTACGTCGCCGAGGCGTCGCTCGCCGCAGCCCACGCCGAGGACCCCACCGCCGCGATCGCCGACTACCGCGCCATGGTGAAGGCACTGATGGCCGCCAACCGCCAGCTCGGCATGATCGGCAACAACCTCAACCAGCTCACCTGGCACCTCCACAAGGACGGCGCCTGGCCCGAGCCCGATGTCGTCCACCGGCTCCTGGCCCGCGTCGAAGCATCGATCGCCGACGTGGACACCGCCGTCGCCCAGGTCACCGAGGGAAGGCAGGGCCGGTGATACCGAAGATCATCACCGGCAAGGGCAGCACCCGCCGCCTGATCGCCTACCTCTTCGGCAAGGGCGACGCCAACGAACACGTCGACCCGCACCTGGTCGCGTCCTGGAACGATTTCGCACCCGATCCCGGCCGCAGCCCGCACCGCGACCCGAAGCAGGTGGAGAAGCAGCTCTTCACTCAGCTCGACCAGCCGGTGGCGATGCTCGGGCGACGGGCTCCTCAGACGACGGTCTGGCACTGCCCGGTCCGCGCCGCCCCCGAGGACCCCATCCTGTCCGACGCCCAGTGGGCGGAGATCGCCCGCCGGATCGTGGCCGCCGCCGGCATCGCCCCCGCCGGGGACACCGAAGCCTGCCGTTGGGTGGCCGTACGCCACGCCGACGACCACATCCACATCGCCGCCACCCTCGTCCGCCAGGACGGCCGACGCCCCAGACGGGACTTCGACATCCGGGCGGTCCAACGTGAGGCCCGCCAGATCGAAGTCGACTACGGGCTGCGGAGGTTGAAGCCGGGCGACGGCACCGCCGCCAAACGCCCCACCAGCAAGGAGCACTTCAAGGCCAAGCGCCTGGGCCAGGAAGCGACCACCCGCGATGTCCTGCGCCAGCGAGTCCGCCGCGCCGTCGCCGCCGCAGTCGACGAGGCCGAGTTCTTCGCCCTGCTGGACGCCACCGGCGTGACCGTGCGCCTCAAGCGCGGCCCCTCCGGCGACGCGCTCGGCTGCAACTTCGCCCTGCCCGGCGACACCAACGACAAGGGCGAGCCCGTGTTCTACACGGGCTCCACCCTCGCCCCCGACCTCTCCCTCCCCCAGATTCGCCGACGCCTCGCTACCACCAGCCCCGAACCGGTCGCCGTCCGGCCGGGCAATCCGTGGCACCAGGCCACTGCCGCCATCGAGCGCATCCCCCACCACCTCACTCACGGCGACGACTCCACGGCCCAAGGACAGCTGGTCGCGCTCGGCGCCGCACTGGACCTCCTGCCCGTCACCGCACCGGCCGCGCTCAAGGCCAAACTCGAACAGGCCGCCGCCGTCTTCGAGCGCGCTACCCGCTCCCGCATTACCGCCGACCTGGACAGCACCCGCGTCCTCCGCCGCAGCGTCCAGACGATCTGGCGTGACCGGCCCCAGGACAGGGACGGGGCCGGATTCGCGATGCTCCTGGATGCCGCGCTCACCGCGGTGGCGTTCGCGATTCACTGGCACCGCATCCGTCAGCACGCACAGCAGGAGGCCGCAACCGAGCAGGCCCTCTTCCACTTGCAGGTGGCGTACGCACAGGTCGCCGGGCCGGTCCTGGTCGGCCTCGCCAGCCGGGCACCCAGCCCGCAGACCAAACGCCGCTTCGCCCACCACCTCCAGCAGGCGGTACCGGAACACGCCGAGCGCATCCTGGCTGACTCCGCCTGGGACGCACTCGCCACCGTGCTCGCCGAGGCCGAATCAGCAGGACACAAAGCGGCCATCGTCCTCGACCAGGCGCTCGGACAGCGCACCCTGGACGACGCCCGCAGCCCCGCCCGCGCACTGACCTGGCGCATCCGCCGCCTCGGCGAACGCCGTCCGCCCAGTCCACGAGCCGAGGCAGCCCGGGCTCATCCCGTCCAACCTGCGGCAGCAGCACCTCCCTCACAACCCCAGTCGGCACGGCAGCGCTGATTACGGCCGCGCGGACACCTTGGGAGTGAGCAGTTCCAGCGCCTCTTCCCAGCGGTAGCGGTCGGCCCCGCCGCCGGCCTTCGGCCGATGCGGCTCGTACGAACCGATCAGGACGCCCATCTCACGCAAGCGCTCCAGGCTCTGCCGGTACGCGGGATGGGCGGCCTGGGCTGAGTTCACGTACGGCAGGACGGCAGTGGGGATGCCCATGCCGTACGCCTCACACAGGATGCCCAGCGCCAGGGTGTCGGAGATCCCTGCCGCCCATTTATTGACGGTATTGAACGTGGCCGGGGCCACCGCGATGGCGTCGGCGGGCGGCAGCGGGCGAGGATCCCCGGGTGAGCGCCAAGCCGAGCGAATCGGGTAGCCGGTCTGGGCCTCGACCGCCTCCGTGTCGATGAAACCCAGACCCTGCGGGGTGGCCACAACGCCCACGTCCAAGTTCGCCTCCTGAGCAACCGTGATCAGCTTGCCGACGTCGCTGGCGACCCCGGCCGCGCAGACGACTACGTACAGGAACGGCTTGTTGCCCGGCGCCTGCGGTTCGGTCACGTGAAGCCCTCCAGAAGCAGTTGGTCTCGTTGGGCCACCAGCATGGCGACCAGGGCTTCCGGCCCGATTTGGCTCAGCGCCCAGAGACTGCTGATCCCTCGGGACCACCGCCAGAGTGGGTCTTCCGTATCCACAGGAGTGTGGAAAGCCAGCACCGGGATGCCGTGGGCCTCGAACGGAGCCGGGTCGAGGTAGCGCCAGCCACCCGTGCCGCAGAGATAGTGGGTACTGCTCGTGGCCACGGCCAGGTCGGCGAGCCGTTCTGATCGGCCTTCCCGAGTCGGGATCGTGCTGCTGTCCAGTACTTCGCCGCTCCAGCCAAGGGCGGTGAGCAGCGCGATCGTCGACGCCCTGGCTACGTTCGGAGACACGGTCGGCGGCCTCGAACTGATCGAGAACCGCGTCCAAGACCCCACGCACCGCTGGCCAGTGGCGACTTCGGCCGTAGTACTGGCGAATCAGCAGGCTGACGGTACGGCGGGAGCGCCTGGGGTCGGCGAGCCGCGCCTGGCTGATCAGTGTCGTGCGCCCATTGGGCAGGTGTGTGGGGAGCGTGAGCCACTGTTGCCTGGCGGGGCTGTCCAGGGCTGCGAGCCGAGCCCGGTGCTGATAGTCGCGCCGGGCGAACTGGACGTCGTCGAGGGCGATCCACCGGCCAGCGGCGTACAGCTTCGCCAGAGTGGACAGCCGCGGGAACAGGTTTGGTTGGTGGATCGCACACACCCCGCCCAGCGCCCCGACGCGGAGCCGATCAGGTGCTGATGAGACGGCTGTCGAAGCCGGCCCGCAGAAGGCGCTCGTAAGCGTCATACACATCCCCCGGTACGTCCTGCTCGACAGCGAAGCCGAGCTTGGGGTACTCGATCACCCGTTGCAGGTCGCCGACGAGCATGTCGACGACGAGCTTCTCGTCGCCGATGGACTTGATGTAGTCGTCCAACTCCAGCGGCTCGGAAGCGCACACGACCTCAGCCTCGGGCCACAGCTTGCGGCAGGTCGCATACGAGCGGCGTTCCATGTACGGCTTGGAGATCAACAGCAGCGACTCGGCCGCGATGCCTGCCTCGGCCAGCAGCTCGCGGGAGAAGGTGATGTTCTGGCCTGTGTTGGCCGCCTTCGGCTCAACCAGGATCGCCTCGTCCGGCACGCCCAGGCTCAGGGCATGCTCGCGGTAGTGGACGGCCTCACCGCGCGGGAAGCGGGCCCGAGTCGTGGGGCTGTTGCCCCCGCTGAACACCACGACCGGGAAGAGGCCGGCGCGGTAGAGGTCGGCGGCCGTAGTGGCCACCCCGAGGTCGTGACTGCCCAGGCCGATCGCCGCCGAGCAGGGCCGCTGCTCGTGGCCCATCTGGTGGTAGCTCCAGATCAGAGTCGCGTCGTGGAACTGCTCGTCGGTGATCTGGCGCTGCTCGTGCTCCGGCACTGGCACTCCCTGGCTCATCCCTGCTGGCCCTTTCGGATGCCCTCGATACTGCGCAGCTGGTGGCTCAGCCCGTACTGGCGGGCCACCTGTGCCGCCTGATCGAGGACGGACAGCCCATCATTCCGGGTCGCCGCATCCGACAGAAGGATGTGCCCGTAGGCGGTGTCCAGCCTCACTCGCTGCATCGGGGAGTCGACCGTGCCGGTGGTGCGCGCGATGTCGATGTAGTGCAGTGCCTGGGTCAGGTCGCCGGCGCCTCGGTGGGCGAGGGCCAGCTTCTGGTGGGCGACCGACCAGTCCTCCGGCTCGCCGAGGTCCTCGAAGGCACGGGTGGCGGCTGTCATGACCTGGGTGGCGTACTCGTTGTTGCCCTCCTTGCTCAGGGCGGTACCCACCCAGAGCCGGGCCCTGGCTCGGTCGCGAGGGCTCAGGCGCTCGTCGCCTGTGAGGAGTTCGTACTGGCGGGCCGAGGCGTCGAGCTGACCCGCCATCTCCTGGACGACGGCGAGGGAAAGATCGATCTGGGCAACTCGGCGTGGGATGTCGAGTTCGGTGAACATATCGCGTGCGGTCAGGTAAGAGTGCCGGGCGGAGAGCGGGCCGAGGATCACACCCTGGTCGCGTTGCAGGTCGCCGAGGAGGACGAGGGAGCGGCCGTACAGGTACAACCCCGTGCCGTCCAGGTAATGCGGGTCAAGGCATCCCAGTCGGCGGTTCAGCAAGGTGGTGGCGAAGGGAAAGTCCTGGCGGCTGATGCAGACGACCGCGCGCTCAATGTCCTCGGTCCAGGTCTCGTAGTCCGCTGGCCGCGCGCTCTTGCGCTCGGGGTACAGCAACGTCTCGAACCGGGTCTGGGCGGCGGAGTCCGCACGGGAGAGCGCGGTATCAAGGATGGCTTGAGTGTCCGGGCGGGGCTGGGTTTCGGTGCCGAGGCTCTCCCACTTGGCGACCGTCCGTAGCGCAACACCGAGGTGCTCGGCGAAAGCGCGCGTGCTCATGCGCAGGGCTGCGCGCAGGACGCTCGCTTCCCGGCCGGTCCATTGCTGCACGCTGACCACGAATGTCCTCCCTCCGTCACGTATAGAAGCACTCTCGGTGACGGCGCGGGGCGAGAAGTGCAACGGAAGTGCAACAGCGGTTCATTTCAAGGCCGTTCGCGGCGGCCGACGCTGGAGACATGGACGACGAACTCATCACGGAACGCCGCCCCGTCGCATTCCCCCAGGTCTTCGGCTACCTGCGCCATGTCACCGGTGGCCTGGCCCGCCACGCGGCGCTCGTCTCCTGTCTTACCGAGTACTGCCGGCAGCACGAACTACGCCTGTGCGGAGTGTTCACGGACCGAGAGGCAACGGCTGCCATCCGGTCTCCCGCCTTCGTCGGCCTCCTCGACGCACTCGAACTGCCCGACATCTATGGCGCCGTGGTTCCCGCCCTCAGCCACCTCGGCCCGAAACGCGTTGCGGCCGACCGGCAGCGGCAGATAGCAGCGACAGGTACCCGCCTGATCGTGGCCCGCTCCACCAGGCTGGCGACACACCCCGCGCCCTCCCTCTGCGCGAGCCCCGGCCTCCAGCATCAAGGGGGAGACACGTGATGTCCGTTCGTGATGCGCTGCGCAGCGCACCCATGGTCAACGACGCCCCCAGCCTGCGCCTGCTCCGAGTCGGCGACGGCTGGGACCTCGTACGGGCCCCCGCGGACATCGGATTCCTGGCCCTGGCCCACCTGCGGGCCACCGGTGCGGCGATCGGTCCGGTGCTCTACGACGGACCTAACGAACGCCTCTACTACGCCGTCGAGACCGGCACCGCGGATCGCTGGGACGGACTGCCGGTACGGCATCTGTCCGCCAACTCATGGCTCGTCGCGCCCGGCCTGGAACGGTTCGACGACTGGTTCGGCGGCTGGTGCGAGCTGCCCGACGACGACACCCTCACCGACGCCGACGCCCTCCTCTCCGCACTCCAGCACCCGTTCGTCACTGCCGCACTGGAGGAGGTGAGCCGGTGAGTACCCGAGCGATCATGTGCCACAAGGAATGGACCCTCCAGCCCGACCGGGAGCCCGACGCCGAGCCCACCACTTATGCGATGCAGTGCGCGGTCTGTGGTGAGAGCTCGTCGCCCGGCGTCGGCTTCGCCGAACCGCAGAGCTGGGTGTTCGAGCACGGTGGCCGCAACCCCTCGCACCACACCTACCGCGAGATCATCACCCGGCCGTGGCAGGCGTGGTGGAAGCCGTGATGGGCCACGCCATGAGCTGGCTGGCGCGCTACACGGGACCGCTGCTGATCGTACTGATCCCCGCGTCCTGCGGGTTCGTGATCGACGTCGCGGTCTCCACCGCCCTGGTGGCCCCTGAACCCCCGTCCCTGCCGGAACGTAGCCGATCGAGAGGTTCCCCCACTTCGAGAAGCCCCGACAGGGGCGGGTCGCAAGCCCCGTCCCGGGCGGCTCCACCGCCCAACCGACCCGTGGCAGGCGCAAGCACCCCCACCATGCACCGTGTGAGGCCCGGAGCGTCTTTCAGACAGTCCCGCTCGTGGGCGGAGAATGTGGCATCGTCGGCCTCTTCACCGGCCTTGAGCCCCTTCCATTTTCCGGTCCCGGATGCTTGGCTCTGCTGCGGTGTTCCGGCTGGAACAGCCCGCCGAGTCGCGTTGGCATGAAGCGGCGTGCCCGCTTCCGCATTGATCAAGCCACCATCGGTGAGTGCCCGCCATAGCGTTGCCGTCGCATATTACGTCTCTCACCAGGGACAAAGGGGCCGTCGAGATGGTCCATATCTCGCCATGGCACCGGCCAGATGGGTTTCGACGGCCGAAAACAAGATGGTCAAATCCTCAACCGGTAGTCCTGTCGACCAGCTGGGTGCTGTTTCCGCCAAACGGGACACACGCAAGCCAGCGACGACCGAGGATCGCACCTCCGGGAACGTCTTGATCTTTTCTCCCAGCCAAGCAACCTCTGGCCGCAGCCGCCGACATATGCCTACCCTCCTCTCGACCACGAGATTGTCCACGGGGGCTTCTGATGACTTACTCGCCATGCGCGCGCGCCAGCTCCTGGGTTCCCGCACCCTTGTAACCCTCACGACGCCAGCTCTCGGCTCACTCACTTAGCTAGATGGCGCAACAATCACCTGCCGGAAAATCGCCGACAGGCTCATTGGCATGTCCGGATTTGAATTCCCAACACACATAAGCGGAATACAGGAAACCCGTTGACAGGGGGGTGGGAACGTTTGTTTAGATCACATCCGTCCATTCGATTCCCCCGCCGACTGGCAGGGGCCGAATCAGGAGGATCACATGTCTGAAGCAATGGTTTCCGCGGTCGACGAGACCGCGTTCGCCGACCTCGTCAGCAAGATCCAGGACGCCGAGGCGTCGATGACCGACGAGCAGCGCGCGGTCATCGACCCCGCCTCCGGCGAGAAGGCCCTGCAGGAGCTCGCGGGCGTCAGCCCGGAGGAGCTGCAGGCGTTCCTGGAGGAGAAGGCCGGCATCTCGCCCGACGAGGAGGCTCAGGGCAGCGTGATGGCCGCTGCCGCGACGGTGGCCTTCCACTGTTGATCTGAGTCGTTCATCTCATGATGACAAGCGCTTCGCACAGCCCAGCCGGTGTCGCGTCGCCGAAGACCGGACGGGAGGGCGGCAGCATGTCTTCGCCTTGGTGCGGGGCGCTGCCGAACGAGTCCGGGCCCGAAAAGGCCCGGACTCGTTCCTGGCTCTCTTCGCTCGGTATCGACCGGGGCGGCATCGTTCGGATACAGACCTTCGCAGCTCGCAACAGCGTGGCAATGCTGCACTTCGAGGACGGGACGGCACTCTTCCTGAAACAGGTTGATCCAGCAACGGCCAGAGCCGTCGGCACGGCAACCGGCAACGAAGAGAAAATGCTCAGACTGATACCCGAATCCGACGTTCCACATTACGTTAGGGCGGCTGTTCCTCGTTTCATTGCAACCGACCCGGAAACCGAAACACTCGTCATGGAGGGAAAGACCGGCTTCGTTTCGATGCGGGATGTCGGCCGGAAATTCCCCGAGATCCCTGTACCACTACTGGTGTCGCTGGCCTCCGTGACCGCCGGGCTTCACACCTCCACGGTCGAGCGCTTCACCACGGACCCGGGGTACCGTCCGCAACTCATCGATTTTCCCTTCGCTTCCTTCGTCACCCTGACCCCGAGCGAGCTCGCGAGCGGACCGGGAATGGATTACTCCGACTACGCGGCCACCATGCAGGCGGTCGACAACAGCGTGGCCCGGATGCGCGAGGAGTGGACCCCGAGCCGGCTGGTGCACTTCGACCTCCGGGACGACAACATCCTGGTCAAGGACGCCGACGGTGCGCGCCCCCAAGTCGCGCTCGTCGACTGGGAACTGTCAGGCTTCGGCGACCCGATGCTCGACGTGGGCACCCTCGCCGGACAGTTCCTGATCCAGTGGCTGCACACCGTGCGGGGCGACGCCGGCCGTCTGGCTGACGCCAGCACGTGGGCCACCGTGCGACGCAACGTCGGCCTTTTCCTCACCGCATACGAACACAGCGCCCCGCTCTCGCTGGAGCAGCGGGACCTCGCGTTCCGCTACGCCGGACTGTCCGTCCTGATGTACGCGGCCGGGCGGTTGGAGCAGATCGGCTCACTAGGGCGGATCGGGCATCTGTGCCTCTTCGTGGGCCGCACGTTGCTGAACGACCCCCGAGGCGTGGCCGAGCTACTCGCTCCCGGCATCCTCCGGAAGGCAGGCGCATGAACCGATACCAGGCGGCGTTCGCCGCGATCGCCGAGGACGTGGAGGTGCTGAACGAGTCAGCCTTCCACCACCGCGAGTGGGGAGAGCTTCGCCCCGCCCCTGGCGTCGAGTCCGTGCCCGAGGATCTCCCCGTCCTGCCCCACCTGTCCCGGTTCCTGTACCTGAGCTACTACGCGGGCGACACCCGCGCCGCACGCTGGCTCATCGACGGCGCACCCGTGGTGCTGGGCACGCGCAGGCGGGAGGCCCCAGCCGTGGCCCATGCCCTGTCCGAAGCAAATCAGGGCAGCGGGTATTGGGACTCTGACTGGCGCACGGTCACGGCGGGGCCGGAGAGGTGCCGCGTGCGCAAGAACAGCCTGACCTTGACCGTCACCGCGGAGGAGATGCTTCCGCCGACGGCCGGACCGGGGCAACCGGTGAGCGTCAGGTTTCCGCCCGAGCGCCCGTACATGTACCCCGGCTGGTACCTCGCCATCGGTGACGCGGGACTGCCCCGCCACGGCGAACGTCCCGTCGTACGCCTGTACTACACGCCCCTGGATCCGGCGGCGGCCGCCGGCCTGATGCGTGCGATCACCGAGCTGTTGTGCGGCGCAGGTGTCCCGTACCAGTTGAAGGCGGCCAACCACCCGGAGGGGTACGAGCGGCGGGACGCAATGGTCCTCTATCTGTACCGGGACGACTGGCGTTCGCAAGAGCGCGCGTTGACGGACCTGCACCAGGAGCACAGCGGCACGCTCCGGGACACCGGCCCCGCATTCGCGCTGGAGCTGGGCCGGGGCTGGTGGCTGGCGGACGAGCCCGAGCAGCGACAGGGCCGACTGATGAGCTTCGGCCAGCACCGTTGCCTGCTGGTCGCTGAGGGGCTCGTGGCGGCCTGGCGGGACGGCCGGACGACCGCGGCGGACCGGCTCGGCGCCATCGAGGAGCGCTACCGGGCCGAGCGACTCGATCCCGCGAAGCCGTACCTCAACGCGCAAGGGAGCACCGCTCGATGACTCACACCACTGTGCAGGCCGGGCAGCCGGTGCGCTCGCTTCCTGGCCCGTTCGTCACCCGCGTCTGTCTTCGGGTCGACGGTGGGTACCGCTGGGGAGAGAGCATCCCGGAGGTCACACCCGCCTATCTCGACGCCGACGCGCTGAACGCTCTCGCCGACGCGATCACCCCGACGCCAGCCGCCCGGTACGCCTGCCTTCCGCAACTGGCCGACGCCCGTACCGCCATCCACCCCGTTGTGGGCACACCGGCGCTGCTCGGCGACGCCGTCTTCAGCGGCTCGGCGCCCGGTGAGGCAGCCGACCCAAACGACGTGCAGGTATTCCGCGAGCTCGGCATCTTCCTCGCGCACCTGCACGCCATCCCCGTCGCACGGGTGCGCGCCCTGCCGGTCAGGCCCCGCCCGGCCTGGTTGGACGCGGCACCGGACGCAGCAGCGGGCATCCGCGCCGCGCGCGACCGGCTGGACCAAAACACAGCTCCACGCATCCGGTGTCTCGCCGACACGGATTCAGTACCGGGGCCCGATGCCTGTCCACAGGCCGTCGTGCACGGTCGGCTGTCAATCGGCTCCTGCGTCCCCGGCACCGTTCCGCGCGTGCTCGGCTGGCGGGAAGCCGGCATCGCCGACCCCATGACCGACCTCGCGTTCCTGCTGCGGGACCTGGTGCAGGCCGCCGCGGCCATGGGCTCGCGGAAACTCCAGGAACGGCGGGCCGAACAGACGGTCAGGGGCTACGAGACGACCCGGGGCG
Organism: Streptomyces sp. NPDC001852; assembly: GCF_042891825.1. Taxonomy (NCBI): domain Bacteria; kingdom Bacillati; phylum Actinomycetota; class Actinomycetes; order Kitasatosporales; family Streptomycetaceae; genus Streptomyces; species Streptomyces sp. NPDC001852. The sequence goes on from NZ_JBIATN010000020.1 coordinate 111,254, forward strand.
TTCAGCTGAGCAAGGACGAGCATGCACGGCTGGCAACACACCTCGCCGCTGGCATCCTCCAGCACGTGGCCCTGCGCGCCTGGTCAGCGTCCGATCAGCAGGGCGCCGAGGCACTGCTGCGGCAGGGCGAACTAGCCCTTCCGGGCGTCCTGCGTGCCGTCGGCACTCCCGAAGAGGTGATCGGCCGATGAGCGAGCGCGCCAGCAGCCCAGAGGAGGCGTTCGCCGAGGTGCGGTTGCTGTGGGGGGTGTGTGGCTCCTTCTCCGCCGTCGCGGTCCCCCATGTGAACGCATGGCTGCGCGGCACCGTGGGGATCCAGGAGATCCGCACCATCATGACCGCGCAGGCGCACGCCCTCATGGGGCCGCGCATGATCGAGGCCGTCACCGGCCACGCCCCGGTGACCGACTGGGAGGACCACACAGGCGGCGGCGCCGCGCACGTCGCCCTCGGTTCCTGGGCGGACGTGCTGGTGGTGCTTCCGGCCACCGCGAACTTCCTAGCGAAGGCCGCGCACGGCATCGCCGACGACGTCCTGACGGCCACCCTCCTCGCCGCCGAGTGCCCCGTGATCATCGCGCCCGTCATGAACGCAGCCATGTGGTCCAAGCCCGCCGTACGCCGCAACGCCGACCAACTACGCGAGGACGGCTACCAGATCGTCGAGCCGAAGGAAGGCATCTCCCTCACCGAAGGTCGCCGGGAAGCCGGTTCGCTCGGCGACTTCCAGCCGGCCATCTCCGCCGCCTTGGTGCAGGCGGCCGCCCGACTTACACATCCACGAGGACAGTGATCAGCACATGCCGAAACTCTCACCCGACACCGTGCTCCACCGGGCGCCGTCCTTCATCGCGGAGGTCGACACCAGCAACGAGGTGAAGATCCACTTCGAGAGCCGTATCCTCAAACTCGGCCATGACGCGCTCGGCCTCCTCGATCTCTTTCACCAGCCCCGCACGGTCGGCCAGGCGCTGACACTGCTCAGCCCCCGGCTGAAGGGGCCCCGGGCCGCTCAGGAAGCGCTGACCACCGTGGTCTCGCTCCACCAGGCCGGCCTGCTGCGCACCGATGCGTCCGCGGGATTCAGCAACCAGCCGTTCCCCAAAGGCGGCTACGACGCTGCGTTCGTCCACATCGCCATGCTGGACGACCCAGTGCGCAAGGCCGCCTTCCAACAAGCCGTTCGCGAGACGGTCCGGGAGGGGGATGTCGTCCTCGACCTGGGGACCGGCTCCGGCATCCTGGCAATCACCGCCGCGCAGGCGGGAGCCCGCAAGGTCTACGCGGTCGAGCCAGCCGGCATGGTCCACCTGGCCCAGCGGATCGCCGAGCGCAACGGGGTAGCCGACCGCATCGAATTCATCCCAGGTTGGTCGCCGCAGCTCGAACTCCCAGAGCGGGCCGATGTCCTACTGACGGACATCGTCGGCAACGAAGCGCTGGACATGCAGATCTGGGAGACCGTCCAGGACGCCCGGCGCCGACTGATGACGGACGCCCCCCGCCTGGTCCCCGGCCGGCTCACCTCGTTCGCAACATTGGCCCGGATCCCCGACGGAGTTCTCGACAAGCACCGGGTCACCCAGGCTCATCTCGCTCGCTGGAAGGAGATGTTCGGCATCGACTTCGGCCCCATGGCCGAGTCAGACAGCCGACGCTCCATCGGCTTCTACGAGCGCCCGGAGACCGTGCAGACCTGGGAGTTCCTGTCCAAGCCGACCGAGCTGTACCAGGTCGACCTGCACCAGGACTTGATCCGCCCGCTTGAAACCCAGTGCACGCTCACCGCCGATCGCGCGGGCGAAGCCAACGCCATCGTCGTGCATTTCGAGGCTCAGCTCGGGCCGAACGCCACCCTGTCGACGGCCCCTTGGCTGGGCTGCGCCCGTAGCCACTGGTACACCGCCGTCTGGGCGCTTCCGGAACCCGTGGAAATCACCACCGGCCAGGAACTGGCCTACACCTACAGCTACTTCGGCGACGGCACATCCCGCCTCGAACCCGTCGGCAGCCGCTGACCTGCCCGGTGTACAGCGCATCCAAGGAGCCCTTGCTTTGAAACTGCGTTCCAGCGTTCCCAAGATCACCGGAAACGGCCCGCACCGCGAGATCACCGCCGAGACCACCTACGCACGCATGGCCCCGCACCTGAAGCGGATCGGCGTGACCAGGGTCGCTGACATCACCGGTCTCGACCGAGTCGGTATCCCCGTCTACAACGCCATCGCCCCGCGGTCGTTCGACATCATCTCCGTCTACAACGGCAAGGGCGCGACGAAGATCGACGCCAAGACGTCGGCCATCATGGAGGCTGCCGAACGCTTCGCCGCTTCCCTGCCCCTACGGCCGACCGCGATCGCCTCCTACCCGGAACTCGAAAAGTCCGGACGTGCCGTGCTCGACCCCCGGTCGTGCAACTTCGAGCTGCACCACGCCTACCGCATCGACACCCCCATCTCCTGGGTGGAGGGCTACGACCTGATGCACGAGCGCAATGTCCTCGTGCCACAGTTCCTGGCCGGCTACTACATGAGCTACCACGAGGTCCCCTGCTACCCCGTCTCCACGACCAACGGCATCGCTTCCGGTAACTCCCTGGAAGAGGCCATCTGCCACGCCCTGTGCGAGCTCGTCGAGCGCGACGACTGGACCATGGCCGACCTCATCTCCAACCGCCTCGGCAAGCTGGCCGCCGACGACGAAGGCGGCCCCGTAGGGGACGCTATTCGGGCCTGGGCGCAAGAGCGCCACCCCAGCCTCGATCCGTCGACACTTCCGCCACGGGCACAGTTCTTCATGGAGAAGTTCCTGGACGCCGGGATCGCCATCGAGGTGAAGAACATCACCTCGGCGACGGGCATCCCGAGCTTCCAGGCGGTGGTGTCGGAATACGTCGCTGACTCCTTCTCCCGCTCCCACCATGGCATCGGAACTCACCCGGACGCCGAGGTCGCCGTCGTACGGGCCATCAGCGAGGTCGCCCAGTCCCGCGTGGTGGACATCCAGGCCATGCGCGAGGACATCACCGCCGCCGGGCAGCCCGTCGAGAAGGCGCTTTACCACGTGCGGCGCAGCAACCGCGCGAACCCCGACTCCTGGGCCATCAAGCCGTCCGCACGCCCCATCCGCTTCCAGAATGTCCCGTCCCATCCCAGCACGGACGTCATGGACGACGTACGGCTACTGCTCCAGCGTCTGCGGGCTCGCGGCCTCGACCAGGCCATCGCCGTCGACCTGTCAGCACCCGGCGTACCCGCCACAGTCGTACGGGTCATCGTGCCCGGCATCGAGTCCTGGACCGTCGACCGCAACAAGCTCGGTCCTCGGGCCGCCCAGGCGTGGAACAACGCCCTGGCCGCCATCAACTCGGCCCGACAGCAACTGCGGACCGCCGGTTCCGCCCAGTGAGGGAAGAAGACATCATGCGTACGGTCGTGTTCGTCGGCCCCAGCCTGCCGCCCGAGGACGCTGCGGCCCGCCTTCCCGGCGCCGAGTTCCTGCCGCCCATCGAGCGCGGGGACATCGACACCCTCATGGCGCAGGAGCAACCGCCGAACCGCATCGGCATCATCGACGGGAAGTTCCTGCAGAGTTTCTCGATTTCCCCCAAGGAGATCCTGCGGGCCATGGACCGCGGGGTCCGCGTCTACGGCTCGTCCAGCATGGGCGCCCTCCGAGCCGCCGAACTCGACATGTACGGCATGACCGGAGTCGGGACCGTGTACGGCATGTACGCCTCTGGCGCCCTGGAGGATGACGACGAGGTCGCCATCACCTTCGACAGCGAGTCACTGCGTCCGGTGTGCGAACCCATGGTCAACATCCGCGTCGCGATCAACGCGGCGCTGCGCCGGAGGGTGGTGAGCAAGGACAACGCGGAACTGTTCCTGGAGACCGCCAAGGCTCTGTACTTCCCGCAGCGCACCAGCGCCGCCGCCCTGCACCAGCTGAAGGGCACTATGCCCGAACCCGACCGACAGCGTCTTGCCGGCTACCTGCGGTCCCCCGAGGCTCCGGATGCCAAGCGGGACGACGCGCTCGCCCTGCTGGACCGGATGCGGCAGGACGCCAAACAGTACGGGATCGTGCCCGTCCCGGAGGTGGCTGCCCGATGACCACGACCGCTCCCGACTTGGCGGCACGGTTCCGCACCGACGGATTCGCCTTCCCTGTGGACGCGCTCACGCGTGCCGAGGCCGAACAGGCGCTGGCCGAGTGCCAAACCTACTTGCGTGCCGTGAGCGCAGTGGGCGGCGCCCTGGCACGGTACGCGGCCTTCCCCAAGATCCACCTGGTCGCCTCCTGGGCCGATCGGATCGTGCACCACCCCGCGATCCTCGACGCCGTCGAGTCACTGCTGGGACCCGACCTGCTGGTGTGGTCCACCAACCTCTTCATCAGGCCCGCGCACAGCGGTAGTTCACTCGCCTGGCACCAGGACGCCGTCTACCTGGGCCTGGACGGCTACCAGCAGCACGCGGCACGCGTCTGGGTCGCGCTCACCGACACCACTGTCGCCAACGGCACCATGCGCTACGCGCGGGGTTCACATCTGCGCGGCGCGTTGCCACATCGGTTCGGTGGTTCCGGCCTAGAGGACATCATGCGCGGTGAGGAGATCGCCGTCGACATCGATGAGGTGGCGGCTGTCGACGTTCTCCTTGACGCTGGCCAGTGCTCTGTGCACCATCTGGCCATGGCCCACGCTTCGGGCCCCAACCAGACCGATACTGGACGTTTCAACTTCGCAATCGACTACATCACACCGCGAGTCTCCCCCACCGCGGGCGAGGACAGCGCCCTGCTCGTCCGCGGCACGGACACCGGTGCTTTCCTGCCCGAGCGCAGGCCCGAGTCCAACTTCGACCAGGCCGCCCTGAACGAGTTCTACTCCGCTGTCACTCGTCGCCAGAAGCGGATCGACCAGACGGTCCAGAAACGGAACGCCGGGAAAGGCCCCGACACACCCCGGGACCCGTCGTGACGACGGCACGCCCTACCGGCAAGGACGCCGACTCCGCGGTCTCCGAAGCCGCCGACGCCGACTGGCTGTCCGGGATCGTGCCTCCCTGGTGGACGGCCGGAAGCGTCCCTCACCGGATGGACCTGTCCGGCTGGATGCCACCCGTGATCGACCAGGGGCAGGTCCCACTGTGCACCGCCGCGGTCACCACGGCGATCGCCGGCTATTACGCCCGCCGGGCCAAGCAGCTGGAGTTCACCCCCTCAGTCCTTTTCAATTACCGGCTCTCACGCCGGCTCGCCGGTTCCGCGGACCGCAAGGGCTCCCGTCTCGAACACAGCTTCCGCGCCTGGGCAGAGTCGGGGCTGTGCGAGGAGGCAGCCTGGCCGTACGACGAACTCGGTCCGACCCGGGTCGACCGGGATCCGCCCGAGCACTGCCACGTCAGCGCGTGGCACTCCCGCCCGATCGCGCGTCCGCTGCGTGCGCCGGACGGGGCTGGCCTGCTCGACCTGGCGCGCCGGTACATCGCGCTGGGCATCCCTGTGAGCGTGGAGATCCGGCTCTGTCCGTCGATCTCCATGTCCCTGCTGAACGGCGGTGTCATTCCTGTACAGCTGCCCACGGAGCAGTCGGTGGGACCTCATGTGGTCCTGTTGACCGGCTACGACGACGAGGCGGACACCGCTCCCTACGACCGGGGTACCGGCTCGGGAGCCTTCCGCGTCCGGAACAGCTGGGGAACCGGCTGGGGGGTCCAGGGCTACGGCCTCCTCCCCTATGCCTTCCTCGAACAGAAACTCACTGGCGAGAACTGGATTGTCGTGGAAGAGGACTGGCAGAAACAGTGAGTGCGGCTCGTCCGGAAAGCTCTCTTTTCGGGCCGCGTCTACGAAAGAAAGCAGCCAGTACGGGCCTTCGCGGGGCTTAGCCGCGAAGAGCCAGCGGGGATAATAACCAGTGAACTTAACACCCCCGAGAGGAAAGTTGGTTGACGTTGCGGAGGTTCCTGGCGACCACCGCCCGATGGGCGGCACCTACCGTTGTCCTCGCCCAGGTCTGCCTCGTATGGACAGGCGTGTTCAGCCTCGGCGAGGCGGTGGCGGTCGGACTGCTACTCGAACTCCTCCTGGCCGGGATCGTGATCACCGAGTTCACCCTTGCCACGCGGGCCTACAAGACCTCCCGGAGCCGGGGTGCCGACGGGCAGGAGGCCCTCAACCAGGCGCTATCCACCGTGCTCCCTGCCCCTGTGGCCAAGGCGATGGGGATGGAATTCGGCCTTTTCCGCGCTCTTTGGCGCTGGATCCGCCGCAAGCCGGACGCACCCGAAGGACACCAGATCCTGACCTACGGCTCGGAAATCAAGCCAATCATGTGGGCAATGGTGTTTCTCGTGCCTCTGGAGATCCTCGCCGTCGAGTTCCTCGTCCCCTGGTCCGTGGTGCGCATCATCCTGCTGGCGCTCTCCATCTACGGAACCCTCTGGGTGCTCGGCTTCATTGCGGCACTCTCCGTCCGCCCTCACAGCGTCGGCGACGGCAAAATGGTGCTGCGGTTTGCCCACTTCGTGCAGATCGCGATCCCGCTTGACCTCGTCGAATCGGTCCGCACGACCCGGCACAGCGGCTATCGCAGAGCCGTCCAGATCAATGACGGCATCCTGGCGATGCCAATCGGTGACTCCACCACCCTGAGCGTCAAGCTGCGCGAGCCGTACTCTGTGGCGCCCAAGCCCGGGAAGCCGTTCCAGGAGGTGCGAGAGGTCCGCTTCGCCGCGGACAACACTCGTGAAGCCGTCCGCATCCTCACGGCGAACATCGTCGCCGACTGATCCGGTTGTCGACCCTCGACGGTCATGGTCGCCGAGGGCACATCCAGGGCACATGAGCCTGGGAAACGGCGTTGACCCGTGAGAACTACCGAGAGGAGTTTTCCCAGGTCAACGCACATTCAACCGAGAAACCCCAGGTCAGCGCCATGCCACCCCCATTCGCTGCACGAGTGGCAGGACTTCAGCCATCGGCTGCATGAGGCCGGGCATCAGCCGTATTGCCTGGTGTGGCCCTGAGCTGGGGATTTGGGGGGTTGATGGCCATCGGCGGGCGACTCCCACGATGGTCGACGCCCGCGGGCTCCCGAGCGTTCGCCGGCCTGGTGGGTCGCCTTCCGGATGATCAGTGCTTGATCGCGCCGGTGATGAGCGCCTGCAACTGCTCGGCGGCGTGGTCGAGTGGCTGGGTGCTGCGCGACTTCCACGCCGGCTGCCCGCCGACGGCACCTGGGGCGCGGGCGGTTCCGTCATCCGCCACGCCGATCCGCACCCACCGGCGGGAACTGGCGCGGACTCTTCTCCGGTCCGATCCGATCCGGTCCGCGTCCCGTACGCCGACGCCATGCTCGTCCCCCTGCCCACCGGCCTCGACCCGGTCGCCATGGCCTCTGCCGGCGACAACTGGTCCCTGGCGTGGCGCCTGATCGCACCCCGCCTCAGGGCCCGCCCCGGCGCCCGCGTCCTGGTCGTCGCCCGCGGAAGCATCGGTCTGTACGTGTGCGACATCGCCCGCGCGCTCGGCGCCTCCGACGTCCTCTACGCCGACCCCGAACACCGGGCGCCGGCCCAGGGGTTCGGCGCCGCCACCGCCCGGGCGCCGCACCCCGTCCGCAGGGCTACGACATCGCCGTGGAGGCCACCGGACGCGTCGACCGGCTCGCCGCCGCCGTCCAGTGCCTGACCCCGGAAGGGATATGCGAGAGCGCGGGCAACCACTTCCGCCCCGGCGAGCTGCCCCTGCTCGACATGTACCTCACCGGCGTCACCCTGCGCATCGCCCGCGACAACGTACGCGCCCGCATACCCGACGCCCTCGCCCTCGCCGCCTCCGGAAAGGTCCACCCCGAAAAGGTGGTCTCCCACGTCATCGACTGGGAGGACCTGCCAGCGCTGCCCGAAGAGCACCTCAAACCGGTCTTCGTCCGGACCGATGACTGACCACGCCCGAACCCGCCCACCACCCGCCTTCGTCGCTCCCGGCCCGCACCGCGCCGGCGCCCTCTTGCCAGGCATGCGGCCGTCCCGAGCAGTACCCGCACGTGTGCGGGCGGGCCCGTCTACGATCAGCCGCCATGGACTGGCTGGAGCGGATAGCGAAGCTGAGGCAGTGGACCAGGAGCGGAACGCGCGCCCCGCACAAACCGCTGCTGCTCCTGTACGCCCTCGGCCGGTTCCAGGAGGACGCCGACGGCGGTCTGCGGTACACCGCGGTGGAGCACGACCTGCAGCGCCTGCTGACCGAGTACGGCCCGCCCCACAGGACGACACCCGCCTACCCCTTCCACCACCTCGTCAACGACGACGTATGGGAAGTGCGCACCGACCGCGGACCCGGGAGCCCGGGAAGCGGGGTACGGGACCTCCGCGAGACGGGCGCCACCGGGCGGCTCGCGCCGGACCTGAGAGCGGCGCTGCGCCGCGAACCGGACCTGCTCGGCAGAATCGCACGATCGCTGCTCGACCTGCACTTCCCGCCCTCCCTGCACAGCGAACTGTGCGAAGCCGTCGGCCTGGAACTGGAGCCGACGCAGACCGGGCAGCTGTCTGCGACACGCAGACAGCGCGACCCACGGATGCGGGAGCTGGTCCTGACCGCCTACGAGTACCGGTGCGCCTTCTGCGGTTACGACGGCAGGATCGGCGCGGTGCCGGTCGGGCTGGAGGCCGCCCATGTGCGCTGGTGGGCGTTCGACGGCCCCGACGAGATCGAGAACGGGCTCTGCCTGTGCTCGCTGCACCACAAGCTCTTCGACAAGGGCGTTCTCGGACTGGGGGACGACCACCGCGTCCTGGTCTCACAGCGCTTCGTCGGCCACAGCCCCGCCGCCCGCGAGCACGTCACAGCCCTCGCGGGCCGCCCGCTCCTCGGCCCACAGCGCGGCGCACGCCCTGTCGCCGCAGCTCACCGCGACTGGCACGCCCGAGAGGTCTTCCACGGCGAACCACGCCCTGCCACGGCTGCCTGACCGCCGCTGCCACCACGAGCCACCCCGTTCACAGAGCGTGTCATGCGCCCAGCCCGGAGACGAAAGTGTCGCGCAGCAAGGGGATCGCGACGTCGGGATCGGCGGCCGCCGCGGTGGAGCAGAGCATGTGTCCCGGGCCTGTCGGCTGTGACCAGATTCCTTCGACCCGCAGGACCAGGGCTGTCCCCGTGACGTCCGCGATCGGAACACCGTGCGTCCTGGCCACCCTCTCGGCGACGCTCTTGACGAGGCTCCATGAGAAGGCCGAACCGTCGGGGGGCCGTCCTGGTGGGTTCCGGCGCCGCGTCCGTCCGGCCCACAGCAGGGACTCCCTTGAATGCTGCCGGACCAGCGCCTGCAGCTGTGGCGTGGTGCGGAGCGCGTCGAAGTCGGGAGGATCGAAGACGGCCTGCCGTCGCTGCAGGATCCGAGCTACGCGCTGTGCGGTGTCGTCGCTGTCCTCTCCCGGGCCACGGTGGTCATCGCCCATCTCGCAGGCGACGAGTGCGCCCCACCACTCCAGCCACTCGGCTGCCGACAGTTCGCGGTTCAGGGATTCCGGGACCTCCACGTGGTGGGGCCGGTCGATCAGAGGCGGTGGCACGCGCGCGTCCGCCGGAACCGGCAGGGCAGCAGCGTCGCGAACGAACAGTGCGGCGTGAAGCATCTGAGAGGAGCCCTCGGAGAACCGCCATGAGGGCGAGTCGGCGTAATGCACTGGGTGTACACCTCCCCGGATCACGGTAGCGTTCCGGCGTTCTGCACCACCAGGCGGCGAACGGGCCGCCTTCGCAGGCGACTTCGGGACGGGCCGGCAGCGACCGTGCCCGGCGTCAGCCGGCATCACGGTGATTCACCCCGTTACCGGGCTCGATCTACCGGCTCCGGCGCACCGGATCCGCATAGTGAGACGTGCGCCTACGGGGAAGGGAGCCGAGCCGTGTCCATCTCTCGTCGTGACGTCCTCAGGCTGGGGGGCGTGTCCGCGCTGGCCGGTGCCGGTGCCGGTGGGGTGGCCGGCTGCGACGCGCGGACGGCGACGAGCGAGGCCGAGCGCCTTCCGTCGCTCTCGCGGAAGCGGAAGGCGGATTACACCCTGCGGATCGCGACCGGTCAGGTCGAGCTCGCGCCGGACACGGTCGTCTCCACCACGACGTACAACGGCCGCTTCCCCGGTCCGCTGCTGCGGTTCACCGAAGGCCGCCCGGTCGTGGTCGACGTCCACAACGACACCGGCACCCCCGAGCTGCTGCACTGGCACGGCCAGCGGGTTCCCGCCGACGTGGACGGGGCCGCCGAGGAGGGCACCCCGTACATCCCCGCGCACGGCATGCGGCGCCTGTCGTTCACCCCCGGACCGGCCGGTTTCCGCTTCTACCACACGCATGTGACAGCGCACGGTGACCTGACCCGGGGCACGTACTCCGGTCAGGCCGGCCCCGTCTACATCGAGCCGAAGGCCGACCCCGGGGCCTACGACCAGGAGGTGTTCCTGACGCTGAAGGAGTTCGAGCCCTCCCTCGGCCACGGCGGGGAGGAGACCCGGGCGTCCCTGGCCGGTTCCCAGGTGCCGGAGCTGAAGCGCAGGGGCGAGCGGGCGATGGCCGACTCCCTGGCCCGGGGCATGCCGCGCGGCTACGAGGTCGGCTACCGCTCCTTCAGCGTCAACGGCCGCAAACTGGGCCACGGCCGGCCGATCAAGGTCAGGGCCGGACAGCGCGTGCTGTTCCACGTCCTCAACGCCAGCGCCACCGAGATCCGCAGTCTCGCCCTGCCCGGCCACACCTTCACCGTGGTCGCGCTCGACGGCAACCCGGTGCCCCGCCGGGCGAGCGTGCCGGTGCTGTGGATCGGGACCGCCGAACGCGTCTCGGCCCTCGTCGAAATGAACCATCCCGGTGTGTGGGTCCTCGGGGACCTCTCCGACGACGACCGGAACGCCGGCATGGGCACGGTGGTGGAGTACGCGGGCCGTGCCGGGGCCCCGCAGTGGATCGCGCCGCCCGCGTTCACGTGGGACTACCGCACCTTCGCCGGTCCCGGCTCCGCCACCCGGCGGCCCGACCGCACCATCGACCTGCTGGTGGAGAAGCGCAACGCCGCCGAGAAGGGGTTCAACGTCTGGCCCCTCAACGGCGTCCCGTTCTCCCTGGACACCGACGAGCCGGTGCTGGAGATCGAGCGCGGCGAGCGGTACCGGATGCGGCTGCGCAACGCCTCCGACGACATCCACCCCCTCCACCTGCACCGCCACACCTTCGAGATCACGCACATCGCCGGCAGCCCCACCCGCGGCCTGCGCAAGGACGTCGTCATGCTCGGCGGCTACCAGACCCTCGACCTCGACTTCAACGCCGACCAGCCGGGACTGTCCCTGTTCCACTGCCACCAGCAGCTCCACATGGACTACGGGTTCATGATCCTTCTGCGCTGCTCCTGACGTCCCCGCGCACGTCCCCGCGCAACGTCCTGCGCACGTCCTGCGCACGTCCTGCGCGCCCGGCGCAGCCGGTCGCCGACTCCGGTGGCCTCCCACCCGTTGGGAACCGGCCCCGGTCGGTCTATCGTCGGAATTCTCAGGCCAGAAGGAGGAGGACGGCCGGTGATGCCGCAGGACGAGGCCGTGGTCGGCCGCACGGGCAAGGTGCTCATCGGGACGCGGGGATCCGCGGGCCCCGGTGAGGTCCTGGTGCGGGTCAGAGGCGGTTCCGAGACCTTCCTGGCGTGGTCCGAGGATCCCCTGCCCGCGGGCGCCACGGTCCTCGTGATCGAATCACGGGGATGCCGCGAGGTCGGCGTCATCGAGTGGGTGGATCCATTGGACACGCTCGGCGGAGAGACCGCCGACGCAGGCTGAGGAGTACAAGCATGTTCGGATACCGCGTTCCCGCTCCCGACGAGGCGATGTTGATCTCGGGGGGCCGGCGGGGACTGGGGGGCGCGCCGTTCCGAGTGGTGACGGGCCATGGAAAGTTCGTCCTTCCGGTCTTTCGCAAGGTCCGGTTCCTCACCCTTTCCATGTGCGAGGCGGAGGTCACCGAGACCTGTGTGACCAAGCAGGGCATCTCGCTGCACGTCCGCGCGGTCATCGCCTTCAAGGTCGGCAACGACCACGAGAGCATCATCAACGCCGGTCAGCGCTTCCTCTCCGACCAGGAGCAGATGTCGGTGCTCACCGGCCGGATCTTCGCCGGCCACCTGCGGGCGATCATCGGCTCGATGACCGTCGAGGAGATCGTCACCGAGCGGCAGAAGCTCGCCGCCGAGGTGCTGGACACCTCCAAGACGGAGATGGCGAAGATCGGCCTGATCGTCGACTCGCTGCAGATCCAGTCGATCGACGACGGCGACACCGGCTACATCGACGCGATGTCCGCCCCGCACAAGGCGGCGATCCAGCGGCAGGCCCAGATCGCCCAGGCCCAGGCCACCCAGGCCGCGGTCGAGGCGGAGCAGGAGGCGGCCCGCAAGCAGGCCGAGTACGCCCGGCAGACCGCCATCGTGAAGGCCGAGTACTCGGCCGAGGTGGACCGCGCCCAGGCGCAGGCCGCGCAGGCCGGCCCGCTCGCCCAGGCGCACGCCCAGCAGGAGGTGCTCGAGGCCCAGACGGAGCTGGCCCAGCGCCAGGCCGAGCTGCGCCAGAAGCAGCTGGTGGCCGAGGTCGTCAAGCCCGCCGAGGCCGAGGCCGAGCGGGTGCGGATCCTCGCCGCCGCCGAGGCCCAGCGCATGAAGATCCAGGCGGAGGCGGCGGCCTCCTACGACCGGGTCGCGCTCGACCGGATGCTCATCGACCAGCTCCCGCAGATCGTGAAGGAGGCCGCCGGCGGGCTGTCCGGCGCCAACGTCAACGTCCTGAACGGCGCGGACGGCCTCGGCGAGATCGCCGCGGGCCTGGTGTCCCAGGGTCTGACGATCCTCGACTCGGTCCGGCAGGGCCTGGGCCAGGACAAGGACGGCCAGGGCGGCCAGGGCACCAGGGGCGACGTCAACGGCCTGCTGCAGCTGCGCTCCGGCAGGGACCGGAAGTCGGACGACGGCCCCGTGGACATGGACTAGGCCCTGTCGTCGAATTCCTTCCCCCACGTTCGAACAGGCTCGCGGGGGGGGGACCCCCATCGGGGCGGGCGCAGGGCCCGCCCTCCGGGCGGACGACGGGAAGGTGACGACAGGACCTAGCGGTCCGACTCCACGACCGTGAAGTGGCGGTCGCCGCCCGGACGCTCCAGCTCGTCCAGCACCGCCACCGCCAGGTCCCCGGCGCTGATGCGGGACTCCCCGTCGGTGCCGAGGAGCAGGGTGTCGGTGCCGCGCCGGTAGTGGCCGGTGCGGGTGCCGGGTTCCAGTACGGCGGGCGGGCTGAGGTAGACCCAGTCGGCGCCGGTGTGGGCCCGGCAGGCGTGCAGCTGGGCGACGCCCGCGCGTGCCACGGCGCGGTACTCGTCGGGCACGTACGCGGGGTTCTCGGCGACCGGCAGGTCCCGGTCGCCGGGGCTGCGCAGGGCGCCCGCGCCGCCGATCACGAGAACGCGGACACCCGGCCGGGCGGCGGCGTCCAGCACCGCGCGGGTGGCGCCGACCAGGAACTCCTGGTCGACGGGGGTCGTCCGTACGGCGAGCACGACGGCATCGGAGCCGGCCAGCGCCCGCTGTACGGCGTACGGGTCGGTCGCGTCCACCGCGACCGGCGTCACCTCAGGGTCGTCGCTCGCCGGCGGCTTCCGGGACAGCGCCCGCACGCGGTGTCCGCGCCTCCTCGCCTCGTCGACCACTCGGCCGCCGGCCATCCCGGTGGCTCCGAGCACGGCGATCGTCATGCTCTTCGGCATGGTGGAACTCCTCCTTCGTCTCGGTCTTCTTCCGTTCCGCCGGGCCGAGTTGCGCGGCCACCAGCGCGATCAGCGCCAGGGCGAAACCCAGGACCTGCGGCATGCTCAGCGACTCGCCCTGCGCGACGCCGATGACGGTCGCGACCAGCGGTGACAGCAGCACCAGCGGCGCGGACGCGGCGACCGGAAGCCTGCCGATCCCGCGGAACCACAGCGTGTACGCGATCAGTCCGCCCATGCTGCCGAGCCACAGATAGCCGCCGGCGGCCCCCGCGTCGATCCGCTGCGGCACCCCCTCGGCCGCCAGGGTGAGCGGCAGCAACAGCAGCCCTCCGGCGGTCAGTTGCCAGCCGGCCAGGGTGAGCGGGCCGACGCCGGCCGGCCGGCCCCAGCGTTTGGTGAGGACGACCCCGGCGGCCATCATCGCCGTGTGTCCGAGGCCGGCGAGCACGCCGACGGCGTCCAGCCGGGCCCGCGGTCCGAGGACGACCAGCCCCACCCCGAGCACGCCGAGCACGCCCCAGGCCAGCCGCCAGGCGGTGGGCCGGTCGTGGAGCAGCGCGAGGCCGAGGGCGGCCACCAGCAGCGGCTGGGCGGCGCCGAGGGTGGCGGCCACACCGCCGGGCAGGCGCTCGGCGGCCACGAACAGCAGGGGCATGGCGCCGATGTTGAGGACGCCGAGGACCGCGGTCCTCCACCACCACTCCCCGCGCGGGAGCACCCGGGTGATCGCCAGCGCGAGCAGCCCGGCGGGCAGGGCTCGCATCAGGCCGGCGAACAGGGGGTGTCCGGGCGGGAGCAGCCGTGTGGTGACCACGTAGGTGGTGCCCCAGGACGCGGGCGCGAGCGCGGTCAGCAGGACGGTCGCCGCCTGGGTCTTGTACCGATGCATGGGGAAAGTGTCGAGCCGAGACGCCCATGACTCCAACGCATGCTTGTCATGGCAGCCATGAACGATCACGATTGATCCGTGGACCTTCAGCAGTTGCGTTACGTCGTCGCCGTCGCCGACACCCTCAACTTCACCCGTGCCGCGCAGCGGTGTGAGGTGGTGCAGTCCGCGCTGAGCCATCGGATCGCCGCGCTGGAGCGGGAGTTGGGGGTACGGCTGTTCGCCCGGTCCAGCCGTCGGGTCGAACTGACCGGCGCCGGCGCGGCGTTCCTCGTGGGCGCCCGCGAGTGCCTGGCCGCCGCCGACCGCGCGGTCGCCGACGCCGCCGCCGCGACCGGCGTGGTGCGCGGGCGGCTGGCGGTCGGCGTGATCGTGACCGCGGCCGCCGTCGACGTACCCGAGTTGCTGCAGCGGTATCGCGCGCGGCACCCGGAGGTGCGGGTCGTCCTGCGGTCCGGACGCAGTGACGAGATGGTGGCGGCGATCCGCGCCGGGGAACTGGACATCGCCTTCCTGGGTCTGCCGGAGGGTGAGCGGCCGGCCGGTGTGGAGACCGTCGTCCTCGATCACGACCGGCATGTCCTGGTCGTGGCGGCGGGGCACCGGCTGGCGGGCGCCTCCCGGGTCACGCTCGCGGACATCGCCGACGAGACCTTCGTGGACTTCGTGGCCGGGACGCCCGCCCGCGCCCAGTCCGACCGGGCGTTCGCCGCGGCGGGGCTGTCCCGTGACGTCGCGTACGAGGCGGGTGTCGTGGAGCTGATCACCCGGCTGATCGGGCGCGGGCTCGGCGTCGCGCTGCTGCCGTCGGCGTTCATCCGGCCGCTCGCCGAAGACGACCCCGGGCTGGCCCTGGTTCCGGTGGCCGACGGGCCGGGGCGGCTCGAGTACCTGGCCTGGGGCCGGTTCAACCCGAGCCCCGCGACCCGGGCGATGCTGGAGGTCCTCGGGGTCGGACAGCCGTCGGCACGGACCTGACGGGGCCCCTCGCCGAACCTTCTCGGGCCTCTCCCCCCGCCCGGCCGCAGCACGCGGCACCCCTCAGGCGCGGGCCGTACCGGGCCGTCGTACCCCGCCCGCCAGCTCCAGCAGTTCCGCCACCTCCCACTGGTCGTACGCGTGCTCGCCGTACTTCGCGGCGAGCACGCTGCCGTCGGTGCTGATCAGGAAATCCGCGGGGAGGCCGAGCCGGCCGCCGTGCGGCCGGGACGCCGGGGGCCGCTCCCGCCCGCGCAGGATCGCCCAGGTGCCGCGCAGCACCGCCCGCGCGATCGGCCCCCACACCCGCGGGTCCAGCAGCGCTCGGGGTGCCGACTCCACGCCGAACTCGGTGTACAGCCGCTTGTCCGGATCGGCCACGACGGCGAAGGGCAGGTCCGCCGTGTGCTGCCGCAGTTCCCCGGCGGGCGAGTGGAAGACGACGACCTCGCGGATGCCGGCCGCCTCGATCTCCGCGTGCCGGCGTACGAAGGACCGCAGATGCAGGTTGCAGACCGGGCAGCCCGCGAAGCGGCGGAACTGGAGGTGGACCAGCCGGTCCGGGTCGGGCACGGGCAGGGCTGGGCCGCAGAGCGGGGTGAGTTCGCGCGGGGAGAGCCGGGAGCCGGGGCCCAGGGGCCGTCGGGATGTGGGCGAGGACATGGACGGATGCCTCCCTCGTAGGCACGGACGTGTAGGCGTACGTCGTACACCTACGAGCGTAAGCGTGTGCCGTACGCTGTCAAGCGCCATGCCTCGACCCCGCTCCCTGACCCCCGGCCGGCTGGCGTCGGCCGCGCTCGCCGTCCTCGACCGCGACGGACTGGCCGGGCTGTCCATGCGTACGGTCGCCAAGGAACTCGGCATGAGCACGATGGCGCTCTACCGGTACGTGGCCGACCGCGAGGAACTGGAGCGGCTGGTCGTGGAGTCCGCGCTCGGGGCGGTCGACACCGGGACCCCGCCGGCGGACCTGCCGTGGCGCGAGCGCGTCGAGGTGATGGTGCGGCGGCTGCGGGACACCCTGAGCGCGCATCCCTCGGTGATCCCGCTGTCGGTCGCCCACCGGCACCACTCCCGCACCGTGCTGCGCTGGTCGGAGACGGTGCTCGGCATCCTCACCGACGCGGGCTTCGCGGGCGAGCGCCGGGTCGTGGCCCTGCGCAGCCTGGTCGCCTACGTCAACGGCGCCCTGCAGCTGGCCCGGCTCGGCTCCCTGTCGGGCGCGGGCACCGAGGCCATCGCCGCGCTGGCGCCCGAGGAGTTCCCGCTCATGGCACAGACCGCGGCCCACGCCCAACGGGTCGACGCGGAGCGGGAGTTCTTCGGCGGCCTCGCCGTACTGCTGCGCGGCCTGGAGCCCTGAGGGACGCGTCCGGATCAGTCCAGCTGGAGCCGGTCGGCCAGCCCCGCCTCCTCGAACGCCGCCAGCACGTCGTCACGGGTCTCGGTGAAGTGGGCCCAGCTGTCGCAGTGGGCCGGGACCACCCGGCGGGCGCCGAGGAGCCCGGCGGCGGTCACGGCGGCGGCGGCGTCCAGGACGAGCAGGGCGCCGTCGAGGATGCCCGGGATGCGCGGCGCCCCGGCGAACAGCACCGCGGTGTCCACCGGGCCGAAGCGGTCGGCGATCTCCTTCACCAGTTCCAGGGAGGCGTTGTCCCCGCTGACGTAGACAGTGGGCAGGTCGGCCGAGGTGAGGACGAAGCCGATGACCTCACCGATGACCGCGTCGGCGCCGTCGGGGCCGTGCAGGGCGGGTGCGCCGGTGACGGTGAGCGTGCCGCCGTCGGGCCGGGGCAGCTCGACGGACTGCCAGGGGGCGAGGCCCTCGGCGGTGCCGCCGAGACGGACGGCGCCGCCGCTCGTGGTGAAGGTGCGCGGTACGGAGGCGAGCAGGGCCCGGCCGGAGTGGTCGAGGTTGTCGGGGTGTTCGTCGTGGGAGAGCAGGACGACGTCGACCGGGCCCAGGTCCGTCTGCGGCAGGCGGGGCGGGGCGGTCTTGCTCAGGAACCGGTCGCCGCCGCGCGAGTAGTCGCCCGGGGCGTCGAAGGTGGGGTCGGTGAGGAGGCGCAGACCGCCGTACTCGATGAGAACGGTCGGGCCACCGAGTACGCGCACGGGAACCGGCTCGGCAGGAGCAGTCATGGCGGGATCCTCACGGTTGAATCTATTGCTGTCCGTGACAAGAAGCTAGCCCCACCTCACGGTTGAACGCAAGCCGTACCATGAGAGATGTGAAGGAACGCCTGACCGACGACATGGGGCTGCCACCCGCACCGGGCGCCGAGCAGCACGCCGCGCTCGACCTCGCCAACAGCGCGCCCGCCCTGCCCGGCGGCCGGTTCACCGACCTGCTCGGCACCCCGCAGGCCGCGAACCACTGGCTCACCGCGCACGGGCTCGCCCCGGCCGACGCCGGACTGCGGGAGACCTGCGCGGCCCAGTTGCGCTCCCTGCGCGAGCACCTCCGGTCGCTGATCGCCGCCCGGGTCGAGGGACACACCCCTCCGGCCGGCGCCCTGAACGCCGTCAACGACGCGCTCACCCGCGCCCCCGCGGCGGCGCTGCTGCAGTGGTCCCCGGAGCGCGGCCCGTACCGTGCGACGGCCCACCCCGCCACACAGATCCTCGAACACGCCCTGGCCGCCCTCGCCGCCGACGCCGCCGACCTGCTCACCGGCCCCGACGCCGACCGTCTCACCGCCTGCGGTTCGGCCCCCTGCAACCGCTACCTGCTCCGCCACGGCCGCCGGCACTGGTGCTCCACCCGCTGCGGCGACCGCGCCCGCGCCGCCCGCGCCTACGCCCGCCGCACGGGGCGTACCGAGGAGGACTGAGCACACCCGGACCACGACTCGCGGGCCCACGCCGTCGTCATCACCCCCGGCCGACCCTACGTATTGTAGGTTCCCAACCGGCGGCGATCGCAGGGCTGTTCATTCGTCTGTTCATCGGGGGATCCATGCAGAACACGGAAACGGAGGCAGCCGTGCAGGTCTGTGTGCGCAGTCTCGCGCCGACACTGACCCTGCTGGCCGTCAGCCTTCTCGTCGCCGCCGTCGGCGTGTACGAGCTGTGCGGGTTCGGGCTGCACAGCCTCGACCGGCGGCCGCATCTGTTCAGCGACGGACTCGCCACCGGCGGGGTGATCGTCGCCGCGGTGGCGGCCGGCGCGGCGGTGGGCAACCTGGGCTGGCATCTGGTGGCGGCCCGGCGTGACAGGGGAAGGGCCGGGTAAGAGGCACGACACGGGAAGTGCCGGGTAAGAGCGGTTGTCGGTACGCTCCTGTCCCGGAACAGCGCCCAACCGGACTACCCTACAAGCTGTAGGGTCAAGGTGGCCCCGACCGGGGTCGACCGTCCCCCACTCCACAAGGTGACCAGTCACCATGCCCGCTCAGCAGCAGACCCTGCTCTCCTCACAGGTCCCCGCACAGCGCGGCACGCGCCGTGTGCCGCAACTGCCCGTGCCCGGGCCCCGCCTGCGCGCGCGGGCCGCCTCGGCCACCGTGTGGTACCTGCGGCTCATCGCCGTCTTCAACATCATCGCGGTCCTGTCGCTGCCGTTCCGCAAAGAGGTGCAGGAACACAACGACGGCAAGCTCTTCACCGCCCGCCACGTGCACGCGCACACCCACCACGCCGGCCAGTTCTTCACCCCGTACCTGGCCACCGCCGGCCTGGCCTCGGCCGCGGCGGCCATCTTCCTGGCGCTGGTGATGCGGCGCGGCAAGCGCGCCGCCTGGGTGGTCAACCTGCTGTGCGCGGGCCCCCTGTTCGTGCTCTACGTCCTCGCGCTCACCCAGCACCCGTTCCGCGACCACGCCTTCAACTGGGTCTCCACCGCCCTCACCGGCCTCTTCGTGGTCGCGCTGCTGATCGGCCGCCGTGAGTTCAACGCCATCGGCGACCCCTCCAACCCGAAGCTCGCGCTGGCCGTCGGCGCCGGCGGCGTCCTGGTCACCGGCGGTCTCGGCACGCTGCTCGTGCACGCCACCAACAAGCTGACGGGCGCCAGCGTGTACGAAGAGCTGGCCTACAGCCTGCTGCGCGGCATCAGCGTCGGCCCGCTCGCCGACCGGGTGGACTCCGTGCACGCGCCCCGCTGGGTCGACATCATCATCAACATCCTGCTCGCCGCGGCCTTCCTCCTGGTCCTGTACGCCTGCTTCCGCTCCCCGCGCGGCCGGCGACGGCTCACCGAGGAGGACGAGACCCAGCTGCGGGCCCTGCTGGACAAGCACGGCGCCCGTGACTCCCTCGGCTACTTCGCGCTGCGCCGCGACAAGGCCGCCATCTTCTCCCCCACCGGCAAGGCGGCCGTCACCTACCGCGTCGTCGGCGCGGTCTCCCTCGCCTCCGGCGACCCGATCGGCGACCCCGAGGCCTGGCCCGGTGCCATCGACGCCTGGCTCGCCGAGGCCCGCCGGCACGCCTGGACCCCGGCCGTCATGGGCGCCAGCGAGGAGGCCGGCACGATCTACGCCCGGCACGGCCTGGACGCCCTCGAACTCGGCGACGAGGCCATCGTCGACATCGCCGACTTCACCCTCGAGGGCCGCGCCATGCGCGTGGTCCGCCAGGCCCACAACCGGGTCAAGCGGGCCGGCTACACCGTCCGCATCCGCCGCCACGAGGACATCCCCGCCGACGAGATGGCCCTGCTGATGAAGCGCGCCGACGACTGGCGCGACGGCGCCACCGAACGCGGCTTCTCCATGGCCCTCGGCCGTCTCGGCGACCCGACGGACGGCCGCTGCGTGATGCTGGAGTGCCGCGACGGCAACGACGAACCGCGCGCCCTGCTCAGCTTCGTGCCCTGGGGCGAGCACGGCCTCTCGCTGGACCTGATGCGCCGCGACCGCGACTGCGAGAACGGCCTGATGGAGTACATGGTCGTGGAACTCCTGCTGCGGGCGAAGGAATTGGGGATCCAGCGGGTCTCGCTGAACTTCGCGATGTTCCGCTCGGTCTTCGAACGCGGCGCCCGCCTCGGCGCGGGCCCCGTCCTGCGCCTGTGGCGCTCCACCCTCACCTTCTTCTCACGCTGGTGGCAGATCGAGTCCCTCTACCGCGCCAACGCCAAGTACCGCCCGGTGTGGGAACCGCGCTTCCTGCTCTTCGCCAAGAGCAGCGACATCCCACGGATCGGCCTGGCGAGCGCCCGTGCGGAGGGGTTCCTCGAACTCCCGGGACTCGGCGGCCGCAAGCAGTAGCGGCGTCACGGTGTCGCGGACCGCCGGGCTGACTTCACCCCGGCGGTCCGCAAAGGGTCCACGCCAAACCGGCGAGGGCATCCTGTCCCCCTCCTGACGACACCCGGCGACGCCGAAGCACCCCTACGGCGCTCAGCCGCCCACGGTGAAACCGATCACCGCTCCGCCGCCCTCCCGCCGGAAGGCGAACGGTGCCCCGCCGTGCGCCATGGCGACCTCGCGGACGATGGACAACCCCAGCCCCGACCCCGGCAGGGACCTGGCGTCGGCAGCCCGGTAGAAGCGGTCGAAGATCCGGATCAGATCGCTCTCGGCGATGCCCGGCCCCCGGTCCAGCACCTCCACCCGCACGGGCCCCGACCGCGCCGGCCCGGTGATGTGGACCTCGATGGGCCCCTTCCCCTCCCGGTCGAACTTGGCCGCGTTCTCCACCAGGTTCGACATGGCCCGCTGCAGCATTCCCGGCCGCCCGTCGGTCCTCGTGTCCCCGCTGGTGCGCAGGACGATCTCCCGCCCGGTACGGCGCTTGGCGAGCCCCACGACGTCCTCGGCGATGTCGGCGAGGTCCACCCGCTGCGGCGGCTCGGTGTCCGACTGCCCCGCGGCGAGGTCGACCAGCTCGTTGACCAGGTCGGTCAGCTCCCGCGCCTCCTGGCTGAGATCGGCGACCAGTTCCTCCCGCATGGCGGGCGACAGCTCGTCGATCCGGCGCAGCAGGGAGATGTTCGTACGCAGGGACGTCAGCGGAGTGCGCAGTTCGTGCCCCGCGTCCTGCACCAGGCGCCGCTGGTCCTCCTCGGACTGGGCCAGGCGGCCCAGCATGCGGTCGAAGGCGCGGCCGAGCCGGCCCACCTCGTCCAGCCCGGCCACCGGCACCTCGATGCCCAGCTGCCGGGTGCGGGCCACGTCCTCCGCGGCGGAGGTCAGAATCACCAGACGCCGGGTGATCCGGCGGGCCAGCCACCAGCCGAACAGCCCGGCCGCCACCACGACCGCCACCATCAGGATCAGTGTCCGCCGCTGCAGCGTCCGCAGCAGGTCCTCGGTGTCGCTGAACTCCTGCGCGACCTGGACCGCACCCCGCCCGTCACCCAGGGAGACCGTGGCGATGCGGAACAGGTCCCCGTCCACCGGTACGTCCTTGTGCTCGACGACCTTCCCGGCCGTCGTCGCGAGCGCCATCGCCTTGTCACGGGAGGAGACGGGCAGGCTCGGGTTGCCGTGGTCCACGATCTGCCCCTGCGCACCCAGCACCTGCACATCGGTGCGGGCGGGCCGCACCAGGTCGTGCCCGGGACGGGAGGAGGAGAAGTCCTCGGGGACCATCTCGTGCTGCCGCACCTCGCCCTGCACGTCCTGCACGACCTGCGTGAACACCGACTGCTGGTCGACCCGGACGAGCCGCGCGGCACTGCCGTAGGACAGGATGCCGACGAGGACGGTGACGGCGGCGGTCACGGCCGCGAAGGACACGGCGAACGTGGTGCGCAGCGAGACCAGCTTGGGCCGGCCCGGGGCCAGCAGCCGCCGCAGGCGGCCCACCTAGTCCTCCCGGAGCACGTAACCCACGCCCCGCACGGTGTGGATCAGCTGCGGCGCACCCGGTTCGTCGAGCTTGCGGCGCAGGTAGCCGACGTACACGGCGAGGTTCTTCGAGCCGGGCCCGAAGTCGTAGCCCCAGATCCGGTCGTAGATCGTGGAGTGGTCGAGCACGATGCCCGCGTTGCGCACGAGCAGCTCCAGCAGCTCGAACTCCGTGCGGGTCAGCTCCAGCTCACGCTTGCCGCGCCAGGCACGGCGGGCCTGCAGATCCATGCGGATACCGGCGGCCTCGACCTGCCGGTCGGAGAGCTGGGGCTCCCGGCCGCCGCTCTCACCGCCGCCACCGTTGCCGCCGGCCGGCGCCGGGCTGGTACGGCGGAGCAGGGCGCGCAGCCGGGCGAAGACCTCCTCGACGTCGAACGGCTTGACCACGTAGTCGTCCGCGCCGGCGTCCAGTCCCGCGATGCGGTCGGCGGTCTCCACGAGCGCGGTGAGCATCAGGATCGGGGTGCGATCACCCTCGGCCCGCAGCACGCGGCAGACCTGGAGGCCGTCGATCCCCGGCATCATCACGTCGAGCAGAAGGACGTCCGGCGGGGTCTTGTGGGCCTGCGCCAGCGCCTCGACACCGTCGGCCACCGCCGTCACCTCGTACCCCTCCAGAGTCAGGGCACGCTCCAGGGCATGACGGATGGCACGGTCGTCTTCGGCGAGCAGCACAGTCTGGGGCACGCACCCAGTTTGCCAAGGCCTCGGCCGGTTCGGTCGGGGCGGGCGGACCTACGATCACCCTTTTTACCCCCCTCTCACCGTCACATGGGCAACCCTGCCCGCCGCCCTACCGTCTTCTCACCCCACCCGAGCGCCGGGGCACCGCTCTCAGAGCCGCAAGGCCGTCGACTGGGGACGGAGCCCCCAGGTCAGGGCCGCAAGCCCGGCGCCTGCTCGGCGAACGGCGGCACCAGCACCAGACGCCCGCGCACCCCGCCCTCCGCCAGCCGCGCGTGCGCCTTCGCCGCCTCCTCCAGTGCGTACGTCTGAGCCACCCGCAGGGTCAGCACCCCCTCGTCCACCAGCCGGACCAGCTCCGCGAGCTGCGCCCCGTCCGCCCGCACCCACACGTTCTCCGTCCGCACCCCACGCTCCGCCTCCGGCAGCACCCCGTCACGGACCGCGACGAACCCGCCCCCGTCCCGCACCCACGCCAGCGCGGGCGCCCCGAGCACGGCGGCGTCCAGCACCGCGTCCACGCTCCCCGGCTCCACCCCGTCGGCCGTGAAGCGCGCGGCACCCAGGGATCGCACCAGTTCCTCGTCGTCCACGCGGGCATGCCCGGTCACCTCGATGCCCCGGTGCGCGGCCAACTGCACCGCGAACCCGCCGACCGCACCCGCGGCCCCGGTCACCAGCAGCCTCTCGCCCGGCGCGAGGCCCAGCAGGTCCAGGGCCTGCACCGCGGTCAGCCCGTTCAACGGCAGGGTGCCCGCGTGCGCCGCGTCCACCGAGACCGGTGCCGAGGCCACCGCACGCGCGTCCACCACGACGTACTCGGCATGCGACCCCAGCGGCTCGGCCACGCCCGCCACCAGCGCCACCACCGCATCACCGACCTCCCAGGATGCGGGCGCACCCACCGCGTCCACCGTGCCGGCCACGTCCCAGCCCAGCCCCAGGGTCTTGCCGGCCCCACCGAAGACGCCGGCCCGCACGGCCGCGTCCACCGGGTTCAGCGCACCCGCGGCCACCTTGATCCGCACCTGCCCCGCCCCCGGCTCCGGCACCGCGACGTCCGCGATCTCCACACTCTCCGGGCCACCGAACACCCTCACCACAGCAGCACGCATGCCAACTCTCCCCAAACACAAGCCAGTTGATGATTCCGCGGCACCTTTCCGGCCGCACCACCAACCGTAGGAGAGCTACTATCCATCAGTAAGTAGTTACCTCAGAGTGCGTAGCTGCCCCGAAGGGAAGAGCCCATGGCGACCACGACCGCCGCCCAGCGCCGCGAACAGGCCCGCGCCGACTACGACGCCTTCCTGCGCGCATGCCCCTCCCACCAGCTGCTCGGCCGCCTCAGCGACAAGTGGGTCAGCCTCGTCATCGCCGCACTCTCCGGCGGCCCCAGGCGCTACAGCGACCTCGGCCGCACCATCGCCGGCGTCAGCCCCAAGATGCTCACCCAGACCCTGCGCACCCTCGAACGGGACGGCATCATCAGCCGCACCCTCACCCCCTCCGTCCCCGTCCGCGTCGACTACGCGCTCACCCCCCTCGGCGCCAGCCTCGCCGGCCTGCTGACCGCCGTGAAGGACTGGGCCGAGACCCACTTCGAAGAGGTACGAGCGGCCCGCGAGCGCTACGACACCGAGAACCCCGCCTGACCACCGGCTCCCGCCCCGCACCCATGCCAAGCTGCTGCCCATGCCGATCCTCCGCTCCGCCGCCCTGTTCGTCGTCGCCGCCGTCTTCGAGATCGGCGGCGCCTGGCTGATCTGGCAGGGCATGCGCGAGCACCGGGGCTGGCTGTGGATGACCGGCGGAGTCCTCGCCCTCGGCGCGTACGGCTTCGTCGCCACCTTCCAGCCCGACGCCCACTTCGGCCGCATCCTGGCCGCGTACGGCGGCATCTTCGTCGCCGGCTCACTTCTGTGGGGCGCGATCGCCGACGGCTACCGCCCCGACCGCTGGGACGTGACCGGGGCGCTGATCTGCCTCGCCGGCATGGCCGTGATCATGTGGGCCCCGCGAAACGGCGCCTGAGCCTCACTTACGCTGGACGGGACCTTGAAAGCCCCCAGAACTCCAGGAGCTGCCCATGGCCCCCGCCTCCCGCATCGCCGTCGTCACCGGTGCGAGCAGCGGCATCGGCGCCGCCACGGCCCGGCAGCTCGCCGAGGCCGGCTACCGCGTCGTCCTCACCGCCCGCCGCAAGGACCGGATCGAGGCGCTGGCGGAGGAACTGACCAAGGCCGGCCACTCGGCGGTCGCCTACCAGCTGGACGTCACCGACCGCACGGCCGTCGACGAGTTCGCGACGGCCTTCCAGACCATCGGCGTCCTGGTCAACAACGCGGGCGGCGCCCTCGGCGCGGACCCGGTGGCCACCGGCGACCCGGCGGACTGGCGCACGATGTACGAGACCAACGTCATCGGCACCCTGAACCTCACCCAGGCCCTGCTGCCCAAGCTGGTCGCCGGCGGCGACGGCGCCATCGTCGTCGTCTCCTCCACCGCCGGCCACGGCACCTACGAGGGCGGCGGTGGCTACGTCGCCGCCAAGCACGGCGCCCACGTCCTCGCCGAGACCCTGCGCCTGGAGATCGTCGGCCAGCCGGTCCGCGTCATCGAGATCGCCCCCGGCATGGTGAAGACGGAGGAGTTCGCCCTGACCCGCTTCGCCGGCGACGAGACGAAGGCGGCCAAGGTCTACGAGGGCGTCGCCGAACCCCTCACGGCCGACGACGTCGCCGAGACGATCACCTGGGCCGTCACCCGCCCCAGCCACGTCAACGTCGACCTCCTCGTCCTCCGCCCCCGCGCCCAGGCGTCCAACACCAAGGTCCACCGGGAGCCGTGATGCCTGAAGAGAACGCAGACGCCGCCGAGTCGCTGGAAAAGGCCCGCCTGGCCCAGGAGACCAAGGACGAACGCAAGGTCTGGTACTTCCTCGGCTACTTCCTCTTCGGCATCCACATCGTGGCCTTCGTGATGATCTACGCGGTCCGCCACGCGAAGTGACCGACGATCAGCCCACAATTAACCCAAACGGGCGAACCTCCCCGATCACCCGATCGCCGTACGAACTGGCGATCTAGGCTCGCGCCACACGATCACTTCGACGGCCCTCGGCAGGGATGCAGCCCCGCCGAGGGCCTCACCAGCATGGAAGTGGAGGCTTCCCTGTGGCTGAATGCGAGCCTAGCGCCCACCGGTTCATGGACCTCACGGTGCCCGAGTACGCGTACATGTTCGGGTTCTTGCAGGCGGATGGCCATCTGGCGAAGGGCACGGGACAAAAGGGCCGTTTGACCGTCGAGATCAGCGCCCGGGACATCGATCTCCTGCGTAAGTTCCAGAAACTGACGCCCTACTACAGCAGCATCACCGAGCGCACCCGATCCACCAACTTCACCGAGACTCACACCGCCGCCATCTGGAGCCTGTGTTCCCTCGAAGCCAGGACCACACTCAACGAACTCGGCCTGCCCTACGGCCGCAAGTCAAAGACGATCGCTCCCCCGAGTGTCGAGTTCCCCCGCCGTGACTATCTCCGAGGACTGATCGACGCAGACGGCTCAGTCGGCTTCACCGGCAAGGGGTTCCCCTTCGTCTCCCTGACCACGGCCAGCAGCGCCATCGCGTCCTGCCTGCGCGACTACTGCAGGGACGTCACGGGAGCCGAGCGCATCCTCAAGCGCAACGCCCGCGACGACATCTACAACGTCCTCTACCTGAAGGAGGTGGCGCAGCGCCTCGCAACCGACTTGTACTACCCCGGCTGCCTGGCCCTGGAGCGCAAGCACACCGCCGCCGACTCGCTCTCGACCTGGGTACGCCCCGCAGGAATGAGGGCCGCCTACACAAGGCGCCGCTGGACTGAACACGAGGACCGGATCCTCCTGCAGCTCAACAGCCCAACGGCCACCGCGGAGGTACTCGGCAGGACCACCCAGAGCTGCCATCTCCGCCTCTGGCGCCTGAACTCCGGCCAAGCATCCAAACCCAGCGATCAGTGACCAGTTGAGCGAGGCCCCCGGCACCGACCGGGGGCCTTTCACGTCAGCCCTTCACACACACGACCTGCTTCAGCTTCGCCACGACCTCCACCAGGTCCCGCTGCTGGTCGATGGACTTGTAGGCGCCCGGGATCTCGTCCACGACACCGGAGTCCTTGCGGCACTCCACGCCCCGGGTCTGCTCCTCCAGGTCCTTCGTGGAGAACCGCTTCTTGGCCGCGTTACGGCTCATCCGCCGACCCGCGCCGTGCGAGGCGGAGTTGAAGGCCTTCTCGTTTCCGAGGCCCTTCACGATGTACGACCCCGTACCCATTGAGCCCGGGATGATCCCGTAGTCGCCGGAGCCGGCCCGGATCGCGCCCTTGCGGGTGACGAGCAGATCCATGCCGTCGTACCGCTCCTCCGCAACGTAGTTGTGGTGGCAGGAGATCTCCGGCTCGAAGGTCGGCTTGGCCTTCTTGAACTCCTTCCGGATCACGTCCTTCAGGAGCGCCATCATGAGCGTGCGGTTGTACTTGGCGTACTCCTGCGCCCAGAACAGGTCGTTGCGGTAGGCCGCCATCTGCGGAGTGTCCGCGACAAACACGGCGAGATCGCGATCGACCAGGCCCTGGTTGTGCGGGAGCTTCTGGGCCACGCTGATGTGGTGCTCGGCGAGTTCCTTGCCGATGTTCCGGGAACCGGAGTGGAGCATGAGCCACACCGAACCGGACATATCTACACAAACTTCGCAAAAGTGGTTGCCCGCTCCAAGCGTTCCCATCTGCTTATGCGCCCGCTCCTCCCGGAACTTCACCGCCTCCGCGACCCCGTCGAACCGCCCCCAGAACCCGTCCCACCCCGCAGTCGCGAGCCCATGGAAGTCCCCCGGCTCCACGGGATCCTCATGCATCCCCCGCCCCACCGGAATCGCCTGCTCGATCTTCGACCGCAGCCGCGACAGGTCGCCAGGCAGGTCGTTCGCCGTCAGCGACGTCTTGACGGCGGACATCCCGCACCCGATGTCGACCCCCACCGCCGCCGGACACACCGCGCCCTGCATGGCGATGACGGAGCCGACCGTCGCACCCTTGCCGTAGTGCACGTCCGGCATCACGGCGAGGCCCTTGATCCAGGGCAGGGTCGCCACGTTCTGGAGCTGGCGCAGGGCCACGTCCTCGACCGTCGCGGGGTCGGTCCACATCCGGATCGGGACCTTCGCGCCCGGCATCTCCACGTACGACATATGGTCCTCATTCCCCCGAAAACGACAACAAAGGCTTACGCAAGGCTTATAAGCAGCAGAACGGAAATTCAGCGCTGACGCCGGTGAAAAGGGACAAGGGACCGGCGGCCACGGCGGCGCGTGCGATACACATTGTCTCCAGGGGACGCCCCGCTGCGGCAAGCGAATAACCAGCGGGGACACTGGACCATCGAGCGAGCGCACACCCGAGAGGAGCCCGACCGTGCAGCGGAAGGCGTACGTAACCGGCACCGCCGCCCTCCTCGCGGCGCTGGTGGCCGGCTGCACGAGCGGCTCGGGGAGCGACGGTTCGACGGACAACGCCAACCCCGGCGACACCGGCACCACCACGGTCGCCGCCCAGCCGGGCAAGTACCGCACACTGCCCGAGCCCTGCGGTGCGGTCGGCCACGACACCCTCGACTCGATGCTGCCCGGCATCAAGCAGATCGCCGATCCCGCCCAGCGGGACAAGGCGTACCAGGGCGAGGCGGAGCTCACCTATGACACCGATCGAAAGGTCGGTTGCCACTGGAAGGTGGAGTCCGCCGACGCGACCGACCGTCTCTCGGTCGACTTCGAGCGTGTGGTGTCGTACGACAACGCGGTCAGCGACGACGACCAGGCGAAGAAGCTGTTCCAGGGCAAGCAGGTGGCGGCCAACCTCCCGGAGCCGAGCGGTTCCCCGACGGCGAGCGGGGTGCCGACGCCCACTTCCTCGTCTTCCTCGTCGCCCTCGTCTTCGTCGTCGCCGTCGGCCTCCTCCTCGTCTTCGCCCTCCTCCTCGTCCAGCGGCAGCGCCTCGGCGTCCGCCGGTGATGCCTCCCCCTCCGGCTCCGCGGCCGATCTGCAGCCGCGGGTGCTGTCCGATCTCGGTGACGAGGCGTATATCGACGACCAGCTCGGCTCGTCGGGTTCGACGGCCGAACAGCGGACGGTGACTGTGGTGTTCCGCACGTCCAACGTCGTCGTCACCATCGAGTACGAGGAGCAGCCGACGGTTGTCGGAACGGTCCCGGACAGCAAGGAAATGCAGGACAGGGCCCGTAATCTGGCCTCTCATCTGGATGACGCGCTGGGCGGTTGACGGCGGCGGGAGCCGTTCGTCCCGCTGTGCGCAAAGCACCCGAACGGAAACCGCACAGCTCCTTCACCGCGTACCGTGGGCCCCCGCAGGAACCCGCACGACCACCGAGCGTCATGAGTGAAGGAACCATGCAGCGAGCAGCCCAGCGAGACGACCGTGCCCAGCGAGGAATGCGTGGCAAGCGCCTGAGCCGTGTTCTTGTCTGCGCGGCAGCCGTGCCGGCGGTGCTGATCACCGCGGCCTGTTCTTCGGACTCGGGTGATTCCAAGGGCAAGGGATCCGGCAGCAGCGCGCAGCAGTCCGCGGGCGGCGGCGCGCAGTCGTCGGCGAGTTCGTCCCCGACCGTGCAGGCGGCGGCGTACAAGAGGCTGCCGGACGCGTGCGCGGTGTTGTCGAAGAAGACGCTGACGGATCTGGTGCCGCAGGGCACGTCGGGCAAGAAGGGCAGTTCGGACGATCCGTCGTCGCGTGGCTCCTGTTCGTGGAGCAGCCTGGACAACAACGGTGTGAAGGGTTCGCAGTTCCGGTGGCTGAACGTGTCGCTGCTGCGTTTCGACTCGGACAGCACGCGTGGTGCCGGTGACGCGCAGGCGCACACGTACTTCGCCCAGCAGGTCAAGGACGCCGCGTCGGTGGCGGGTGCGAAGAACACCAAGGAGACCCCGCTGTCGGGTACGGGCGCGGAGGCGACGGCCGTGCGCTACGACCTGCAGAAGAAGGAGGGTCTCTTCAAGCAGCAGACGGTGGTCGCGCGGGTCGAGAACGTGGTCGTCACGCTCGACTACAACGGGGCCGGTCTGGCGGGCGAGAAGACTCCGGACGCGGATGAGCTGACGAAGGCCGCGGAAGGCGCGGTGAAGGAGGTGGTCGGCGCGGTGTCGTCGGCCAATGGCGGCTCGTCGTCGGGGGGTTCGGCGCCGTCGACGTCGGCTTCGCCTTCGAAGTCCGCCTCGGGTTCTCCGTCCAAGTCGGCTTCTTCCAGTGCTTCTCCGTCCAAGTCGGCCGCGAAGAAGGGCTGAGCGAGGGGTCTGAGGGGTTTTCGAAGCCCGACCGATACCACGTTCGCCGTTCGCGTGTGCCACCCTGTTGCGCGCAACAACAGGCAAGGGGAGGGGAGTACGCGTGGCCGCGCCACTGCAGCTGTCTCGGATGCACCGCGTTCTCATCGGCGTGGTCGTGACCGGCGCCTTGATCATCGCCGGTATCGGCTTCGCCGGCTCTTACGCGGCCGTGCGTGAGCTGGCCATCAAGAAGGGCTTCGGGAACTTCTCCTATGTGTTCCCGGTGGGCATCGACGCAGGTATCTGTGTGCTTCTGTCCCTGGACCTGCTGCTGACCTGGATCCGTATCCCGTTCCCGCTGCTGCGTCAGACGGCGTGGCTGCTGACGGCGGCGACGATCGCGTTCAACGGTGCCGCCGCCTGGCCGGATCCGCTGGGCGTGGGTATGCATGCGGTGATCCCGGTGCTGTTCGTGGTCGCGGTGGAGGCGGCCCGGCATGCGATCGGGCGGATCGCCGACATCACGGCGGACAAGCACATGGAGGGGGTCCGCCTGACGCGCTGGCTGCTCTCGCCGGTTCCCACGTTTCTTCTGTGGCGTCGTATGAAGCTGTGGGAGCTGCGCTCGTACGAGCAGGTGATCAAGCTGGAGCAGGAACGTCTCGTCTATCAGGCCCGTCTGCG
Source organism: Streptomyces sp. NPDC001852 (assembly GCF_042891825.1). Taxonomy (NCBI): domain Bacteria; kingdom Bacillati; phylum Actinomycetota; class Actinomycetes; order Kitasatosporales; family Streptomycetaceae; genus Streptomyces; species Streptomyces sp. NPDC001852. The sequence goes on from NZ_JBIATN010000020.1 coordinate 142,427, forward strand.
TTCCCGCTTCGGCCGTGCCTGGCGGCGGAAGGCTCCGGTGGAGTCCCTGATGCCGCTGCGGCTGGCGAGGTACGGGGTGCCGCTGGCGGAGACGGCTCCGGCGGGGCTTGCGGCGGCGGGCATAGAGCCGGCGCTGATACCGGCCGCGGCTGCGGGTGGTCGTGCCGCTGGGGTGGCGCCGGTCCCGCAGAAGGCGGCGCCTGCGAGCGGGCAGCGCCTGGAGCTGCCCGGTCAGTACGCCGGGCAGGCGGAGGGCGCCCCGGTGGACGAGGAGAGCCCTTGGTTCCAGGCGCAGCGCCAGGTCGACTACCACGGCGGTTACGACCCCACCTACGACCCGATGATGCAGGAGCCTCAGTACGCGCCGGACGAGCAGTACGGGGAGTGGTACGAGGAGCAGCAGCCGGAGGACTTCCAGCAGCCCTCGCCGGAGGAGACGGGGAGTTTCCCGATCCCGGTGGGCCCGAACCGGACGCGCGAGCTGGGCGAGGGCGGTGGGTCGCCGGAGCCGGACGAGGAGGCCTACTACCAGGTCTTCCGTCAGTCGATCGACGGCAGCTATCCCACGCCGCGGGTCCTTGGTGACAACATCCAGGCGACCTTCGGGACGACGCTGAGCCCCAGCGCCCTGAAGACGCTCGCGGAGCGCTTCCAGCAGCGTCATTCAGCGGAGCTGGAGGAAGACCACATCGCATGAGCGCGTTTCGCCTGAGCGCATGAAGAACATGAGCGCATGAAGAAGGGGCCCTCGATCCGAGGGCCCCTTCTTCGGTTGCCGCTTGCCCGGTTGCCGCGTTCTCGGTTGCCGCTTACTCGCCGAGCAGGCGCCGCACCCGGTCCTGCCCGACCGCGAGCAGCAGTGTGGGCAGGCGGGGCCCGGTGTCCCGGCCGACGAGCAGGTGGTAGAGCAGGGCGAAGAACGCGCGCTGGGCCGTCTTGATCTCGGCCGGCAGTTCCTTCGGTGTGGCGTCGGCGGGGAATCCGGCCTGCACCTTGGGTACGCCGTACACGAGGTGGGTGAGCCCGTCGAGGGACCAGTGCTCGGCGAGGCCGTCGAGCAGCAGCCGTACGGACTGCTGGGAGGCCTCGTCGAGGGACTTCAGCAGTTCGGCGTCGGGTTCGTCGCGCACGATGGTCCGCTGGTCGGCGGGCACGTGCGTGTTGATCCAGGCCTCGGCCTTGTCGTAGCGCGGGCGGGCCTCGTCCAGGGAGGCGAGGGGCTGTTCCGGGTCGAGCTCGGAGAGGATGCGCAGGGCCTGGTCCTGGTGTCCGGCGGTGATGTCGGCGACGGACGCGAGGGTGCGGTACGGCAGCGGGCGCGTCGTCTTCGGCAGTTCACCGGCGGCCGTGCCGACGGCGCGCGTGTAGGCGGCGATGTCGGCGGGGAGGGCGGAGCCGTCGGTGACCTTTCCGGCGAGCTTGTCCCATTCGTCGTAGAGCCGCTGGATCTCCTGGTCGAAGGCGATCTTGAAGGACTGGTTGGGCCTGCGGCGGGCGTAGAGCCAGCGCAGGATCTGCGGCTCCATGATCTTCAGCGCGTCGGCGGGCGTGGGGACTCCGCCGCGCGAGGAGGACATCTTCGCCATGCCGCTGATGCCCACGAAGGCGTACATGGGGCCGATGGGCTGCTTGCCGCCGAAGATGCCGACGATCTGCCCGCCCACCTGGAAGCTGGACCCCGGCGAGGAGTGGTCCACGCCGCTCGGTTCGAAGATCACGCCCTCGTACGCCCAGCGCATCGGCCAGTCGACCTTCCAGACCAGCTTGCCGCGGTTGAACTCGCTGAGCCGGACGGTCTCGGTGAAGCCGCAGTCGTTGCAGGTGTAGGCGAGCTCGGTGGTGTCGTCGTCGTAGGAGGTGACGGTCGTCAGGTCCTTCTCGCAGTTGCCGCAGTACGGCTTGTACGGGAAGTACCCGGCGGAGCCGGAGCTGCCGTCGTCCTCGGAGGCGGCGCCGGAGCCCTCCTCGGCCTCCAGCTCGGCGTCGTCGACGGCCTTCTGCTGCTGCTTCTTGGGGGCCTTCTTGGTGCGGTACTGGGCGAGGATCGCGTCGATGTCGCCGCGGTGCTTCATGGCGTGCAGGATCTGCTCGCGATAAACGCCGGAGGTGTACTGCGCGGTCTGGCTGATGCCGTCGAACTCGACGCCCAGCTCGGCGAGCGAGGCGATCATGGCGGCCTTGAAGTGCTCGGCCCAGTTCGGGTACGACGATCCGCGCGGCGCGGGCACCGAGGTCAGCGGCTTGCCGATGTGCTCGGCCCAGGACTCGTCGATGCCGGCGATGCCCGCCGGGACCTTGCGGTAGCGGTCGTAGTCGTCCCAGGAGATCAGGTGCCGGACCTGGTGTCCGCGGCGGCGGATCTCGTCGGCGACGAGGTGCGGGGTCATGACCTCGCGGAGGTTGCCGAGGTGGATCGGGCCCGACGGCGAGAGTCCGGACGCGACGACGACCGGTTTGCCCGGGGCACGGCGCTCCGATTCCTCGATGACCTCATCCGCGAAACGGGAGACCCAGTCGGTGGTCTCGGTGCTCTGAGCCACGATCGGCACGTCCTTCTTTCTGAACGGGGGTGGCACTCCGTCTGATCGGGGTGACACTCCATTCTCACAGACCGGCTCGCGCCCGCGAAAACGGCTTTACCTCCCATGGGATACTGGCTGGGACTATCCATCCCCACGAGGAGAACGGCACCCATTCCTATGGCCTCGGTCACGTCCCTCAGCGATTCCGTCCAGCAGCACCTCGCGTCCGCCCTCTCGGCCACCCTGCCGGAGGCGGCCGGCGCGGACCCGCTGCTGCGACGAAGCGACCGGGCCGACTTCCAGGCCAACGGCATCCTGGCGCTGGCCAAGAAGGCGAAGGCGAACCCGCGGGAGCTGGCGACGCAGGTCGTCTCCCACGTGGTGACGGGTGAGGAGCTGGTCAAGGACGTCGAGGTCTCCGGCCCCGGCTTCCTGAACATCACGATCGCCGACCGGGCGATCACCGGGAACCTGGCGGCGCGGTACGCGGACGAGACGGGCCGCCTCGGCGTGCCGACCGCCGCGCAGCCGGGCACGACGGTGATCGACTACGCGCAGCCGAACGTGGCGAAGGAGATGCACGTAGGCCATCTGCGGTCGGCGGTGATCGGCGACTCGGTGGTCCGGCTCCTGGAGTTCACGGGTGAGAACGTGGTCCGCCGGCACCACATCGGCGACTGGGGCACCCAGTTCGGCATGCTCATCCAGTACCTGGACGAGCACCCGCACGAGCTGGACCACAAGGCGTCCGCCGAGGACACGGCGGCCTCCGGCGAGGAGGCGATGTCCAACCTGGACCGCCTCTACAAGGCCGCGCGGAAGAAGTTCGACTCCGACGAGGAGTTCAAGACGCGGGCCCGGCGCCGGGTGGTGGACCTCCAGGCGGGCGATCCGCACACGCTGGCCATGTGGCAGAAGTTCGTGGACGAGTCGAAGATCTACTTCTTCTCCGTCTTCGAGAAGCTGGACATGGAGATCCGCGACCCCGACATCGTCGGCGAGTCCGGCTACAACGACATGCTGGCGGAGACCTGCCGCCTGCTGGAGGAGTCGGGCGTCGCGGTCCGCAGCGAGGGCGCCCTGTGCGTGTTCTTCGACGACGTCAAGGGCCCGGACGGCAACCCGGTCCCGCTGATCGTCCAGAAGTCTGACGGCGGCTACGGCTACGCGGCGACCGACCTGTCCGCCATCCGCGACCGCGTGTTCAACCTCAAGGCGAACAACCTGCTCTACGTGGTGGACGCCCGGCAGGCCCTGCACTTCAAGATGGTCTTCGAGACGGCGCGGCGGGCCGGCTGGCTGAACGAGGACATCACGGCCTTCCAGCTGGCCTTCGGCACGGTCCTCGGCAAGGACGGCAAGCCGTTCAAGACGCGTGAGGGCGAGACGGTCCGCCTGGTGGACCTGCTGGACGAGGCGATCGACCGCGCGTCGGCCGTGGTCCGCGAGAAGGCCCAGGACCTCTCCGAGGAGGAGATCGCCGAGCGGGGTGCCCAGGTGGGCATCGGCGCGGTGAAGTACGCGGACCTGTCGACGTCGGCGAACCGGGACTACAAGTTCGACCTGGACCAGATGGTGTCCCTGAACGGCGACACGTCGGTGTACCTGCAGTACGCGTACGCCCGTATCCAGTCCATCCTCCGCAAGGCGGGCGAGACCCGCCCGGCCGCGCACCCGGAGCTGGCGCTGGCGGAGGCCGAGCGTGCCCTGGGCCTGCACGTGGACGCCTTCGCGCAGACGGTCGCGGAGGCGGCGGCGGAGTACGCCCCGCACAAGCTGGCCGCGTACCTGTACCAGCTGGCGTCGCTGTACACGTCCTTCTACGACAAGTGCCCTGTCCTGAAGGCCGAGACGCCGCAGCAGGTGGAGAACCGCCTCTTCCTGTGTGACGTCACGGCCCGCACCCTGCACCAGGGCATGGCGCTGCTGGGCATCCGGACGCCCGAGAAGCTCTGACGCTCGCCGTAGGGCCTTGGCTACCCTTGGGCCGCGTTCTCCTCGGCGAGCTCGCGGGCGCGGCGCGCCAGGGCCTGCCGTACCGACTCCGGTTCGAGGACGCGCAGGGGCGAGCCCAGGCCGAGGAGGTAGCGGGCGAGGCCGTCCGGGTCGGGGCCGCCGATGTCGACGAGGGTGGCGTCGGGGCCGTCGGGGCGATGGGTGCCGACCGTCGCCGGGACGAGCCGCAGCGCCTGGTCCAGGGGCAGGGGGAGGCGGATGGTCGCGGACAGGGGGTAGGGGCCGTTCGCGATGTTGCGGGAGACCAGGAGGGCCGGGTCCGGTGGGTCGGTGAGGTCTGCCGGGTGGCCGGTGGGCTGGAGGCGGTCGACCCGGTCGGCGCGGAAGGTGCGCCACTGGCCCCGGGTCACGTCCCGGGCGACGAAGTACCAGCGTCGGCCGGTGTGGACCAGGCGGTAGGGGTCGACCTCGCGGACCGTGCTCCTGCCCTCCCCGTCGGTGTACGACAGCCGGGCCCGTTCGCCCTGACGGCAGGCGACCGCCAGTTCCAGCAGCAGGCCCGGTCTGATCCGGGGGCTGTCGGCTCCGGGAAGTCGTACGAAGGCGTCGTCCAGCTCGCCGAGGCGGTCCGCGATGCGCCGGGGCAGCACGTGCCGCAGCTTCAGCAGCGCCGACAGCGCCGCCTGGTCGCCGCCGAGCGCGTCGCTCAGGGCCGCCTCGCGCAGGCCGACGGCGACGGCGAGTGCCTCTTCGTCGTCGAGGATCAGCGGCGGCACCCGGGACCCGGCGCGCAGGCGGTATCCGCCCCAGGGGCCGGCCTCCGAGTCGACCGAGTAGCCGAGGTCCCGGAGCCTCGCCATGTCCCTGCGGACCGTGCGGCCGGTGACCTCCATGCGCTCGGCCAGTTCGGCGCAGGTCCAGCAGGGGCGGGAGGACAGCAGGGAGAGCAGGCGGAGCAGGCGGGCGGAGGAGCTGAGCACGGCGGGAAGTCTGGCACATGGCCTACATGACCAGGACCGGAACTGTCCTGGTCACGTCCTAGTCTGCCGCTCATGACCACACAGACCACTTCCACGTCCTCTTCCACGTCCCCTTCCGCACCCGCGTTCCGCTGTGCCGCCGTCACCTTCGACTGCGCCGACCCTGCCGAACTCGCGAACTTCTACGGCGAGTTGCTGGGCATGTCGGCCCTCTACTCCACCGACGACTTCGTTCTGCTGGGCAAGGAGGGCGCGACCGGTCTCGGCTTCAACCGCCTCGCCGACTACCGCCGGCCGACCTGGCCGGACCCGGCGCAGGAGAAGCAGGCGCACATCGAGCTGGGGGTGGACGACCTGGACGTCGCCGAGAAGCGGCTGCTCGAACTGGGCGCCGAGAAGCCGGAGTTCCAGCCGGGCGGGGAGCGGTGGCGGGTGCTGCTGGATCCCGCCGGGCACCCGTTCTGCATCACGACGCTGGTGTAGGCGTTCGGGGCAGGACGTACGAGAGGTACGGCACCCTGCCCGCGTTCACTTCAGTGCCGTGCCGTGGGGTCCGTCGCTGATGAGGGTCCCGTGGGCGGGCTCCCTGCCTGGGCGCCGGCCCCGGCGGCCGCCGCGAGGCGCCCTCTGGGGCCAGAACAGCACGTACGCCGCCGAGCCGAGGCAGAACGCCAGGCGGATGAGACCCCGGGTGGAGTCCGACGGGACCACCAGGGCGCTGCCGTAGAGGGTGATGAGGGCGATCCAGCTGACCCACGGGACCAGGCGGCGCTGGCCGATCGAGTCCCAGATCAACGTGCCCAGGAGGACGGAGGCGTTGTAGTAGGTGTAGACGCTGGGGTCGAACAGGATGCGGGCGTCGGCGGCCAGGAAGACCACCGCCGGCCAGCGGCCCCGTCGTACCGCCAGGGCGCCGAGACCCATGGCCAGGGCCATCTGCGTGGGGCGGTCCCACCAGGGGGTCACGGGGTCGTTCACGCCGAACCAGCGCAGTGAGGAGGCGGGTTGGTTGGGGATGGTGAAGCGGGCAGCGTGCAGGGTGTCCAGGTGGGTCAGGTAGAAGGGGAGCCAGGCCACCGCCACCAGGCCGAAGGTCCAGGCCGCCGCGCGCAGGCGGGTCGGCCGGGGCAGGGCCAGGAGCAGGGGCAGGAAGCCCACGGCCCAGGGTTTGGAGTCGACCGCGAGGGCCAGGAACACGCCCACGGCCGTGGCGTTGCCCCGGACCAGGGCGCGGACGGCGAGCGTGGTGAAGAACAGGGCGAGGACGTCGTCGAGGTGGGCGAAACGGACCGAGACCTCGACCCACATGGGGATGAAGGCGGCGCCGGCGATCAGGACGCGCTGTTGGAGGCGTTTGTGGTTGACGCCTGTGCCGAGGTAGTGGTCGGCCGCCGCACGGCCCACCAGCACGAGCATGTAGAGGCCCAGGCCGGACATGAACGCGTCGGCCAATTTCTCACCAAGGGCGGCGGGGAAAGGCGCGAAGAGTCCGGCGACGAAGAAGCTGACCGGGCCTATCTGCAGCTCGGGATGGTTGGCGTAGAGGGCGAGGCCGCCGCCGTCGCCGTGGCCGAAGAGCAATTGCTCGCCCTCGCGCAGATAGTGCCAGGATACGGCCGCGTGTCGTTCGGCCACGACGAACCACACGGCCGTCCACAGCGTGAGCAGCACGATGTGCCACCGCACCGGGTAGCGCCCGATCTGCACGTTCCTCCGTCCTCCCGTCACGCCGGTCACCGTGTCCCCAGCCATCACAACACCCCCCGGTAAGAGAAGCTGAGGCGGGTCGGGGTTGCTCGGGACGAGCAGGCCAACGCCGTTGTCAGTGGCGGCCCTTACAGTCACGGGTATGGCGACTCTTCCCAACCCGCTGCCCAGGCTGGCCACCGACCCCAGCGGCCGTTCCCTCGGGCTTCAGCTGCCACCCGGCAGGCTCGTCGACATGACGTACGACGGGCCCTGGCACGAACCCCTGCTGTGGCACGCGGAAAAGCCCGCCGCGCCGGGCACGTGGAAGGCGCTGGGGGCACCAGCCGCCCGCGCCGGTCTGCTGCCGGTGCTCGTGGACCTGGCCGCGTCCCGGGGCGGCCCGGAGGACTGGGGGCTGCGGCCCGGCGAGACGTCGTACCCGGGGGATCACGACGCAGAGGACGTCCTGGCCGAGTACTGGCAGGAGGAGACGGAGGACGGCGAGCTCGCCGAGGAGATCGAGCCGTTCGGGGGCGAGTGGCCCGGCCTCGCACCGGTCGGCTCCCTCTCCGCGGATCCGGACACCCGCGCCGCGCAGGTCGCCGACGCGCTCGAGGGCGGCCGGGGCGCGATGATCGAGGAGGCACACCTCGCCCTGGTGCCGGCCCGCCGGTCCGCCGACATACCGGCGGCGATCGGCTGGACCGGCCCGGTGAACTACGAGAGCGATGTGGCCCGGATGTGCGCGGTGCTGCGTTCCTGGGAGGACCGGTTCGGCATACGGGTCGTGGCCCTCGGCCTGGACGCCCTCGTCGTCTCCGTGGCGGCTCCACCGGCCACCGAGGAGGACGCCGAGGCGGTGGCGGCGGAGCACTTCGCGTTCTGCCCGGACAACGTCCTCCAGGGCGAGCGGGACACCTTCCGCGCCTACGCGAAGGACCTGGTGGGGGCGCCCGCCTGGGCCTTCTGGTGGGACTGACCCCGGCCGGAGCACCCCGACAGGCATGCGGCCCCCGGGTCGGCTCCGCTCCGAGCCGGCCCGGGGGCCGCAGCGTGTTCGCACCGGCTCAGCGCAGCTTCTGCGCCGCCTCGGTCGCCCAGTAGGTGAGGATGTTCCGGGCCCCGGCGCGCTTGATGCCGGTCAGGGTCTCGAAGATGGCGCGGTCGCGGTCGATCCAGCCCTTCTCCGCGGCGGCCTCGACCATCGAGTACTCGCCGGAGATCTGGTACGCGGCGACGGGCACGTCCACGGCGTCCGCGACCCGGGCGAGGATGTCGAGGTACGGCCCGGCGGGCTTGACCATGACCATGTCCGCGCCCTCCTCCAGATCGAGGGACAGCTCCCGCAGGGAATCGCGCCAGTTGGCGGGGTCCTGCTGGTAGGTCTTGCGGTCGCCCTGGAGCGAGGAGGCGACGGCCTCGCGGAAGGGGCCGAAGAAGACGGACGAGTACTTGACGGTGTAGGCGAGGATCGCCACGTCCTCGCGCCCGATCTGGTCGAGCGCGTCGCGGACGACGCCGATTTGGCCGTCCATCATGCCGCTGGGGCCCACGACATGGGCGCCGGCATCGGCCTGCACCTGGGCCATCTCGGCGTACCGCTCCAGGGTCGCGTCGTTGTCGACACGGCCCTCGGCGTCCAGGACGCCGCAGTGCCCGTGGTCGGTGAACTCGTCCAGGCACAGGTCGGACATGACGAGCAGGTCGTCGCCGACCTCGGCGCGTACGTCGCGCAGCGCCACCTGGAGGATCCCGTCGGGGTCGGTGCCGGCCGTGCCCTGGGCGTCCTTCTTGTCCTCCTCCGGCACGCCGAACAGCATGATCCCGGAGACGCCGGCCTCCACGGCCTCCAGCGCGGCCTTCTTCAGGCTGTCGCGGGTGTGCTGGACGACACCGGGCATGGCGGCGATCGGCACGGGCTCGCTCACGCCCTCGCGGACGAAGGCGGGCAGGATGAAGTCGGCGGGGTGCAGGCGCGTCTCCGCGACCATCCGCCGCATGACGGGCGAGGTCCGCAGTCGCCGGGGACGGGCCCCGGGAAAAGATCCGTACTTCGTCATGCCTTCTACGCTACGCCCGCCGCGCCCCCGCCTTTGCCGACGCCCTGTCGGTCCGGCTCAAGGGGCGACAGCGGACTCGGCGACGGACTCACAGGCGTCCCACAGACAGCCCATTCACGCCATTCGCGGGCATAGCGGCGCGCGTATACGAAGTCTTTGCGCTCCCCTGGTCATCCCTGGATCCTGCGGCCTCCTCAGCGTTCTACGCGCGTGGTGTCATGCCCGCGCCACCCCCTCCTCGCCCATGAGCCCAGGAGTCACGCATGCTGCGGAAGGTCCTCACCCGCGCGGCCATCGCCCTGACCGCCGGCACCGCCGTCGTCGCCACGGCCGTCCCCGCCAATGCCGCGAGCTACTCGGCGTTCGCCTTCTCCCAGACCGGCAGCCAGCCCACGATCTACGACTTCATCGACTCGGCCACCAGCACGCTCGACCTGACCATGTACGAGCTGGAGGACACCACGGCCGTCAACGACCTCATAGCCCTGAAGAACAAGGGCGTCACGGTCCGCGTCATCCTCGACCGCCAGCACCAGAGCGCCAACAACTCGGCGTACACGTCCCTGAAGAACGCGGGCATAGGCGTGGTCTGGTCGTCCTCCGCCTACGTCTACACCCACCAGAAGACGATCACCGTCGACGGCACCAAGTCCCTGGTCATGACCGGCAACCTGACCTCGCAGTACTACACGACCAGCCGCGACTACGGCGTCTTCACCGACGACACTCGCGACGTCGCCGCCATCGAGAAGGTCTTCAACGCCGACTACACGGCGACCTCCGTCACCCCCACCGACGGCGACCACCTGCTGTGGTCCCCCACCGACTCCCGCAACCGCCTGGTGTCCTTCATCAACTCCGCCACCAAGACCCTCGACGTGGAAGAGCTGGAGTTCAGCGACAGCACGGTGGTCAACGCGATCGTGGCCCGCGCCAAGGCGGGCGTGAAGGTCCGCGTGGTCCTGGAGAATCCTTCCAGCTACGCCAGCGAGGTCTCCGCCGTCGAGGCGGCCGGCGGCACGGTCGTCGGCTACTCCGACCCCAACGGCTTCTACATCCACGCCAAGGCGATGGTCGCCGACTACGGCCTGTCCACCCAGGAGGTCGAGGCCGGCTCGATGAACATCAGCAGCAACTCCCTGAGCAACAACCGCGAGCTCGGCATCATCCTCACCGGCACCGGCGTGGCCCAGCCGGTCGCCCAGACGATCGAGACGACGTTCAACAGCGACTACGCGGGCGGCACGGCGGCCTGACCCGACAGCGGCCGACGGGTCACCACTTCCCCGGTCCCGCCGGCCGCTCACCCCCCGCCGAACTCAGTGAGTACCCGGTCGGCGAGCAGGCCCCGGTCGCTGTCGCGCGGCATCCGGGAGCGGAACTCCTCCAGGCGGCGGACCACGCCGAGCGGAACGTGCTCCGCTCCCGTCTCCTCCACCACTCTGCCGACCACGCGCAGCCCCCAGTACTGGTTGAAGGCCAGCGGCTCACTGGTCACCACGTCGACCAGCGCGCCCAGCAACTCCGGCTCGGGCAGCGCGTACAGGCGCGCGTAGGCCGCGAGCCGCAGCCCGGCGTCCGGGGAGCGCAGCAAAGCCTCCGCGTCGAAGTCGCGCACCCTCTGCGTCGCTCGTACCAGGCGGGCGAAGACCTGGTCCAGCCGGTGGGTCCGCGCCGGGCCCTTGGGCAGTTCGTCTCGCACCCTGCCGTACTCGGCGGCCAGTTCCCGGACCGCGTCCGAGGCGGCGGTGTCGTCGACGTCGCCGCCCTGCGGACCGTCACCGACGAGTGCCGCGTTCGCCGTCCGTTGAACTACGGCGAGCTGACGCTGCATGTCCCGGAACTCGATCCGTCCGAGGCCCGGTACGTCGATACTGCGGACCAGATCCCCGAGCCACGGCACCACCGCCACCGCCAACAGCGCGACCGTGACACCGTCGACCTTCAGCCCGGGCGCCACGACGTGCACGATGGCGGCCCCTACCCCGACGCCCGTCAGCACCACCGCCACGGCACGCCGCCGAAACCAGGCCCCAACGCCCTGGCTCCGCCCCCGATCATCCTCAGACATGCCGATCAGCATCGCAGACACGCGGAGGGTGGTCCTGCCGTACGCCTCGCAGCACTGACCGAGCGGAAAGGCGGAGTGTCCCGGTAAGGAGCACTCCGCCCGCACGTCAGGTCGTCGACCGCCGCCTACGCGCCCCCGGCCGCCGCTCGCTCGGTCGCGTCACCGGATCCCCGTTCTCCACCGCGGCAGCCCGCCTCTTCATCCCGAAGTCGGCCAGGGCCTCCGCCAGCTTGTGCACGGAAGGCTCCGGGGCCATGACGTCGACCCGCAGACCGTGTTCCTCGGCGGTCTTGGCCGTGGCCGGGCCGATGCAGGCGATGACCGTCACGTTGTGCGGCTTGCCCGCGATGCCCACCAGGTTGCGGACCGTCGACGAGGACGTGAAGAGGACCGCGTCGAAGCCGCCGCCCTTGATGGCCTCACGGGTCTCCGCCGGCGGCGGCGAGGCGCGGACGGTCCGGTAGGCCGTGACGTCGTCCACCTCCCAGCCGAGCTCGATCAGACCGGCGACGAGCGTCTCCGTGGCGATGTCGGCACGGGGGAGGAAGACACGGTCGATCGGGTCGAAGACCGGGTCGTACGGCGGCCAGTCCTCCAGCAGGCCCGCGGCCGACTGCTCACCGCTCGGCACCAGGTCCGGCTTCACGCCGAACGCGACCAGTGCCCTGGCCGTCTGCTCGCCCACCGCGGCCACCTTGATGCCCGCGAAGGCACGCGCGTCGAGGCCGTACTCCTCGAACTTCTCCCGCACCGCCTTCACCGCGTTGACCGACGTGAAGGCGATCCACTCGTAGCGGCCGGTGACCAGACCCTTGACGGCACGTTCCATCTGCTGCGGGGTGCGCGGGGGCTCCACCGCGATCGTCGGGACCTCGTGCGGCACCGCGCCGTAGGACCGCAGCTGGTCGGAGAGCGACGCCGCCTGCTCCTTCGTGCGCGGCACGAGCACCTTCCAGCCGAAGAGCGGCTTGGACTCGAACCACGACAGCTGGTCGCGCCGGGCGGCGGTGCTGCGCTCACCGACCACGGCTATGACCGGCCTGCCGCCCTCCGGCGACGGCAGCACCTTCGCCTGCTTCAGGGTCTGCGCGATCGTGCCGAGCGTCGCCGTCCAGGTGCGCTGGCGGGTCGTCGTACCGGCGATCGTGACCGACAGGGGGGTGTCGGGCTTGCGGCCCGCGGACACCAGCTCCCCGGCGGCCGCGGCCACCGCGTCCAGGGTCGTGGAGACCACGACCGTGCCGTCGGAGGCGCCCACCTCGGTCCAGCAGCGGTCCGAGGCCGTACGGGCGTCCACGAACCGGACGTCCGCGCCCTCGGCGTCCCGCAGCGGCACACCGGCGTACGCGGGGACACCGACCGCCGCCGCGACGCCCGGGACCACCTCGAAGGGGACCCCGGCGGCGGCGCAGGCGAGCATTTCCTCGGCCGCGTACGTATCAAGTCCCGGGTCCCCGGACACCGCACGGACGACCCGCCTGCCGCCCCGCGCAGCCTCCATGACAAGATGAGCGGCGTCCCGGGCAGCGCCCGGGAAAGCGGCGGTTGTTGACGTGCCGTCAACGACCGTCAGCTGGGGCGTGCCCGTGCCCGGCGGCGAGACCGAAGAGGGGTCTGCGTCCGTCTGGACCACGGAGACGCCCTGTCGGGCGTGCGTCCGGATCACGTCGAGCACCTCGTGCTCGGCGATCAGGACGTCCGCGCTCGACAGCGCCTCCACGGCGCGCAGAGTCAGCAGTCCCGGATCTCCGGGTCCGGCACCGAGGAAGGTGACGTGCCCGTGCTCAGGACCGGCGGCAGGAAGGGCGGTGGGGCTCAATGTGCTCGCTCCCCCATCAGACCGGCCGCGCCCTGGGCAAGCATCTCGGTTGCGAGGTCGCGACCGAGCGCCAGCGCTTGGTCGTGCGTCTCGGGCACGGGACCGGTGGTGGACAGCTGCACCATGCGGGTGCCGTCGGTCGTGCCGACGACGCCGCGCAGGCGCATTTCCTTGACAATCTGCCCGTCGGCCAGAAGGTCGGCCAGCGCGCCCACAGGGGCGCTGCAACCGGCCTCCAGGGCGGCGAGCAGTGACCGTTCGGCGGTCACGGCGGCCCGGGTGAACGGGTCGTCGAGCTCGCCGAGCGCCGCGATCAGGTCCGCGTTGCCCGCGGCACACTCGATCGCCAGGGCCCCCTGGCCGGGGGCGGGCAAAACCGTGTCGACCGACAGGAAGTCGGTCACCTCGTCGATCCGGCCTATCCGGTTCAGTCCGGCGGCGGCCAGCACGACCGCGTCGAGTTCGCCGTCCCGGACGTACCGGATGCGGGTGTCGACGTTGCCGCGTATCGGGACCGTCTCCACGTCCAGGCCGTGGGCGCGGGCGTACGCGTTCAGCTGCGCCATGCGGCGCGGCGCACCGGTGCCGATGCGCGCCCCGCGCGGCAGGTCCGTGAACTTCAGCGCGTCCCGGGCGACGATCACGTCCCGCGGGTCCTCGCGCACCGGTACGGCGGCGATGACCAGCTCCTCGGGCTGCGCGGTCGGCAGGTCCTTGAGCGAATGAACCGCGAAGTCGACCTCGCCCTTCAGCAGCGCGTCGCGCAGCGCCGTGACGAACACGCCGGTGCCGCCGATCTGCGCGAGGGCCTCACGGGAGACATCGCCGTAGGTGGTGATCTCGACCAGCTCGACCGGTCGCCCGGTCACCCGGCGGACGGCCTCCGCCACCTGCCCGGACTGGGCCATGGCGAGCTTGCTCCGCCTGGTTCCCAGGCGCAGTGGCCTCAGTGGGTTGTCACTCATGCCGGTCGGTCCTTCGTGTCTGTGCTGTCCCCGGCCCGGGAGACGGCTGCGACCGTCTCGGGGTCGAGGTCGAACAGGGTGCGCAGCGCGTCCGCGTACCCGGCGCCGCCGGGCTCGGCCGCGAGCTGCTTGACCCGTACGGTCGGCGCGTGCAGCAACTTGTCCACGACCCGGTGCACGGCCTGGCGGATCTCGCCGCGCTGGCGTTCGTCCAGGTCGGGCAGGCGGCCGTCGAGCCGCGCGATCTCACTGGCGACGACGTCGGCGGCCATGGTGCGCAGCGCGACCACGGTCGGCGTGATGTGCGCCGCCCGCTGTGCCGCGCCGAAGGCCGCGACCTCGTCGGAGACGATACGCCGGACCTGGTCCACATCGGCCGCCATCGGGGCGTCGGCGGAAGCCTCCGCCAGCGACTCGATGTCCACCAGCCGCACCCCGGCCAGCCGGTGCACGGCCGCGTCGATGTCGCGGGGCATGGCCAGGTCGAGGAGGAAGAAGAAGGGCGCCGGGCGCTCGGCCGGGGGCTCCGGCCTGCGCCGCTCGGGGATCCGGCCGACCGTCGCGGCGGTCGCGGCGAGCGCGGTGATCAGCTCGGCGTCCGCCTCGGGGGTACGGCGGCCGACGCGGTCGAGGGTGCTGCCCGCGGCCCAGGCCGCGTGCTGCTCGAGCGTCGCGGCGTCCATCCCGGCCACGGCGGCCTCGCCCATGAGGGAGAAGCCGGGCTGTACGGCGGCCAGGTCCAGGGGGCAGTTCTCGTCGGCGCCGGCGGCCGGCAGCGGGGCGACGGCGGCCCTCGGGGTCGTACGACCGCTGTCGGCGATCTCGGCGACGGGGGCTCCGGTGCGGCCCTCGACGGCCTGCGCGACCGCCTGCGCCGTGAGCACCAGGCCCGTCGCCCCGGTACAGGAGACGACGACGTCGGCACGTGTCAGCTCGCCCGGCACGGCGTCCATCCGTACCGCGCGGGCGGTCACCGCGTTGTCGTCCGCCTCGGTGAGTATCTGGGCCAGCCGCTCGGCGCGGTCGAAGGTGCGGTTGGCGACGACGACCTCGGCGACCCCGGCCCGCGCCAGCGTGGCGGCGGCCAGCGAGGACATCGATCCGGCGCCGATGACCAGCGCCTTCTTGCCTGGGGCCCAGTCCTCGACGGCTCCACCGAGGGCCAGCTGCTGCAGGCCGAAGGTGACCAGGGACTGCCCTGCGCGGTCGATGCCGGTCTCGGAGTGGGCGCGCTTGCCGACCCTGAGAGCCTGCTGGAACAGGTCGTTCAGCAGCCTGCCGGCGGTGTGCAGCTCCTGCGCCCTGGCCAGGGAGTCCTTGATCTGGCCGAGGATCTGCCCTTCGCCGACGACCATCGAGTCCAGGCCGCAGGCCACCGAGAACAGGTGGTGGACGGCCCGGTCCTCGTAGTGCACGTAGAGATAGGGGGTGAGCTCCTCCAGGCCGACGCCGCTGTGCTGGGCGAGCAGCGTGGACAGCTCGGCGACACCGGCGTGGAACTTGTCCACGTCGGCGTACAGCTCGATGCGGTTGCAGGTGGCGAGCACCGCGGCCTCGGTGGCCGGCTCGGCGGCGACCGTGTCCTGCAGCAGCTTGATCTGGGCGTCCGCGCTCAGCGCGGCCCGCTCCAGCACGCTGACCGGCGCGCTGCGGTGGCTCAGCCCGACGACGAGGAGACTCATGCCGGCATCACGGCGGGTACGTCCCCGTCGGGCCCCTGGTCGGTGGAAGCGTCGGCGGCCGCGCCACGGGGAGCGGTCGCGGGCAGCGCGCCGTCGCCCACCGCGGTCTCCATGGGGGTCTCCTCGCCGGCCTTGCGCTGCTCGTGGAAGGCGAGGATCTGGAGTTCGATCGACAGGTCGACCTTGCGCACGTCGACGCCGTCCGGGACGGACAGCACGGTCGGCGCGAAGTTCAGGATGGAGGTGACCCCGGCGGCCACGAGCCGGTCGCAGACCTGCTGGGCGACGCCGGCGGGGGTGGCGATCACGCCGATGGACACCCCGTTGTCCTTGATGATCTTTTCGAGGTGGTCCGTGTGCTGCACGGGGATACCGGCGACGGGCTTCCCGGCCATCGCGGGGTCGGCGTCGATCAGCGCGGCGACCCGGAAGCCACGGGAGGCGAACCCGCCGTAGCCGGCGAGGGCGGCGCCGAGGTTACCGATACCGACGATCACAACCGGCCAGTCCTGGGTCAGGCCGAGTTCACGGGAGATCTGGTAGACGAGATACTCCACGTCGTAGCCGACACCGCGCGTTCCGTAGGAGCCCAGGTACGAGAAGTCCTTGCGCAGCTTGGCGGAGTTGACCCCCGCCGCGGCCGCGAGCTCCTCGGAGGAGACCGTGGGCACCGAGCGCTCCGACAGCGCGGTCAGGGCTCGGAGGTACAGCGGAAGCCTGGCGACGGTGGCCTCGGGAATCCCTCGGCTACGGGTCGCCGGTCGGTGTGTTCGGCCAGTTGCCACGGTGCTCCTGCGGGTAGAGCGGGGCTGCAGGCGGTCATACGTCCCCAGACCGCCCCGTCGACAGCAGGCTATGTCTTTGTGAACGCGTGCACAAAGATGGTGTCCGATTTGCCCGGCAGAAGTGACCGGGGTCACGCGCCTTTCGCGCCCTCGACGGGAACCGGCGCATACGCACCGACGTTCCTTCGTTACTGGGGGCAAAATCGCACACTCTCCTCACGAATCCCGCCCCCGAGATCAGACCGCCGTCGATCCTAAGCGACTTTCCGACCTGTTTGGACTAGTCGGTCAGTGCCCGGCGCAGCCGCTCCTCGTTCACGCGCCAGAAGGTGTGCTGTTCACCGTCGATCAGTACGACCGGGATCTGCTCCCAGTACTGGTCATGCAGGGCCCGGTCCTCGGTGATGTCCTTGCGCTCCCAGGACACGCCCAGTTCTCCGCAGACCTTCTCGATCACGACCTGCGCGTCGTCGCAGAGATGGCAGCCGGGCTTGCGGATCAGCGTGACCAGCCGGTCACGGGGGTCGGTCGGGTCGGCCTTGCGCCGGAAAAGGGGACTCATACCGGCCATTCTCGCGCGTGCCGCGCACGCTTCGGATCAGGTCTTTAACGGCTCGGTCGCGGAGAGTTCACACGCATCCAACCTCTCGACCGACGGAAGCACCGAACAAACTGGCTATGCTCACGACATGGCCGCTCTCGGATGGCTCACTCCTCGTAGGCGCTCCGCCACGGCGCGCAGCGTGTTGGCAGGCGAGGCCTCGGCGGAGGCTGCCCGCAAGTCCTCGCAGGAGGCGCAGGAAACGCCGCAGGCCGCCGACAGGGAACCGGAGTTCCCCGTCATCGGCGACGACAAGGCCGCCGCCTTCTTCGACCTCGACAACACCGTCATGCAGGGCGCCGCTCTGTTCCACTTCGGCCGGGGCCTGTACAAGCGGAAGTTCTTCGAGACCCGCGACCTCGCCAAGTTCGCCTGGCAGCAGGCCTGGTTCCGGCTGGCCGGCGTCGAGGACCCCGAGCACATGCAGGACGCCCGCGACTCGGCGCTGTCGATCGTGAAGGGCCACCGGGTCGCCGAGCTCGAGTCGATCGGCGAGGAGATCTACGACGAGTACATGGCCGACCGCATCTGGCCCGGCACCCGCGCCCTGGCCCAGGCCCACCTGGACGCCGGTCAGAAGGTGTGGCTCGTCACGGCGGCCCCGGTGGAGATCGCCCAGGTGATCGCCCGCCGCCTGGGCCTCACCGGCGCGCTCGGCACCGTGGCCGAGTCGGTGGACGGCGTCTACACGGGCCGGCTGGTCGGCGAGCCGCTGCACGGTCCGGCGAAGGCGGAGGCGGTCCGCGCCCTGGCCGCGGCGGAGGGGCTCGACCTCTCCCGCTGCGCGGCCTACAGCGACAGCCACAACGACATCCCGATGCTGTGCCTCGTCGGCCACCCCTACGCCATCAACCCCGACGCCAAGCTGCGCAAGCACGCCCGCGAGAAGGACTGGCGCCTGCGGGACTACCGCACCGGGCGCAAGGCGGCGAAGGTGGGGATTCCGGCGGCGGCCGGGGTCGGCGCGGTTGCCGGTGGCACTGCGGCGGCCATTGCTTTGAGCCGACGGCGCCGATAGGTACAGGTCGGCGGCAGGGACCACCACCCTGGGGCCCGCGCCCCGTCACCGGGTGCGGGTCCGTCGCGGCCGGTCGCGCCCACGCGGCGGAGCCGCACATCGATACGCCCCGCGCCCCTTCGGGGCGCTGCCCGCCCCGGTACCCGCGCCCGGGATTATGCCGCGGCCATTTCAACACGCCCTGTACCTCACCGAAACCGGCCAGAATCCGGTCAACAAGCGATCAGACTGCGGCACTTGATATGGCGTCAATCGGCAACAGAAGCGACGCAATCGATGATTTGAGCAACTCGGTGTAGCAGTGCCTGCACGAAGCGTTATTCTCCTCAGACGCAAACCGGTACCCCTCCGTCGCCACGACGGGTGAACGGTCCCGCACTGCACGTGATGGAAGCTCTGCCTCTGGGAGTCCCGTGTACCCACACGTCGGGGTTGACGCCTCGGGCCTGGCTACGCTGCGCGCAACAGTCGCAACGGTCAAAGAGACGCTGCGCGGCCTCGTCCCCACCGCGTACGCCGTCCCCGCCTTCGCCGCCGCCGCGCCCGTAGGCCCGTGCTACGCACTGGCCGAAGGCAGCGCCGCGGTCGGCAGACGAGGGCGCTCCGCCGGCGCCGCCGCCACCGCCCGCCGCCCGGCCGCGGACAGCGACAGCGCCCGGATGATGGACCTGGTCGAGCGCGCCCAGGCCGGCGAGGCCGAGGCCTTCGGCCGGCTGTACGACCAGTACAGCGACACGGTGTACCGGTACATCTACTACCGCGTCGGCGGCCGCGCGACCGCCGAGGACCTCACGAGCGAGACCTTTCTGCGGGCCCTGCGCCGGATCGGCACCTTCACCTGGCAGGGCCGCGACTTCGGGGCCTGGCTGGTCACGATCGCCCGCAACCTCGTCGCCGACCACTTCAAGTCCAGCCGCTTCCGGCTGGAGGTCACCACCGGCGAGATGCTCGACGCCAACGAGGTCGAGCGCTCCCCGGAGGACTCCGTCCTGGAGTCCCTGTCGAACGCCGCGCTGCTGGACGCCGTGCGACGGCTCAACCCGCAGCAGCAGGAGTGTGTGACGCTCCGCTTCCTCCAGGGCCTCTCGGTCGCCGAGACGGCCCGTGTCATGGGCAAGAACGAGGGCGCCATCAAGACCCTCCAGTACCGCGCCGTACGCACGCTCGCCCGCCTGCTGCCCGACGACGCCCGCTGAACCGGGTTACTTTCGGCGACTGTCAACTCACGTTCCGTGAAAGCCGGTTGCCTTTCGGATCCGGGCGTCCGTCGTCCGTAACCCAAGTGCCGCGCCAGTCGTTGTGCGGGATACAGGCTCCCTGTGGTCACGTCTTGGCCGACCTTGATCACTCGATCGTGTGAAGTGGTCGCGGGCGTGCAACCCTCAGGACCCCCTGGGGAGTCGACCGTCATGACGAGAGGAGGTGCCGCCAGTGATCGCGAACGTATCGGCGCACCGGCGGGCGAACGCCTTCGCCCAGGCCCTGGAAGAACAGTCCGACCGGGACACGGCGGCCGAGCAGTCCGTAGGCACGGCGGGATCCCCGCCGACCGCCGAGGAACAGACCGAACGGGGCGAGTTGCTGGCCCTGGCCGCGGACCTCGACGCGCTGCCCAAGCCGCAACTCGACCCCGAGGTCAAGGTCGTGCAGCGCGCCCAGCTGGTGGCCGCGATGGAGGCCATGCTTCAGGAGGGCACGGGGGCGGCGGATGCGTCGGTACCGGAACAGCGCTCTTCGAGGTCCAGAGGCGCGCACCGGGCGAACCCGCTGGGCAAACTCCGCCCGCGTTCCCGGCTGACCAAGGGGCTCGCGGCGGGCGGGCTCAGCGTGGGCGTGGCCGCCGGAGCCTTCGGCGGAGTAGCCGCCGCCAGCTCGGACGCCCTGCCCGGTGACTCCCTGTACGGCCTCAAGCGCGGCATCGAGGACTTCAAGCTCAACTATCTGACCAACGGCGACGACCAGCGCGGCCAGACCTACCTCGACCAGGCCTCCACCCGGCTCAGCGAGGCCCGCCGGCTGATGGAGCGCGGCCGCGGCGGACACCTCGACCACGAGTCCATCAGCGAGATCCGCCGCACGCTCTCCGGCATGCGGCAGGACGTCACCGAGGGCCACCGGCTGCTCCACGAGGCCTACGAGGCCGATCCCCACTCCCTCGGCCCCATCCAGGCCCTGTCCACGTTCTCCCGCTCCCACCGGGAGGTGTGGACCGCGCTCAGCGACAAGCTGCCCGTGCAGCTCGGGGACGTCAAACAGCAGGTGTCGTCGGTGTTCGACGCCATAGACCAAGAGGTCGCCCCGCTGCAGTCCCTGCTCCCGCAGTCGCCCGCCCAGGGCGGCGACGGCAAGCGGCAGGGCTCCGGCTCGGCATCCTCCGGCTCCTCCGGGGGCCACCGGTCGACGGCGCCCAGCTCCTCCGGCAGCACCCCGTCCTCCGGCAAGCACGCACGCTCCGGCGACCCGAGCAACTCGGCCACCGGCAGCAGCGGCGTGGGCCTCATCGGCGGCGACACGGGCGGTCTGCTGGAGCCGCCGAAGACCGGCACCGGCAGCAGCGCCCCGTCCACCAGCAAGCCCCCGACGACGGCCCCCGACGTCACCCTCCCCCCGCTCCTCCCCGGCCTCCTGCCGGGCCTGGGCATCGAGGGCGAGGACACCCACTAGCGCCGCTACGGCCACGACACCGGGGGCACCCCACCCGAGCGGGGCGCCCCCGGTGTCGTACACACCCGAGACAGGGCGCCCGACAGTCACGGGCGGGTGGGTGGCAAAGGCCCTCCCACCGAGTCGGGCGGGTGGGCGAACAAGCTCAGAAGAACACCGACCGCCTCTGCACCAGCAGCTTGTACAGCGTGTGCTGGATCTGCTCCCGCACCTGATCGGTCAGGTTGAACATCAGCATCGGATCCTCCGCCGCCTCCGCCGGATACCCGTCCGTCGGAATCGGCTCCCCGAACTGGATCGTCCACTTCGTCGGCAGCGGAACCGCACCGAGCGGCCCGAGCCACGGAAACGTCGGCGTCAACGGGAAGTACGGGAAGCCCAGCAACCGCGCCAGCGTCTTCGCGTTGCCGATCATCGGGTAGATCTCCTCCGCCCCGACGATCGAGCAGGGGATGATCGGCGCCCCCTGCCGCAGCGCGGTCGACACAAACCCGCCCCGCCCGAACCGCTGCAGCTTGTACCGCTCGCTGAAAGGTTTCCCGATGCCCTTGAAGCCCTCCGGCATCACCCCGACCAGCTCACCCTGAGCCAGCAGCCGCTCGGCGTCCTCCGCACAGGCCAGGGTGTGCCCCAGCTTGCGGGCCAGCTCGTTGACCACCGGCAGCACGAACACCAAGTCGGCCGCCAGCAGCCGTAGATGACGATCGGCCGGATGGTGGTCGTGCACGGCGACCTGCATCATCAGCCCGTCCAGCGGCAGCGTCCCGGAGTGGTTGGCGACGATCAGCGCCCCGCCCTTCGCCGGGACGTTCTCGATGCCCTTCACCTCGACCCGGAAGTACTTCTCGTACACCGGCCGCAGCAGCGACATCAGGACCTGGTCGGTCAGCTCCTCGTCGTAACCGAAGTCGTCGACGTCGTAGTCCCCGGTCAGCCGGCGCCGCAGAAAGGCCAGCCCGGCCGCCACACGCCGCTCCAGGCCGCCGCCCTGACCGCCGGCACCCGGCGCCCGCTCCGGCGGCGCCTCCCGCTTCTCCTCACGGCTCACAGGCCCATCCTCCCGTGCCCGGCCGCGACCCGGCAGTGGCTGGACCTCACCCATCTCCCCGGCCCCGGCCTCGGTGAGGGCGCCCCGCCGGCTGCCCGTGCCGCGGCGCCGCGCCGGGCGCTGTGCGGCGCTCCCGCGGGACCGGTCGTCGTCGAACGGAATGACCTTGGCGTCCGCCATCGTTGCCGCTCTCCTCAGTTGGTGCTGTCGGCGCTGTGCGTCGTGGGCCGGCCGCCGCCCCTGACGGCCAGCGCGGCGATCCGGTCGACGGCCCCCGCGAGGGCCTCCGGCGGCACCAGTCCCGGGCCCTGGCCGCGCGCGAAGTCCGCGAACGTCTCCGCCGTCGTGTACCTGGGCGTGAAGCCCAGCGTCTCGCGCATCTGGACCGTGTCGACCACCCGCCCGTGCGTGAGCAGCCGGATCTGTTCCGGCGAGAAGTCCGTCATACCGAGCGTACGCACCAGCGAACCCGCCCAGGTGACCGCCGGCAGCAGCAACGGCACGGTCGGCCGCCCGAGCCGCCGCGAGCACTGCGAGAGCAGCAGCACGCCGTCGCCCGCGATGTTGAAGGTCCCGCTGTTGAGGGTGCCCCGGCGCGGCTCGTGCGAGGCGATCCTGAGCACCTCGACGACATCGTCCTCGTGCACGAACTGCAGCCGCGGGTCGTAGCCGAACACGGTCGGCAGGACGGGCAGAGCGAAGTAGGAGGCGAGCGGGGTCTCGGCGGTCGGCCCGAGGATGTTGGCGAACCGCAGCACGCACACGGCGACGTCCGGCCGCCGCCGGGCGAACCCGCGCACATACCCCTCGACCTCGACGGCGTCCTTCGCGAACCCGCCGCTCGGCAGCGACTTGGGCGGGGTCGTCTCGGTGAACACGGCCGGATCCCGCGGCGCGGACCCGTACACGTTGGTACTGGACTTCACCACCAGCCGCTTCACGGTCGGCGACTTCTGGCAGGCGCCGAGCAGCTGCATGGTGCCGATGACGTTGGTCTCCTTGACCGTGGCCCGGTTGCCGCTGCCCAGCGCCGTACCGGTCACATCCATGTGGACGACCGTGTCGGCGCCCGTCTCCGCCAGCACCCGCGCGATGGTCGGGTGCCGGATGTCGGCCTGGATGAAGTCCGCGCCGCCGAGATGGTGCGCCGGTGGCACCGCGTCCACGGCGATCACCCGGTCGACCTCCGGATCCCGCTGGATCCGCCGTACGAACCGGCCGCCCAGTTGCCGGGCCACTCCGGTGACGAGCACGACCTTCCCCAAGATCAGCGCCTTCCCTCGTACGTGATGCGTATGGCCAACCTAGCGGGTCGATGTTGCGCTGTGATGACTGCCCGATGCATGAAGTGACGGAAATTCACTCAACGGAACTTCCGGGTTCCCCGGGCGTCCCTGGTTCCCCACATATGCCTGTGGCCCCCCACCAATGCTGATGGGAGGCCACGGACCACGCTGACACGCTCTCGCGCGTCGCCTACTTCTTGTTGCGACGCTGAACGCGCGTGCGCTTGAGCAGCTTGCGGTGCTTCTTCTTGGCCATCCGCTTGCGCCGCTTCTTGATAACAGAGCCCACGACTACCCTCGCTCACTTCTCATCACTCGGTTGTTTGGGCGCCATGGGCCCACACGACCTACGAGGGGCTAGCCTACCCAACCGAGCGCCAAGGTCGTAATCGAGGGGGGTACCCGGGGTCACCCCCGGGTCACCCTCGGGTTGCCGTCAGGCCGTCTCCACCCCCACATAGCTGTCACGGAGGTACTCGTGTACCGCTTGCTCCGGGACACGGAACGACCGCCCGACCCGGATCGCGGGCAGATGACCGCTGTGCACCAGGCGGTACACGGTCATCTTCGACACTCGCATCACCGAGGCGACCTCCGCCACGGTAAGGAACACGACCTCGTTCAGAGGCCTCTCGTCAGCTGCAGCCATGACACACCTGAACCTTCCGCACTCGACGGCCACCGGCTTCCCCTTCCGGTGACTCTTCGTCGTTGCGTGCTCACTCCCCAATGTAGGGGCGGGTGATGCAAGTGGGGAAGAGGTGCACCCATCGCAGGCCTACTGTGACAGACACGCTCGTTTGAGTACGTAGCGGGTGAGTGGCCGGTAGTACTCAGACCGCACGCCGTCATCAACCGGAACGACGACGGACACGCGCCCCTCCGCCTCCCCCACGAACAGCGCCGGATCGTCGGTGTCGGCCAGCCCGATGGCCTCGAAGCCCAGCTGACCAGCGCCGCAGACCCACCCGTGATCCCCCACGACCAACTCGGGCAGCGGCCCGCCGCCCTCCGCCGCGGCCTCCAGCACGACCCGAACCGGCAGCGGCGAATGACTGTGCACGCCGGGCTCACAACCGGGGCGCCCATCGTCGGTTTCCCGCACCAACCCGACTCCTCGTGCGTAGTCCAGTGCACACGTACGTAGACCGAACCGGGTCAATATGTCGATACGGCGACCCTGCGCGGGGGTGAGCACGTCACACCCCGCCGCCGAGAGGGCGTCCGCCAAGCCGGCGTAGAACCCGAGCAGCCGCTGCGGGTGCCCGGTCCCGAACAACACGGGCGCGCCGCGCCTGGCCACCTCCCGGATCCGGCCCGCAAAGGCGTCCAACCCGGCCAGCGTCCGCTCCGGATCGATCACATCCGGTCCCGAAGTGTGCCGAGGATCGCCCGACACCCCGCACTTCTCCGCCATCAGCTCCAGCAACTCCGGCTGCCCCCAGGCCCCTTCGGGATCAATCCCGATCAGCACCCGAGGATCCCGGGCCGCGAACAGCCGATAACTGCGCAGACTGTCCTCCCGAGAGGTCCCCACCACCCCGGCAAGCCGAACAGCCACCAGATGCGCACGCAGAGCTCCGCTGGTCGACATGGGTGCGATGGTGACGCACCGGGGACAGGCACGGGAGGAAATCCGCTGGAATGCCCACGGTTGGCGTAAACGACGCTTGGCTGCGGCCGGCCGGGCCGGTTCAGGGAAGAAGCCCCCGCAGCGGAAACACCGCCCGACGAGTGGCCCGTACCGCCTGATCCAGGCGGTCCGCGGGGTCGTAACCCGACTCCCACGACGCCCAACTCACCGGCCACCGCCCATCGGTCATCCGCTGCGGCGCCAACTGCCGGGTCCGGGCGAAGACCTCCTGCCGCCACCCCTCCGGAATCACCGTCTCCGGAGCGATCGGCCTCCCCGCCGCGATCCCCACCAGATGCGTCCACGACCGCGGCACGACGTCCACCACCGCGTACCCCCCGCCCCCCAGCGCCACCCACTTCCCCCCGGCGTACTCGTGCGCCAGCTCATGACACGCCACCTGCACGGCCCGCTGCGCGTCCAGCGACACGGCCAGATGCGCGAGCGGATCCTCGAAGTGCGTGTCCGCCCCGTGCTGCGTCACCAGCACCTGCGGCCGGAACTCCGCCAGCAACTCCGGCACCACCGCGTGAAACGCCCGCACCCACCCCGCGTCGCCCGTCCCCGCCGGCAGCGCCACGTTCACGGCGGAACCCTCCGCGGAGTCCGCCCCGGTCTCCTCCGGCCACCCGGTCTGCGGGAACAACGTACGCGGGTGCTCGTGCAGCGAGATCGTCAGAACGCGCGGGTCCTCCCAGAACGCCGCCTGCACCCCGTCTCCGTGATGCACGTCGACATCCACGTACGCGACCCGCTCGGCCCCCAGCTCCAGCAACCGGGCGATGGCCAGCGACGCGTCGTTGTACACGCAGAACCCCGACGCACCGCCGGGCATCGCGTGATGCAGCCCGCCCGCGAAGTTCACTGCGTGATCGGCGTCCCCCCGCCACACCGCCTCCGCCGCCCCCACCGACTGCCCGGCGATCAGCGCGGACACCTCGTGCATCCCCGCGAACGCCGGATCATCGAGGGTCCCGAGCCCGTACGACAGGTCCGCCGCCGCCGGATCGGCCGACGCGGCCTTCACGGCGTCGATGTAGTCCTCACGATGGACCAGCCGCAGCGTCGACTCCCCGGCCGGCTTGGCCGCGACGACCTCCATCTCCCGGTCGAGCCCGAAGGCACCCACCAGCTTCCGGGTCAGTGCCAGCCGGACCGGATCCATCGGATGGTCCGGGCCGAAGTCATAGCCCGTTACTGCCTCGTCCCACATCAGCTGTGCGCGGCCGCTCATGCCCGCCACCGTATCGGTCCGGTTGAGCGGTGAACGACCTGGCGTACACCAACGTCACCAGCACCAACACCATCGGCACGAGCATGGCGCCCCGATAGCTCCACGCATCGCCCAGCGCCCCCACCAACGGCGAACCGACCAGAAAACCGACGTAATTGAAAATGTTCAGCCTCGCGACGGCCGCATCCGAAGATCCCGGGAACAGCCGCCCCGCCGCCGCGAACGTCTGCGGCACCAGCACGCACAAGCCCAGACCCAGCAGCGTGAACCCGAGCATCCCGACCCACGCCCCGGGCGCCGAGGCCACCACCGCGAACCCGCCGGCCGCCACCAGCGTCCCGAGCCGTACGACCGCCGCCGCCCCGAACCGCCGCACCCCGAAGTCCCCGATGGCCCGCCCCAGCAGCGTCGTCACCATGTACACGTTGTACGGCACCGTCGCCAGCTGCTCCGAGCTGCCCAGCACGTCCTTCAGATACTTCGCGCTCCAGTTGGAGACGGTCGAGTCCCCGATGTAGGCGAAGGTCATCACCAGACACAGCGGCAGCAGCAGCTTGAAGACGACACCCCCACCCTGGGTGCCCCGCTCCTCCACAGGCGTCGCGTCCCCGTCGACGTACCACCGGCTCCCCACCAGGGTGGCCGGCAGCAGCACGGCCACCGCCGGCAGGTACGACACCCACAGCGCGAGATGCCAGTGCGCCCCGACCCAGGCCAGCGAGGCACCCAGGATCCCGCCCAGGCTGTACGCGGCATGGAAGCTGAGCATGATGCTGCGCCCGTACGACCGCTGCAGGCTGACCCCGAGCATGTTCATGGAGGCGTCCAGCGCGCCCACGGCCAGCCCGAACGCGCCCAGCGCCACCGCCAGCTCCGCGAGCTGCCCGCCCGCCCCGGCGCCGAGCAGCGCCAGCAGTACGACCGGCTGGGACCAGCGCAGCAGCCGGCTCGGCCGTATGCGCTTCACCAGCTGCTCGGTGGTCACACTGCCGACACCGGCGAGGATCGGCACGGCGGCCAGGAAGACCGGCAGCAGCGCGTCGGAGACGCCGTACCGGTCCTGGATGGCCGGGATCCGCGTCACCAGGAGGGCGAAGGTGGCGCCCTGGGCGAAGAAGCTGAACGCCAGCGAGGCCCTACCGCGCCGCAGCACATCAGTCATGGCGGCGAGCGTAGGGCCCCGGGCTACCTGTGGGTAGATCCAGCCAAAGATGAATTTCCCTCAGCTTTACTTCTCGGTCCGCTCAGGCGGCGACGGCGACCTCCGGCCGAACGGCCTGGCCGACCTGGCCGGCCTCCACCTCGGCAGCGAGCATCTTCTCCATCGGCGAGACGGCCAGCCCGCCACTGACGATGAACGCGATCGCCATGGCGACGATGAGGAAGACGGTGCCGAGCCACACCATCGTGTCCACGGGAATGGTGTACGCACCCACGATCCGCGCGATGCACTCGGCGAGCAGCGTCAGACCCCAGACGGCGGAGAACGCCTTCTCCCTGCGTCGGAAGTCCACCGACCGGGCCGAGGCCCCGGAGACCAGCCGCTGCCAGGCCGCTTCCTTCCCCGTCTCGCCCTTGACCAGGAAGGGCTTCATACCGGCGGTCATCATCGGCTTCCCCAACCACACGGAGACCAGGATCCCGATGCCGACCGTGCTGCTGACCGCGCTGTCCTTGGCGAGCATCAACCGCGGGTCGCCGGAGACGAAGCTGAGTACCAGGCCCACGACGTTCACGACCAGGATGAGCAGCGCGAGACCATTGGCCGCCCGCTCCTTGACCAGGCCCCACACGGTCCGCACCGCGGGCACCACGCTGCTCCAGGCGAGAGCGGCGAAGGTGCTCATCCCGAAGGCGTCCTTGAACAGGTAGTACGAGCCGAGCGGCATCGCCACATCCAGCACCAGCGGCCGGAAGTTGTCGATTGCCGTGTTCCCCGTGTTCTTCGTCATGCCCTCAGCTTCGCCGCCGGGCAGGGTCCGCCAGTAGAAACGATCGTCCGGACGTCCGCATGACAATTGTCAGGCACCGGCCGATGGCTTCCGTCAAACCAGCAGGTCAGCCAACTCGCCCATGGAGGCGAAGAGTTGGTCGGCGGCCGCCAGCTTCGCCGCCGGCGTCATCGCGGTGAACCCGTAGACGGTCATCCCGGCCGCCACGGCCGCCTGCACGCCAAGCGGGGAATCCTCCACGACCAGGCACCGCTCCGGCGCCACCCCCATCCGCTCCGCGGCGTACAGGAAGAGATCGGGCGCCGGCTTGCCACGCCCCACGTCCTCGGAGCTGAAGATCCGCTCCTCCGCGAACCACCGGTCGAGCCCGGTCGTACGGTGCCCGACCCGGATCCGCGCATGACTCCCCGAGGAGGCCACACAGTACGGCACCCCGTCCGCGGCCAGCTTCTCCAGTACGCCGGCGACACCGGCCACGGGCTGCAACTCGCGCTCGAACGCGGCGAAGACGCGCGCGTGGAAGACGTCGTCGAAGTCGTCCGGCAGCCGCTGCCCGGTCCGCTCCAGCACGAGTTCATGGATCCGGTGCATCGCCGAGCCCATGTAGTCCCGTATGGAGTCCTCGTACGACGTCGGGTGCCCCAACTCGGTCAGATAGGCGGCCAGATGCCGGTTGGAGATGGGCTCGCTGTCGACGAGCACTCCGTCGTTGTCGAAGATGACGAGGTCATAGCGCATGGAGCAACCCTAAACGCGGAAAGGCCCACGCCGGACGGCGTGGGCCTTTCTCAAGAATTGTTCGGCGGCGTCCTACTCTCCCACAGGGTCCCCCCTGCAGTACCATCGGCGCT
>NZ_JBIATN010000021.1:0-156843 GCF_042891825.1 Streptomyces sp. NPDC001852
TCGGCGTGTAGATGTCGCAATCCACACCGAACCCAGAAGGCCCTCACCCGTTCAAGCACCCAGCACGCGTGTCACCAACGTCCCGGGACAGCACATCTAGGGCGGACACGAGTGCGCAGGATTCGAACCTGCAACCTTCTGATGCGTAGCTCTGGAGAGATTGGTCAATGACGGTCATAGCGGTCGTCGCGAGATCCCTCAGAGGCACTGCCGGTCATGGTTGGTTGCTGTGGTTGCTGTACTTCGCTGCTGTACCGCAGCCGTCACCGAATCGACGAAAGCTCGCCGCATCGAGGCCGATAGAGGGTCTGGGTCCACTCACCACGTGTTGTGACAGTGGCCGGTGATAGCTATGTGCCGTATGGATACCGAGCACGCTCGCCCCGAAGACCTGGCCATGCTCCGGGCGGCCTTCGACACCGGGGAGCCCCTGGGCTGGGAGGCAGTCCGCGCCTTCGAGACGGAACATGGAATCACGTTGCCCGAGCCCTACCGGACCTGCGTCGCTGAGATAGCCGACGGCTGCGGCTTCGGCCCGCCCGACTACGGTCTTGTGCCGCTGGCCGAGCTGCCCGATGACTGGGGCGACGACCGCCCGGTCCGTGAGCTGGCCAAGCCGTTCCCGCTCACGGAGATGTGGCTGTGGGAGAAGGACGATATACCGGACGACGAACTGGGTCCGACGCTGGATCCCGTCTTCGACCACGGGTCGATCGTACTGGGCACCGACGGCTGCGGCATGTACTGGCACTTGATCGTCGCAGGCCCCCACCGTGGACACGTCTGGAACATCTGCGGCGAGGGTGCCGGACCGTTTGGATCCGAGTTCGGTTTCACCACAGGCGAGTCCGGCTTCGCCGGCTGGGTCCGTCACTGGGTCGAGGGCAAGCCCTGGTCTGATGCAATGTGACCTTGGATGGCGGAGTGCCACTCCGTTGCTCCGTTGGCAGTGTCAGCTTGGGAAGCTAGGGGCGTTTAGGGGAGGAAGCCGGGCTGACCTGTGGCGACGCAGTGTCGGAGCTCGATTGTCCGTCGCCCTGATCCCCGGTGTTCCCCGTGGTTCCCCGTACGACCTGGCACGGCTCTGGCATGGCCCCTTCGTCGAGCAGCACGGCAAGTTCCCTCAGATCGTTCGCGACCATGACCTGAGCGAGGCGTCCGGCGATGGCCACCTCGGGACGTGCGGTGTCCTTCTGATTCGTAGCTCTACAGAGATCGGTTAGCGACTGTTGGTCACTGATCCGTAGAGTCGGGCAGCCCGTTGGACAGGACAGCCTGCTGCGGGCCGATCGCTGCCTCTGTGCCGTGGTCGCCGTCAAGGTTGCCGTCACCGTCTGGTCATGCGCTGGGCTATCTGACGTGCCAAGCAGGCATGTTGGGGGGGCGAAGTGGGTGGCGTGATTGCTGCTGGAGATTCAGCCGTCAGGTGATGAATGCCCTTCGGCGCGAACGGCCGCCTGTGTGAGGCACATCGCACCTGGTCATCGTGACTCGTACACCTCAATGTGACATGATCACGCCGCTAATACCGCCGCTGACCACGGCGGTTGTACATCAATCGGGGATTTCTAACGTAATGCGTATACGTACGGCGATTTCTGCTGTCCTTGCCTCCTCCCTGACCGCTGCGCTTGCTGTCACCAGCGCCCCGGCCTTCGCTGCTGGCGGCAATACCGCCACGCAGGCGGCCGCTGTCGTGCAGAAGGTCACCGGCACCCAGGCCATCGCTGCGTCCACCACCACGGACGCCAGCCCGGCGCAAGCCACGAAGGCCGGCGTAACAGTCACGGCCCCGGGGAACGCCAGCGGTCAGGTTGCTGCTACAGCACCTGGCAAGGGCAGCCTGTCCCTCGGTCTGCCGGGTCGCAGTGATGTCGAGGGTGTCAAGACCGGGCAGGGCACTGTCGTCTACCCGGACGCCGCCAAGGCCACCGACCTGGCGGTCCAGCCCTCCACGGACGGTGGCGCGTCCACCCTGATCACGCTCAAGAACGCCCAGGCGCCGACCACGCAGCGCTTCACCCTCAACCTGCCTGTCGACACGAAGGCGGTAGAGGACGGTGCCGGTGGCTATCTACTGCTGCGCGCCCTGGCAGGCGGTGCGGCCCAGGAGGTTGGTCGCATCTCCGCGCCCTGGGCGAAGGACGCCAACGGCAAGCCCGTGCCGACTCACTACACCCTCGAAGGCAACCAGCTCATCCAGACGGTCGAGACCGCGAGCGACACAGCCTTCCCCGTGGTCGCCGATCCTCACTTCACATGGGGGATCATCACGGGCACCGCATACTTCAACAAGCATGAGACCGAGCAGATTGCGTTGGGCGGAGCCACGGCTGTTGCCATCGTCAGCGCGGTCGGTGGTCCCTTTGACCTCGTGATCGACCCCATCGTCGGACTCGCCGTGGCACAGGCAGCCCTTGCTTCTCACGCCGGCAAGTGCGTGGAGATCAAGAGTGACGGCATTGTTGCTCAGTACAAGGGTGGCTACTGCAAGTAAAGCCTTACGCTGACTAGAGAAAGGACGGCGCGAGATGGCTGAAGCTCTGGTATGGAGTGGCGCGATCGCGTTGGCTGTGTGCACGTGGTACCGCACCAAGCTCCGATCGACGTACGGCCGTCAGCACACGTCGCCGATTCGAGGCAGCCGTACGGCAATGGTCCTCCCACTGGTCGTCATGGCCATCATGTGGAGCCTCGCGCGCATCACAGCCAGGGACGATGTCCTTGCATGGGTGGTCGCTGTCTTCTGGGGCCTGACGACCCTTGAGGCCGTCAAGGTCGCCAAGTTGAAGCGTCGTCCGGTCTAAGGTCGGCCGCTGTCGGTCTCCCGGTGCCCCAGCTTGATATGTCAGCTGGGGCACCGCTGAGCGTCTTTTATCGTCAACATGCAGGTCACCGCGGTTGATGTAAGCCGGTCATCTCGTCGTGCTCGCGCACGGGCCGTTGCCTTGACCTCAGATCGTCTGGGAGCGGTTGGGATCGGCCCTGGTCAGTACAAGCAGGGCGCACAGGAGCGGCCGCGTAACGCACAGGCAGACGGAGCCTGGTGATCAGGTACCGGGTCGCGCGCTCACGTATACGCACTGTGTATACACTGAATGGATAGTTGCATCGTGATTATCAGTCCTCTCTCACTCGGCTTCCGCGGATCTGTCACGTGTCAACGGCGGCACCGTGCGGTCGGCGTCGGCGTCTGGATACCGCGAAAGCTTGGTGCCTGATGTCAACTGCTGTTCGCGCACAGGAGTCAGGCTCCACCACAGCCGCCGCCGGCAAGCTGCCGTCCGTCGGACGGCGGTGGGATTGGCCGTTGTTGGTGGTCTGTGCCGTGTCCGCTCTCGTGGTGGGGCTGCTGTCGCCCGCCGACACCTCGCAGGAGGCATGGGGCCTGGCCGCTGCGTTGGGGTACGGCTGTGCCGCACTGGTCGCGGCGAGGTCGTCCGCGCCGTGGGCACTGGCTCCCGCCGTGGTCGCGGTCCTCGGTGGGGCCGTCGTGCCCCTGCTGTACCTGACAGTGATCAGCAAGGAGCAGATGGAGGTCGGCGTCGTGGAGCGGGCGGCCGACTTGCTGTTCGCCTCCGGTAGCCCGTACCACCCCACACCGCACGCGGTGCGGGACTTCAATCCCTACCTCCCCGGTATGGCTCTCTTCGGCATACCGCACATGCTGTGCGGCGGCATCCCGTTCACCAGCGCCCGGTTGTGGTTTCTCGTCGGTTTCCTGGCGGCCGTGGCGGGCGCGATACGGGCGCTTACCAACGGCCGCGACGCGGGCGCCGCCCGGATCAGCACTCCGCAGGGGGTCACTGGCAGGACGGGCGTGTTGTGGCTGATCGCCTGCCCTGTTGTCGCGCTGCCGCTCACCTTCGGTGGTGTGGACCCGCCGGTCATCGGATTGATGTGCCTGGCCCTGGCCTTCACACAGCGGGGCGATTCTGGACGGGCTGGGCTGGCTCTGGGCGCGGCGGCCGCGCTGAAGTGGACCGCCTGGCCGGCCATCCCGGTGCTCGTCACCGTGCTGGCGGTGCGTGGAGGGTGGCGTGCTGCGGTCAAGAGCGCGGCGGGAGCAGTGGGGATCGCCCTGTTCACTGTCCTGCCTGTGGCCTTGGTGGACAGTGGCGCCTTCTACCGCAATGTCGTCCTCTACCCGTTGGGACTCGGTCCCACGGCATCGTCCGCACAGAGTCCTTTGCTGGGACATCTGATCGCTGTACTGGTCCCCCACGGCAAATCCCTCACGATGGCGCTCATCGCGCTGAGCGCGATGACTGTGGGTCTCTCGCTACTGATCCGCCCACCACGGACCACCGTGGCAGGTGCCGACAGGCTGGCACTCGGTCTGTTCCTTGCGATAGTGCTGTCTCCCGCCACCCGCATCGGCTACGCCATTTACCCAATTGTCCTGCTGGCTTGGCCGCGCTTCACCGCTGCTCTGTCGGCCGGCGTGGTGCTTGGACAGCAGTCGGCCGCTGGCCCCCGGACCATCTTGGCCGGATCGCTGCCGCCTGCTTCGAGGAGATCATGACCGCCTCAGATTCGTTCCTCCGAGCACTGCACTTCCGCCAGGACATCGCTGAGTGCGCAACGGACCTCAGTGATCAACCTGTTCTGAGGAACGCTGCAGAGCGCGTCAGGAGCCGGTCAAGTGAAGGGCCGGGTCTCTGACCTGCGGCCGTGTAATCGATCAACGGCCCCAGGACGGCCCGCCGGGTGCCTGGCTGTACGGGCATATCGCTGGACAGCGGTCAAGGTCCCCAAGCCTCGTCGCCGCCGGATCAAGCCCTGGTCCGTGATCGAGGCGGGGCGCTTCCTCGCCGATTCGCTCGCTCGGGAAGATCCGCTCTTCGCCGCCTGGGTCCTGGCCCTCTGCCTCGGCCTGCGGCGCGGTGAGGTCCTGGGCCTGACCTGGACGTCGATCGACTTCAAGACCGGTGAGCTGTACGTGGATCACCAGATCCAGCGTGCGGGCCGACAGATCCTTCACCGGGAGACCAGGACGGAGGAGTCCGACGACTTCCTTCCGCTCCCCGAGTTCTGTCTGAAGGCGCTCCGGATGCGGCGTGCTCAGCAGACCGGGGACCGGAAGGCGGCCGGTGAGCTGTGGCAGGACACTCGCGGGCTGATCTTCACCACGAAGTACGGGACGCCGATCGAGCCGGGCAACCTCACCCGCATGTTCGCCCCGCGGGCCCGGCGCGCCGGCCTTCGGGTCATCTGTCCGCCGCCATGGGCGGCACCCGAACCGAGACCGGCTGATCCAGACCAAGTTGCTGTACTTCGCTGCTGTACGCCCCTGAAACGCAAGAGGCCCCGGAGTAATCCGGGGCCTCACCTGTGCGCACTCGGCAGGATTCGAACCTGCAACCTTCTGATCCGTAGTCAGATGCTCTATCCGTTAAGCTACGAGTGCTTGTTCTTTTGTTCTTGTCTCCGTTTCGGCCCTTTCGGCCCCGTCCCGGCGACAGGAAGAACATTACATGACTGCCGCCGACATGTGAAATCCGATTGGCACACCCCTTGTGACCTGCGGAAACGTCCACAGATGGGCTGAGGGCGACGGAGGGCGGGAACGCCGAAGCCCCGGTCCTGGGGACCGGGGCTTCGGGATCGGTGCGGAGGCGGAGGGATTTGAACCCTCGATCGGGTGTTAGCCCGAAACCGCATTAGCAGTGCGGCGCCATAGACCGGACTAGGCGACGCCTCCAGCACAACCGCTCACGCGAGCGCGCGAGTGGTGCGTGCAGATGATGACACAGCCGAGCGGCCTGTCACCAATCGCCCCCCACGGTACTAGGCAGTCGGGTCACAGGGCAAAGGGCTTCTGTCCGGCGCGGCGCAGGCGGGACGGCGGTGGAACGGCGGACGCAACGTCCGGGGGGCCGGGACGTTGGGCAGGGCATGGTTTTCCTTCTTCAGCGGGGTCAGAGGGGGCAGGGGGGCGCTGCCCCTCGGCGGTGGCGTGTGCATGGCGGCGGTGGGTCCGTCCTCGCCGGCGTGCCCGCCCTGGTCGCCGTATCCACCCTGGTCACCCTCTCCGCCGTACCCGCCGTCGCCTCGTCCTCCGTGCCGCCGCCCGTACGGCCCGAGGACCGGCCCGCCGATCACCTCACCGTCGTCGTGCGGCATGCCGGGTCCGGGCGGGACGGGTCGTACGAGCTGTTCTGTCATCCGGCCGGCGGGAGTCATCCGGACGCGGCGGAGGCCTGCCGGGCGCTGGACGAGCACACGCAGTGGGGGCGGGACCGCTTCGCTCCCGTGGCGCCCGGCACCGTCTGCACCATGCTCTACGGCGGACCGGCCACCGCCCGGGTGACCGGCACCTGGGCCGGACGCAGCGTCGACGCCGCGTACGACCGCAGCGACGGATGCGAGATCGGGCGGTGGGACCGGATGGTGCCGCTGCTGCCGAAGCTGGGCGAGGCGACGTAAACCCGCCAGTCCGCCAGTCCGTCCGTCAGCCGGAAATCCACGGTCCGGTAAAGGTCCCGCGAAGGTCTCGGGAAGTCGGAGGGGGTGGTCGGTGTGTGGTGGCCGGTTCGGTGTCACTTCGTCGTGGGACCTCCCTCTCATCCGGCGTCGCGAGCGCAACGTGTGCGCTTAGACTCCCTCGCGTGACACGTCGCGGGCCGGTTGGCAAGATGGCCCGAGCGGTCGGCAAGGTGCGGTAACAGGGAGGAAGCGTCTCGTGAGCAGCAGGCCATCCCGAGGCGCTGCTCGCCTCGCAGCCATACTCGACGCGCTGCCGGACGCGTTGGTCCTGGTCAACGCCAACGGAACCGTCGTCAACGCCAACACCATCGCGCTCGAGACCTTCGAGGCGCCCGGTACGGCACTCGTGGGGCGTGGGCTGCTCGATCTGCTGCCCGAGTTCGACTCGCGGCTGATCCCCGGGTCGATGCGGCGGCCCGATCACATGGATCCGCAGGGGCGCACCAAGCCCACGCGGATGGTCGCGCGGCGGACCGACGGGTCCGAGTTCCCCGTCGAGGTCACGAGCGCGAACCTGGAGAACGGGCAGCAGGCGTACGACGGTTACGGATACACCGGTGACGAGCTGCTGATGATCGTCGTCCGGGACCTGTCCGGGACCGTCGACACCGAGGCGGAGCTGGCGCGGTCGCAGCGGCAGACCGAGATGATCCTGCGGGCCGCCGCCGAGGGCGTCGTGGGCACCGACACCGACGGGCGGATCGTGCTCGTCAACCCGGCCGCCGCCCAGATACTGGGTTACCGGGCCGGGGAGCTCGGCGGCAAGCAGCTGCACGCCCTCGTGCTGCACTCGCGCGCCGACGGGTCGCCGTTCCCGTACGAGGAGTCGCCGCTCGCCGACACCCTGCGCTCCGGGCGCAAGCACCGGGTGCGCGGGCAGGTGCTGTGGTCCAAGGGGGACGAGCAGGTCTCCGTCGATCTGACCACCGCGCCCGTGCGGGACGGGGAGCAGCTCGTCGGCGCCGTGATGACCTTCACCGACCGGCGGCCGTACGAGGCCCTCGCCGAGGAGAAGTCCGTGCTGGAGAAGGCGCACGCGGAGGAGGTCGAACGGCTCACCGAGGAGCACGCCTCCGATCTGACCGCGCTGCGCCAGCAGCACGTCACCGAGGTCGAGGAACTGCGGGAGAAGCACGCCGCGGAGCTGGCGGCCGGGGAGGAGCGGTACGCCGCGCTCGCCGAGCGGGAGAAGGACCGGTACGAGGCCCTCGCCGGGCGGCACGAGCAGCTGCTGACCCTGCTCGGGCAGTCGCTGCGCGGGCCGCTGGACGAGCTGCGGCGCGAGCTGGCGGCGCTGGCCGCCGACGACGCCGGGCAGCTGTGGCCCGAGGCCAACCAGGTGCTCCACCACCTTTCCGCCGGGTACTCGCGGATCACCACGCTCATCGACAACGTGCTCGGGTACCAGCGACTGGACGCGGGCGCCGAGGACATCACCCGTACGAAGGTGCTGCTCGACGCCGTGGTCGCCGCCGGTGTGGACGGGGCCGTCGAGCTGATCGGGCCGGGGCGGGTGCAGTTCGCCGTGCACGCGCCGCCCATCGAGGCCGAGGTCGACCCGCAGCGGCTCGCGACCGCGCTGGCCCACCTGGTGGCGGATGTCGCGGGTGTCGACGCCACCGGCAACTCGCCCGTCTCCGCGGGCGGTTACCTGGACAACACCGTCGTGGTCGCGGCCGCGCAGCGCGGTGAGGTCGCGCGGATCGAGGTGCGCGGGCCGTACGTCGGTGGAGACCCGGTGCACGAGCCGATCGTGCGCGGGATCGTACGGGCCCACGGCGGCGTGCTGCAGACGCACGAGGTGCCGGGCATGAGCGGCAGCGCCTATGTGCTGGAGGTGCCGCTCGGCGGTGGTGCCGGGGCGGTCGACGGCGCGGTCGCGGGGCAGGTGCCCCCCGCTGCCCTTCCGGCCGCCGCGCCGGATGCGGGCGGGCAGGGCTCCGGCACGGGCACCGGCACCGGTGAGGTGGCCGTGGCCGAGGCCGGTGCCGCCGAGCAGGCCGCCGGTGGCGGACGACGGCGGGCCCGGCGGCCCTCCACCGACGCCTTCCTGGAGAGTGACGTGTCCGGCGCCGGCCAGGCCGGTGACCCCGACGCGCCCGCGCCGACCGGGCGCCGCCGCAGGCGCGCCGCCGTGCCCGCCGACGCGACCGGCGCGGTACCGGCCGAGGGCGCGGAGACCGCGTCCGGCGGGACCGGACGACGCCGTGGCCGGTCCGCCGAGGGCGCAGCGGGCGACGGCGCAGGTGCGAGTGAGGCTGTGAGCGAGGGCGCGGTGGTGACCGCGGCCGAGCATGCCGCGGGGGCCGCCGCCTCCGGTACGGGACTCGGCTCCGCCGTGCCGCCGGGGGGCGTGCCCGCACCCACGGGCCGGCGCGCCCGCCCCGCATCCGGCGCCCCGCAGGCCGCGCTGCCGCCCGCGCCCGCACTGCCGGCGGCGGGAGTCCCGGGCAACGGGCCGACGCCGGGTGCCGAGGCCGTTCCGGCCGAGGCCGGCCAGCCGACCGGGCGGCGCCGGCGTGCGCTGGCCGCGGCGGCGGAACGTGCCGCCGCCCAGGAGGCGGGCGGTGCGCGTACGGTCTTCGCCCTGCCGCCGGCCGAGGCCGACCGCTCCCCGCAGTCCCCGGACTCGGCGAGCGGAGTGGGTACGGTTCCGGCGGCCGGTGGCGTTCCGGGTGCCGGTGTGCCTGTGGCGCCCGGGGGCACCGTGCCGGTCGGTCCTGGTGGTACGGCCGTACCTGTCGGCCCGGGTACGGCTGTACCGGTGGGCCCGGGTACGGCTGTGCCCGTCGGTCCGGGTGCGGGTGCCGTTCCGGGTGTTGCCGCGGGGCAGCCGCAGGGCGCCGGTCCGGGTGCCGGGCAGGGCGCGGGTCCGCTTCCCGTTCCGCCTCAGGGCTCCGGTCCGGTGCAGGTGCCCGCTCAGCCGCCGCTGTCCGCCGCGGGGGCACCGGGCGCCGACGGCCGGCACGACGCCGTACCGCTCGACCAGTCCGGGGACCACACCCCGCCGCAGCCGCATCCGACCAGCGCGCCGACCGGCCGGCGCCGCCGGGCCGTGGCCCCGCCGGCGGACCCCGCTCAGGGTGTGCCGGTCGCTGCCGGGCAGGCCGGGCCGCATCCGGCGGGGACGCCGACTCCCGGTCGGGGCACGCCCGTTCACGGCGTTCCGGCGCAGGGTACGGCCGGGCAGGGCATCCCCGTCCAGGCCACCGCGGCGACGCCTGCGCAGACGCCCGCCGCGGCGCCCGGCGCCCCGGCCGCCGTCCCCGCGCCCGGTCAGCAGGCACCCGGTCAGCAGGCCGCCGTACCGCAGGCGCCCGTACCGCAGATCGCCGCGCCCGCGCAGGACACCGCGGGCCGGCCGGTCCCGGCGGCTCCGGGCCAGGCGGTCCCGGCCCAGCAGTCCGCTCCGGCAGCGACCGCGACACCGCCCGGTGGTACCCCGAGCGCCCAGCCGCTGCCCGCGCAGGCCGGCAACGGACCGGTGCCGACGGCCGTTCCGGCGCCCGGCGTGCCCCAGCAGTGGCCTGGTGCCGCCTCCGACGACACCTCCGGCGCGGGCACTCCCGTACCGCAGACCGGCACGCCGGCCCCCGGCACGCCGCTCCCCGCGGACCAGGCCGGGGTACAGGCGCCGCGGGCCGCGCAGCCGTTGCCCGCCGAGGGTGCCGCTCCCGACCCGCATTCGACGCAGGGGCGGGCGATCAGCGTCCGTACGCTCGGGCAGGGCGTGCCGTTCTCGCGGCAGGCCGCCCAGGTGCAGCAGCCGACGGCGACCCCGCCGCCGCACACGCCGGGCGGTTCCGGCCGCCGGCGCAAGCTGGGCACGCCTCCCGACCCGGCCCAGCGTGAAGAGCAGCAGCCGGAGCAGGCGGCCGTACAGCCGGCCGCGGCGCACCCGTCCCTGGCCGGGCAGTCCCGGCTCGCCCCGGGCACCACCGAGGGCGCCGGGCGGTCGTACGCCATAGGCGCGCCGGACGCCGACGCCGCCGAAGGCCCCGAGCCGCTGGACGGCCCGGGCGGTGCCATCGAGATCGCGGACACCCCGCGTCCGCAGCCGCTCGACGACGAGCTGCCGCCGGAGCCGCTGGACAACCCGCGCCGGCTGCTGGTGTGGCCCGCGCCGGACGCGACGACCCAGCAGGCGCTGAGCGACCGCGGCTACCGGCCGGTCATCGTGCACTCCCGCGAGGAGGTCGACGCGCAGATCGCGGCGTTCCCGGCCGCGCTGTTCGTGGATCCGCTGACCGGGCCCATCACGCGTACCGCCCTGCAGTCGCTGCGGCAGGCCGCCGTCGCGGCCGAGGTGCCGGTGCTGGTCACGGCCGGACTCGGGCAGGCGACGCGCGAAGCGGCGTACGGCGCCGATCCCGCCGTACTGCTGAAGGCGCTGGCGCCGCGGGACAGCGAGCAGCATCCGCCGCGGGTGCTGCTCATCGAGGAGCACGCGGAGATCGCGCTGGCGCTGACCGCGACGCTGGAGCGGCGCGGGATGCAGGTGGCGCGGGCCGCGAGCGACGACGACGCGGTGACGCTGGCGGGGCAGTTCCGGCCGAACCTCGTGGTGATGGACCTGATGCAGGTGCAGCGGCGACAGGCCGGGGTCACCGGGATCATCGACTGGCTGCGCGCCAACGGGCAGCTCAACCGCACCCCGCTGGTCGTGTACACCGCCGCAGTCGACCAGGCCGACCTGCCCCGGCTGGCCTCGGGCGAGACGGTCCTGTTCCTCGCGGAGCGGTCGACCAGCACCGAGGTGCAGAGCCGGATCGTGGACCTGCTGGCCCGGATCGGCACCAACTAGCCCACGGCCTCACCCGGGGACACCTCCGGGATCCGTACCCGGCGGCTGACGCGCGGGCGCGCCGGGCAGCAGGGTCCGCTGCCCGGCGCGCCCGGGGGTGTCAGAGGCGGGTGACGTCCAGTTGTCCGTCCGCGTACTGCCTGCGCAGTACCTTCTTGTCGAACTTGCCCACGCTGGTCTTCGGCACCGACTCGACGATCGTCCAGCGCTCGGGCAGCTGCCATTTGGCGATGCGGCCCTCCTCGGCGAGGAAGGAGCGCAGGGTGTCGAAGTCGGCGGTGGCGCCCTCCTTCAGGACGACCGTGGCCAGCGGGCGTTCGCCCCACTTCTCGTCGGGTACGGCGACCACCGCGGCCTCGGCGACGTCCGGGTGGGACATCAGTGCGTTCTCCAGCTCCACCGAGGAGATCCACTCGCCGCCGGACTTGATGACGTCCTTGGCGCGGTCGGTGAGGGTGAGGAAGCCGTCGGGGGAGATGGTGCCGACGTCACCCGTCTTGAGCCAGCCGTCCTCGCTGAACTTGTCGGCGGGGCGCAGGGGTTCGGCGTCGGGGCCGTTGTAGTAGGCGCCGGCGATCCAGGGGCCGCGCACCTCCAGCTCGCCCGCCGACTCGCCGTCCCAGGGAAGGCGTTCGCCGCCGGGGCCGGTGAGCCGGGCCTCGACGCCGGCCGGGAAACGGCCCTGGGTGAGGCGGTAGGCGAACTCCTCCTCGGTACCGGCCGCGTGGGCCGGCGGACGGGCCACCGTGCCGAGCGGCGAGGTCTCCGTCATGCCCCAGGCATGGCAGACGCGCATGCCGAGCCTGTCGAAGGCCGCCATGAGGGAGGGCGGACAGGCGGAGCCGCCGATGGTGACCTGGGTGAGGGAGGAGACGTCGCGGGGCCGGCCGGTCAGCTCGGCGAGCAGGCCCTGCCAGATGGTCGGGACGGCCGCGGCGTGGGTCGGCTTCTCGCGTTCGATCATCTCGGCGAGCGGCGCCGGCTGCAGGAAGCGGTCCGGCATCAGCATGTTGACGCCGGTCATGAAGGTGGCATGCGGCAGGCCCCAGGCGTTGACGTGGAACTGGGGGACCACGACCAGCGAGGTGTCCTGGTCGGTCAGGCCCATCGACTGGGTCATGTTGACCTGCATGGAGTGCAGGTAGATCGAACGGTGGCTGTAGACCACGCCCTTGGGGTCGCCGGTCGTGCCCGAGGTGTAGCACATCGCGGCAGCCTGGCGTTCGTCGATCTCGGGCCAGTCGTACCTGGTCGGCCGGTCGGCGATCAGTTCCTCGTACTCGTGGATCCGGGCGTGCGCGCCCTGGAGCGGGGAACGGTCACCGGGGCCCGACACGACGATGTGCTCCACCGTCGGCAGCTTGGACAGCAACGGCGCGAGCAACGGGATCAGGGAGCCGTTGACGATGATGACCTTGTCGGCCGCGTGGTTGACGATCCACACCAGTTGCTCTGCGGGCAGCCGCAGGTTGAGCGTGTGCAGCACCGCGCCCATGGACGGGATCGCGAAGTACGCCTCGACGTGCTCGGCGTTGTTCCACATCAGGGTGGCCACCCGGTCGTCGCCCCGGACGCCGAGTTCGTCACGCAGGGCGTTCGCCAGCTGCACCGCGCGCACCCCGGTCTCGGCGAAACTGCGCCGCTGCGGTTCGGCCTCCCCGGTCCAGGTGATGATCTGGGAGCGGCCGTGCACCAGTGTCCCGTGCACGAGGATGCGGGTGATGGTCAGCGGTACGTCCTGCATGGTGCTCAGCACGGAGTCCTCCCGGGGCGGCATTGCCTACGCGGTGGTAGAGGCTGCGCTGATTCTGCTCACATACCGAGCGGTATGTCACTAGGGGGTGAGTCACTCGGGAGGAAAAACCGGCGAGTCGGCTAGCGCACCAGGCCCAGCTCGGGATCCTCGCGCAGCTTGGCCAGCGCACGCGACACGGCGGACTTCACCGTGCCCACCGACACCCCGAGCACCTCGGCGGTCTGGGCCTCGCTGAGGTCCTCGTAGTAGCGCAGGACGACCATCGCGCGCTGCCGGGCCGGCAGTTTCATGATCGCCCGCCACATGGCGTCGTGCAGTGCCTGCCGCTCGGCCGGGTCGTCGTCGCCCGGCACGGGCTCCGGCTCGGGCAGCTCGTCACAGGTGAACTCGTCCACCCTGCGCTTGCGCCACTGCGAGGTCCGGGTATTCAACAGCGCCCGGCGCACATAGCCGTCGAGCGCCCGCTGGTCCTCGATCCGCTCCCAGGCCACGTAGGTCTTGGCGAGCGCGGTCTGCAACAGGTCCTCGGCGTCGCTCAGGTTCGCGGTGAGCGAGCGCGCGGTGCGCAGCAGGACCGGCTGACGAGCCCGCACATACGACGCGAACGTCGGATATGCCGGAGCCTCCCCGCCCGGCCGGAGCCGGGGGTGCGGGAGGGTCTGCCGCCTTGGTGCGGCGGCGGCCGAGGCGCTGGTGCAGACGGGTGTGGTCATGGCTCCACGCTAGGAGCGGACTCCCCTGGATCGGATCGCCCCCAGGTCCTGAAGCGGCGTCCCCCTCAGGTTGTAGGGGTGGGGCAGGCTCCACCTCCTGAAGGTGGACGGCGACTCCACCCGGTCTGCGGGTACGACCCTGACTCCACCCCGGTCGGTCCCGGTTCCGCCTGCCGGCCCGACCCTGAGGCCGGGGGCGGACCCGGCACCGCTCACGGACACAGGGGGCGGGGAGGCGGCCCGTCGCTCCGTCCGCCGGCCGGCCGTGAACCCCGTGAGCCGTAAGCCGTCCGCCGTGGGGCGTCCGGCGTGGGCCGTGGGGCGTCCGGCGTGAGCCGTGGATCGTCAGCCGTCAGCCGCCAGGACCAGCCCCGAGGTCGGCACCCCGGTGCCGGCCGTCACCAGGGTCCGGGCAGCGCCCGGTATCTGGTTCACCGCCGTGCCCCGCAGCTGGCGCACCGCCTCCGCTATGCCGTTCATCCCGTGCAGATAGGCCTCACCGAGCTGGCCCCCGTGTGTGTTGAGCGGCAGCCGCTCCTCGGCCACGAAATCCGCCGCCTCCCCCTTCCCGCAGAACCCGAACTCCTCCAGTTGCATCAGCACGAACGGGGTGAAGTGGTCGTACAGGATCCCCACGTCGATGTCGGCGGGCGCCAGACCGGAGGTGCGCCACAGCCGACGGGCCACCGCGCCCATCTCCGGCAGGCCGGTCAGATCGTCCCGGTAGAAGCTGGTCATCTGCTCCTGCGCCCGGCCGGCGCCCTGGGCGGCCGCCGCGATGACGGCCGGGGGATGCGCCAGGTCCCGGGCCCGCTCCACCGAGGTGACGACGATCGCCTGCCCGCCGTCGGTCTCCTGGCAGCAGTCCAGCAGCCGCAGCGGCTCCACGACCCAGCGGGACGCGGCGTGCTCGGCGAGCGTGATCGGGCGGCCGTGGAAGTAGGCCGCCGGGTTCGTCGCCGCGTACTTGCGGTCCACCACGGCCACATGCCCGAACACCTCCGGCGCCAGCCCGTACGCGTGCAGGTACCGCTGGGCCGCCATCGCCACCCAGGAGGCCGGGGTGAGCAGCCCGAACGGCAGCACCCAGCCGAGCGCCACGCCCTCCGCCGACGGCTCCCGGTGCTGCACGCCGGCGCCGAACCTCCGGCCCGAGCGTTCGTTGAAGGCGCGGTAGCAGACCACGACCTCCGCCATGCCCGTCACCACCGCGAGCGCCGCCTGGAGCACGGTGGCGCAGGCCGCACCGCCGCCGTAGTGCACCCGGGAGAAGAAGGACAGCTCGCCCATCCCACAGGCCTGGGCCACCGTGATCTCCGGGTTGGTGTCCATCGTGAAGGTCACCAACCCGTCCACGTCCGCCGGCGCCAGCCCCGCGTCGTCCAGCGCGGTCCGCACCGCCTCCACGGCCAGCCGCAGTTCGCTGCGCCCGGAGTCCTTGGAGAACTCGGTGGCCCCGATCCCGGCGATCGCGGCGCGCCCGGCCAGGGTGTCGCGCGCCGGGATGCTCATGAGCGGGCCTCCGTGTCCGGGGTCGTGGCGGGGGCCGCCGGGACCGTGACCGTCACCGTGCCCGTCACATGTCTGCCGAGGGCGTTGGCGCCGACGACCCGTACGGTGGCGGTGTCGCCGTCGACCGCCTCGATCGTGCCCGTCAACACCATCGTGTCTCCCGGGTAGTTGGGTGCCCCGAGCCTGATGGCGACCTTGCGGAGGATGGCCGTCGGGCCGAAGTGGTCCGTGATGTATCTGCCGACCAGGCCGTTCGTCGTCAGGATGTTCATGAAAACGTCCGGTGAGCCCTTCTGCCTGGCCGACTCGGCGTCGTGGTGCACGTCCTGGTAGTCCCGCGACGCGATCGCCCCCGCCACGATCAGCGTCCGCGTGACCGGGATCTCCAGCGGGGGCAGCGCGGCGCCCGCCGTGAGAGCCGTCGTCGGTGCCGTCTTCACGTCTCAC
The DNA here is from genome assembly GCF_042891825.1 of Streptomyces sp. NPDC001852. Taxonomy (NCBI): domain Bacteria; kingdom Bacillati; phylum Actinomycetota; class Actinomycetes; order Kitasatosporales; family Streptomycetaceae; genus Streptomyces; species Streptomyces sp. NPDC001852. The sequence continues at coordinate 15,722 of NZ_JBIATN010000021.1, forward strand.
TCCCCACGCGGTCAACTCCCTCGCCTGTGCGTGACGTCCATGTCAGGCCTCGCCCTCGCCGTGGCCCTCGACGACCCGGAAGACGGGCAGGACCAGCGCGCCCTCCGCGTCCTCGTAGGTCCGGAACTCCACCTGGACGGGCAACCCGATGCGCACCTTGTCGTACGGCACCCCGGTCACGTTGCTCACCATCCGTACGCCCTCGGTGAGTTCGACGAGGCCGACCGCGTAGGGAGGGTCGAATGCCGGGAAGGACGGGTGGTGCATCACCACGTACGAGTAGACCGTTCCCTCGCCGCTCGACTCGACCGTGTCCCAGTCCGGGCAGCCGCACGCGTTGCAGCCCGGCAGCCAGGGGTGGCGCAGGGTGCCGCAGTCCGTGCAGCGCTGGATGAGGAGTCTGTGTTCGGCCACGCCCTGCCAGAAGCCTGCGTTGTCCCAGCCCACCACCGGGCGGGGGCGCGGGGCCGGGGGTTTCCGGCGGGCCGGGGCGTACTTGAGGATGCGGAAGCGGTGGGTGCCCACGAGGTCGCCGTCGACCCGGACGTCCGTGCGGGTCGTGACGAAGTACCCGGTGCCCAGCTTGGTCGTCTTGCGGCCGGAGACCGACTCGATCACCGAGTCGAACGTGACCCGGTCACCCGGGCGCAGGGGCCGTAGGTACTCCTGCTCGCAGTCGGTGGCCACCACGGCCGTACAGCCCGAGGTGTCGAGGAGGGACAGCAGGTCGTCGTAGGCACCCGTGCGGCCCTCGTGTCCGGACAGGCCGCCCATCGTCCACGCCTGGAGCATGGTGGGCGGGGCGATGGCGTCCGGGCCGGAGTAGGCCGGGTTGGTGTCGCCCATGGCCTCGCACCAGTGCCGGATCATCGGCGCGTTCACCGGGTCCTTGCCCACCCCGGCGACGGCGGCCGACCGCCCCTCGTAGGCCTTGAGTCGCGCGCCCACCTCGTCCGCCTCTCCGCCCACCGCCGCCCCCTCCTCCGTCTTCCCACTCACCGCCGCCCCCTTGCCACCCCGAGCCGCCTCGTCGCGACGATCTCCTCACACATGCGATACGTCGCGACAGTCGATTGCGTTCCCGCCGATTTCACGCCGCCGGCCTCGCCGGGAGCCGTTCGACCGGCCCCCACGTCTGCCGCCGAACACCGGTTGATCAGGCGCTTTGCGTCCATTCGGGCATGATTTCCGACCGCCCGGAGACGCCCCCACGGCTCATCGATCCGGCGCCCCGGATTCACTGGATCGGGTGTACGGGCGGCGATGGGCGCGGCAGCGAGCGCGGCCCTCTCGCGGTTGAGCCGGCCGGTGATGGGCGACCAGCCGTCGTATTCGACCGGCCGGTCGAGGCCCATCCCGCCTTCGACACCGATGCGGCGCAACCGGGCGCGGAAGTCGGCAGGTTCGCCGTACGGCGGGAGCACAGCCCTGAAACGGGCGCGGAGTTCGGCGCGCAGGTGCTGCTGCCGCTCCGTGGGGGCGAGGTGCACGGCGGGTCCCTCCCGGCCTCGCGTACCTGACAGGACAGTTTCTGACTGTCCGTCAGATACCGATGGGTGTCAAGCTCGGCCGGCGCAGGACCGCGCGCGGGAACACGCCTGCGCGGCGGCACCGAAGCACCGCCGCGCAGACGCCTTACGACCCTGAAGCACACCCCACGAGGACCCTCACCGAGAGGGGCCTCGCCCCCGGGTCACCACAGCTGGGTGAAGTGGACGGCGACGTTCTCGTTGCCCTGCTGGATCGCCGTCCACGCGGAGCCGTTGACCTGGGCGGTGTTGCTCTGGTTCGAGGCACCGTTGCCGACCGCGTTCTGCTGCGTGGTGGACGAGTTTCCGTTGTTGTTGTGGCCGACTCCGCTGCCGATGATGCCCGCCACACCGGTGTTGGCGCTCGATCCGTTGTCCGCGAGGGAGCCGTTGTCGGCGGCCGCGACGCCACCGAAGAGGGCGGCTGCGAGCGGAAGTGCGGCGACGGCGGCGAGTACGCGGGCGGTACGGATGCTTGCCATGTTGTTCCTCCAGAACCGAGAACTCTGCGGCACTAGGGCCGGACGTACATGAAGTACGGCTTGTGTCAGGGCAGTTGGCCGACCGCTCTGACTGTCGTGGACGACGTCGCGAGATCAGAGTTGCCCACCGAATCCCCGGCGAACCACCCCGGAAGACCCGATTCGCACGCAAGCGTGATGACAAGTCGATAAACCCTTATCGCCATCTTTCGCACCTTCACCGCCCAGAACGGGTGAGATCGCACTTCCGCTCACCAAGCCGCACAAGGGATGAACCGTTCCGTCACACATCCGGCCAATTTCCCCGCCCCGGCGCGTCACCACCGGCCGCCTCTTCCTTTTTTCGAACGTACGTACGAACATGGAGGCATGGCCTACACCGACCGGCAGGCCACGACGCTGGCCCTCGCACATGCCCTGTCAGCCGCCGAACGCGGCCTGGCCGTCATCCCCCTGTCCCGGACGAAGCTCCCGGCCCTGCGCTCCCCCCACCGCGACGACCCCGACCCGGCCGGACCCCGCTGCCACGGCCAGTGCGGCCGCTTCGGCCACGGCGTGTACGACGCCTCGGCCGACCCCGTCCGCATCCGCGAGCTGTTCGCCGCCGCGCCCTGGGCCACCGGCTACGGCATCGCCTGCGGGCTGGCGCCGTACCACCTGATCGGCGTCGACCTGGACACCAAGTCCGGTACGAACTCCTCGACCGCGCTGCGCGAACTGGCCCTGCGCCATCTGTTCACCATCCCGGAGACGGTCGTCGTCCGCACCCCGAGCGGCGGGCGCCACCTGTGGCTCACCGGCCCGCCGGACGTCGTCGTACCGAACTCCGCCGGGCGCCTCGCCCCCGGCATCGACATCCGCGGCGCCGGCGGCTACCTCGTGGGCCCCGGCTCCCGCACCGACCACGGCGTGTACACAACCACGCCCGGCACCGCGCACCTCACCCCCGCCCCCTGTCCGCCGTCCCTGCTGCGCCTGCTCGTGCCGCCGCCCCGGCCCCCGCATCCGAACCCTCCGGTCCCCGGCGACCACGGCCGCGGCCTGGTCCAGTTCGTCCTCTCCGCGCACGAGGGCCAGCGCAACACCCGCCTCTTCTGGGCCGCCTGCCGTGCCTACGAGAACGGCATCGGCCCCGCCCTGGCCGACCCCCTGACCGAGGCCGCCCTGGGCACCGGCCTGTCCGAACGCGAGGCCCGCGCGACGATCGCCTCGGCGGCGCGGATGACGGGGCACCGGCCGTGACCGCGGGGAGGCAGACGGAGCACGTCGAGCCACGAAGATCACGGCCCCAACGTCGTGCTCTACCTTCACTGGGCCGTCTGTTGGCCGTGATCTTCCTCTCGGGCACGCTGCGAGGCGGCGAGGTTCATCGACCGCCGCGGGTCTCGATATGGACCCTCGTCAGCGCGAACAGGATCAGGAGGTCGAGTGTCATCACGGGGATGGCCCACAACGGGTAGTAGGGAACGAACATGAACTGGGTGATCAGGCTGATCGCTGCCACTGATGCACCGGCCCCACGACCCCAGCTCCGGCCTGCCAGGACTCCCAGGCCGGCAATGACGAGGGCCACTCCCATCACGAGGTGGATCCAGCCCCAGGACGTCAGGTCGAACCGGTAGGCGTACCGCGACGCGGCGAACAGGGTGTCGTGCGCGATTCCGGCTGCGCCCATCAGGATGCTGAGGGGCCCGCTGACCATCAGCATCATCCCGGCAAACTTGGAGGCGTCGTCGATCGTTTCGCCGAGTCCCCCAAGCCCTTGCTGTCTCCTGTTCGGCACCGTTGTCATGCCAGCAGCCTTCCTGTGCAGCGCGGTCACCACAGCACACCGCCCACGCGAAGCCAGCCACGCTCTTCCAACAGGATGGCCGCAATCCTCCGGCACCGCGACTGCAACCCGCGTCGCCGGCAAGGGGATTCCCGCAGGTGTCGCGAAGGGCACACAGCAGTTCAGGGGCCGCCTGTGGCTCACTGGGTGGTCTGTGGGTCGTGCCCCTCCCTCAGGCTTGTGCTGGAACACGGAGTCGATCGCGCAGCGGGCGCGTTCTCTGCTGTCGGGCATCAGGTGGGCGTACACCCGCAGCGTCAGCGCCGGATCAGCATGTCCCATGTACTCGCTGACGGCCTTGACGTTCTCGCCCGCGTCCAACAACGCGGACGCACTCTCTCTTCTCCGGCCAACGAGCCGACAGCCCGGCACAGCGCCCGGCTCGACAGCGGCTCGTCGGCGCCCCGCCGAAGACGTGCAGTGGCCCTTGCCCAGGGCTCCACACGGACGTCCATCCAACGGCTGACATGCTGGTCATCAAGGGTTTCGGCCGCTATCGAGGGCGCTGGCGTCAGCGGCCCCTCACGCTATCGCTGAAGGCGCTTCCGGGCCCCGAGCCGGGCTGTCTGTGGGCCGTCCGAAGGCGACCAACGCCGACAGACGACGAGGCCGCGCTCGAAGGAAATTCGCCAATAATGTCCTGATTCGAGAAAATCGCCTGACGGGATCCTCCCCTGGCTCCTCACGCGGGGAGAAGTCATGGAACAGCAGCTACGCCCCGAGTCCGCAGCTCGGTCGGCCGGTGCGCGGCCGTGGCGTCCGCCGGCGCCCGTACCGAGCTGCCGCACCTCCTGGCCGGCAACGCCGGAGCGGCCCGGTACGCGCTCGGACGGGCACGCGCCGCCGGGCTGTGGGCGGGCTCCGGGGCCTCGCACGGCAGCGCCCGGCCGGCTGACATGACCGAGCGCAAGGGCCGTCGACTGTGGCAGCCGCCGCGCGGCCCCGGGGAGCAGCGGCAGCGGCGTGTGGTCGGCCCGCTGGAGCTCTTCTACGACCTGGTGGTCGTCGTGCTGGTGGGACAGGCCGCCCACCACCTGACCGAGCATCTCAGCTGGTCGGGGGTGGGCGAGTTCGCCGCGGTGTTCGCGCTGGTGTGGATCGCCTGGCTCAACGGCACCGTCCACCATGAACTGCACGGCCGGGAGGACGCGCGGACCCGTGTCCTGGTCCTGGTGCAGATCTTCGTCCTGGTCCCGCTGGGGGCGTTCATCCCCAAGGTGGGCGGGGCGAACGGAGCCAGGTTCGCCATCGACGCCGGGATCCTGTTCGCCGTGCTGGCCATCATCTGGATGCTGGCGGGACGCCGCTACCCCCCGGGGTGGCGCGTGCCCAACCGGTTGTACGTGACCATGACGGCCGGGTGCGCGGTGGTCCTCCTCGCGAGCGCCTTCCTTTCGCCCGGCGCCCGCCTGCTGGTCTGGGGGCTGCTGGCGGCTTCGTCCCTGGTCGAGGTCGCAGTCGTGATCGCCCTGTTCCCGCAGAGTCAGCCGGAGATCCTGTGGTTCACCGACGCGCTCAGGGAACGGTTCGCGCTGCTCGTCATCATCGTGCTCGGCGAGGTGGTCGCTGGTGTGGTGACCGGCCTGTCCGACGAGCCGATCAGCGCCCTGAACCTGTCGGTCGCGCTGGTGGCCGTCCTGGTCGGATTCGGCGCGTGGTGGACGTATTTCGACTTCGCCGGGCACTACCGGCCCCGACGTACCCGCGTGGTGACCGTCCAGTGGATGTTCACCCATCTGCCGCTCACCGGGACGGTGGCCGCCATGGGAGCCGCGATGGTCAGCCTGGTCGAGCATGCACACGACCTCCGCACCCCCGCCGCGACGGCCTGGGTGCTGTGCGCGGGCGTCGCGATCGTGCTGTCGCTGACCATGCTCCTGGTGACAGGCCTGGAGGTCTGGCACCGGGACCGCGGGCGGTACCTGCCCGTCGTCCGCACCTGCCTCGTCATGGCACTGGCCGCCGTGGCACTCGGCCCGGCACGCCCGACACCGCTGGTTCTCGCCGTCGTACTCGTCGTCCTTCTCGGCATCCCCTGGGTCGTTGCCGTGGCACGCCGCGCGGCCCTGGACAACGACACGGCCAGGCCATGACGCCGAATGATCAAGCAGCAGATGTACGGTCGCGCCGGCCTCCCACTCCTGCGCCAACGCATCCTGCTCACCTGATGCCCGCGACACCGGTTACGAAAATCTTGTAAGACCCGTTGGCTGGTGCTCTGATTCCGGGCGCGGCCCAGACGTGCCGCCAGCCGCTAGGGTGCAGGTCAACGACGGTTTCAGCCGCTACAGACGACGACAGTTGAGGACAGCTCTCCCCCAGGTCGGAGACGGCGGGTTGGGCATTACCGCAGGCGCCCAACCCCGAACGTCAGTTGAGGAACATCAGAAGACCGGCTCCTGATCACCGCTACCCAGGCAGGCCGCCAAGGGTGCCCGTGCCCCACCCGTGCCCGATCGAGCGGGAAACCACGGGGAACCACGGGGACGAGCGGGCACAGCACAACGCAACGGCCCCCGACCGTATCGCCTGGTCGGGGGCCGTCAATCTGTGCGGTGGGTGTGGGATTTGAACCCACGGTGACTTGCGCCACGACGGTTTTCAAGACCGTTCCCTTAGGCCGCTCGGGCAACCCACCTCGCTCCCGCCCACCTGGGGCGGAGCGGGTACAGCGTACCGGGATCCACAGTCCGGCGGGCGGTGTGGTCCGTAGCGGGGTCCCGGGAGCCGGTAGGGGACCCGGGTCGGCCGCATGATGACAGGTCAGGGGCGGGCGGTGCCGGCCGCCGAGGGGCGCCCCTGCCGAGAAGCGCCCCTACGCGTGCGTGGCGGTCGGTCCGGTCAGTTGTCGCCGACTCGGGAGCCGAGGGTCAGCTGGACCGTGTGTTCCTGGCCGCCGCGCTTGTAGGTGATCGTGACCTTGTCGCCGGGCTTGTGGGTCCAGATCTCGCCGATCAGGGTCGGGCCGCTGTCGACCACCATGTCGTCGAGCTTGGTGATCACGTCACCGGGCTTGAGGCCCGCCTTGTCGGCCGGCCCGCCCGACTCGACCGCGGCGGAGCCGCCCGCGCCCTGATCGGTGATCTTCGCGCCGCCGGTGGAGTCCTCCAGCGAGACGGAGGCGCCGATCTTGGCGTACACCGGCTTGCCGGTGCCGATCAGCTGCTGGGCGACGTACTTGGCCTGGTTGATCGGGATGGCGAAGCCCAGGCCGATCGAGCCGGACTGGCCGGAACCGAACCCGCCGCTGTTGGTCGACTGGATCGCGGAGTTGATGCCGATGACCGCGCCGGAGGCGTCCAGCAGCGGGCCGCCGGAGTTGCCCGGGTTGATCGACGCGTCGGTCTGCAGCGCGCTCATGTACGACGCCTTGCTGCCGGAGCTGCCGTCGCTGGAGGCCACGGGGCGGTTCTTGGCGCTGATGATGCCGGTGGTCACCGTGTTGGACAGGCCGAAGGGCGCGCCGATGGCGATCGTCTCGTCGCCGACGGCCACCTTGTCGGAGTCGCCGAGGGCCAGCGGATTGAGGTCCGACGGGGGGTTCTTGAGTTTGATGACCGCCACGTCGTAGCCCTGGGCGTGGCCGACGACCTCGGCGTCGTACTTCCTGCCGTTCGGGAACGTGGCCGTCAGCTTGCCGCCGCCGAGCGCGTCCGCCACCACGTGGTTGTTGGTGACGATGTGACCTTGTTTGTCGAAGACGAACCCGGTGCCCGTGCCGCCCTCGCCATTCGTGCTCTCGGCCTCGATGGTGACCGTGCTGGGCAGCGCCCTGGCGGCCACGTTGGCGACCGTGCCGGGCGCGCGCCTGACCTGGGTGGCCCCGTTGTCGGAGGCGGAGACGGTGGTGGAGCCGCTGCTGTCGTTGTCCTTGGCCAGGGTGTAGCCGAGGCCGCCGCCCAGGCCGCCCGCGACCAGCGCGGCCACCAGGACCGCGGCGACGAGACCGCCGCGGCCGCTGCGCGGCTTGGGGGCGGGCTGCTGGTACGACGCTCCCCAGCCGCCGGCGCCGCCCGCGCCACCCGGTCCGAAGCCGGCGGCACCGGCACCACCGTCGCCGTAGGGCGCACCGCCGCCGTGGGACGCCCCGTCGCCGTAGGGCGCGCCGGCGCCATGGGACGCGCTCTCGCCGTACGGCGGGTCGGCCGGCGGCGGAGGCGGCCAGGAGCCGTCGGGGGCCGGACCCGAGGGGGCCGGGCCGGATGCGTGCGGGGCGGCGGTGTTCGGGTCGGTGGCGGGCCGGCGGGGCTCGGTTTCGGCCGCCGCCGGAGCGTCCTGGGGGACGGGCGGAAGGGGCGCCGTCGGCTCGTTCCCCCCGGGGGCGGAACCCTCGGGGGAGGTGGTGGGAGAGGCCACCGGCACAGGAGGTGCTGACGGGGCCTGGGGTACCTCGTTGCCCTCGTTCTCGGTGCTCACAGCTCTTCTCCTCGGTCCACGGCTGTTGTGTTCGGTCGCACTTGCTCACGCTCGGCAGCTGTGCATGGTGCTGTGGTCAGTCTCCACTGTTCCGTTTGTATGCAGTCAGCTTTTCCCACGAGCCGTCAGAGCACCATAAGCGGTGGCTGTGGGTCCGCGCCCAGCCCTTACACAGGGCCTTACCGGCAAAAGTTACATAAATGGGCACCGGGTGCGCCCCGGCCGCCCCATGCACCTCCGGACGGTGGCACCATGACGCGGTGACCCACGCACGACAGCGCTCCGTCCAGGTCGTCGCCCATCGGGGCGCCTCCGAAGACGCGCCCGAGCACACCCTGGCCGCCTACAAGAAGGCGATCGAGGACGGCGCCGACGCCCTCGAGTGCGACGTACGACTGACCGCCGACGGCCATCTGGTCTGCGTGCACGACCGGCGCGTGAACCGTACCTCCAACGGCCGCGGCGCCGTCTCCGCGCTGGAACTGGCCGATCTCGCCGCGCTCGACTTCGGCTCCTGGAAGACGCGTGAGAGCTGGCGCGGTCGGGACGAGGAGCCCGACTGGGAGCACCGGCCGGAGGACCGCGAGGAGACCTCCGTGCTCACCCTGGAGCGACTGCTGGAGCTGGTCGCCGACGCCGGGCGGCGAGTGGAGCTCGCCATCGAGACCAAACACCCCACGCGCTGGGCCGGCCAGGTCGAGGAGCGGCTGCTGACGCTGCTGAAGCGGTTCGGCCTGGACGCGCCGGCCTCCGCCGCCGAGTCCCAGGTCCGGGTCATGAGTTTCTCGGCGCGCTCGCTGCACCGCGTGCGTGCCGCCGCGCCGACGCTGCCGACGGTGTATCTGGTGCAGTTCCTCACACCCCGGCTGCGCGACGGGCGGCTGCCCGCGGGCGTGCGGATCGCGGGGCCCTCGATCCGCATCGTGCGCAACAACCCCGCCTATGTGGAGCGGCTGCAACGCGCCGGTCACCAGGTGCACGTGTGGACCGTGAACGAGCCCGAGGACGTCGATCTCTGCGTCGAGCTGGGCATCGACGCCATCATCACCAACCGCCCGCGCGCGGTCCTGCGGCAGCTGGGGCGGCTGTGACCTCAAGAGGCCGGTAAGGAGCCGCGTCCGTCCCCTTGACCCCGCTGTGCGGCTGCTGAATCCTCCACTCTCGGCCACACCACTGAAATCCAGCCATACGACGACCAGAGGAAGGGCCTTCGTCACAGGGAGTGCTCCGGCGCGTTCGCTCCGTGCAGGGCCGTTGCGAATGCGTCACCGGAAGAGGATTGGCCGGTTTCCGGTACAGGCCAATGGGGCATCCACACCGTGGCGTGGGGCAAAGGAGGTCTCGGGGGTGGCGTTGGTGGTGGCACAGGAGGTGCCCACGTCGTCGAGCATGGCCGTACCCCATGGCCCTGCGGGCGTGGGGAAGGCGAGACACCGGATGCGTTCGCAGTTGCGCAGCGGTGGCGTGTCCGAATCGGTCATCGACGATGCCGTACTCATCCTTTCCGAACTGCTGAGCAATGCCTGCAAACACGGGCGGCCCCTGGGCGACGCGCTGGCCGGCGACGGTGACGTGCGCGCCGCGTGGCGGGTCGACGCGCGGGGCCGGCTCATCGTGGAAGTGACGGACGGCGGCGGTCCGACCCGACCGGCCCCGGCCACCCCGTCGGTGACCGCGCACGGCGGCCGCGGGCTGAACATCATCACGGCGCTCGCCGACGACTGGGGCGTCCGGGACGACGTCCACGGCGAGGTGACGGTCTGGGTGGTGGTCCACGCAGACGTCCACGATCCCGATGCCGGGTGCCGCCGGGACGGTTTCGCTACGCGCGTCACCTCACCCGCGCTCCCGGACATGTCCGGCCTGGACCTCGTGGACGCGTTCGACGACCTGGACTGACGCACGCGGCCGAGGAGTTGGGCCGACGGGCGTCATCGAGGAGTTGAACCGACGATCGTGATCGAGGACCTCGGCCGAGCCGTGCGATGACGAACACCGGCCGACTGACACGGCCGAGCAACCCCGGCGGACGAAGACCCGGCTCCGGGACCGGCGGACGAGGACCAGGACCAGGACCAGGACCAGCAGTCGAGGGCCGCACCAGCAGTCGAGCACCGGACGACAGCGGAGGGCCCGGTACCGGTGGTCGAGGGCCCTCGGCGGCCGGGGCTGGGCCGGGTCGCGGGATACTCCGAAGTTGTCCACAGGTTCACACCGTTGGCGTCGTGCGGGCGTGCGTTGTCCACAGGTTCCCGCCGGTCATGGCCTGAACGGCTAGGCTCGCGCCCGTACGAGAAGAGCCGTAACCGGGAGACACCCACGATGGCCAAGAAGCGACCCCAGACGAAGGCCGAGCGGCCGCAGCTCAGCGATGCAGAGGTCCCGGTTGTCGGCGCCCGCGAGCCCTGCCCCTGTGGCAGCGGCCGGCGCTACAAGGCGTGCCACGGCCGGGCCGCGGCACACGCGGCGACCGAGCTGGTGCACCGCCCGTTCGAGGGGCTGCCCGGCGAGTGCGACTGGGTGGCGCTGCGCGAACTGGTGCCGGCCGCGACGGTCGAGCTGACCCTCAAGGACGCCCTGCCCGAGGGCGTCCCGTCCGTCACGCTGGCCACGGTGCTGCCGATGGCCTGGCCCGCGCTGCGCCGCGACGACGGCTCGGTCCTGCTCGGCCTGCAGAACGACACGTCGTCCGGCGACCTCAGCCGCGACCTCGCCGACACCCTGCAGCGCGCCCTCCAGGCCGAGCCCGGCACCCCGGTGCAGGGCCGCCGCGCCCCGGCCGGCGGTCCGCGACTGCAGGACGTGCTCGACCCCCAGGCACCGTTCGAGCCGGTCGTGCACAGCGGCTTCGAGTTCTGGGTGCCGGACGCGGAGAACGCCACGCCCGAGGTGACGGCTTCCCTGGAGCGGGCCAACGCGGCCGCCATCCCTACGGCGAGGCTGAGCGGTGTGGACGCCGCGTACTGGTGCCAGACCCCGGAGAAGAACCATCTGCGCTGGGTGATGCCGCATCCGGAGGAGCAGCTTCTGGACGCTCTCGCGCGGCTGCACGCGGCGGGCCGTTCCAGCCTGGGCGAGGGCACCCGGCTCGTGGGCTCCTTCCGTGCTCACGGCCTCACCGTGCCGGTCTGGGACCTGCCGAGCGGGGTCACGGCGGACGACGTGGAGAAGCCGGCCGCCGAGTTCGCCGAGCGCCTCGCCGCCGCCCTGGCCGCCACCGAGCCGCTCACCCCGGACGAGCGCCGGGCGCGTGGCGGACTGACCAACCGGCAGGTCACGCTCAGCTGACGCGGCCGCGCGCGCTGGACGACTGAACGGTCGGTGAGGCGCGCGCACGGCTCACGGAAACGGGTGACTCCTGTCACAACTCCCCCTGAATGACAGGGAAATCGGTGGCCGAATGACCCGGCCGGAATTTGCGAACCGCCGATCTCTTGTTACCGTTCCAGTAGCCCGGTTGCTGGTGCATCCCCCGTCGCCAGCAACCGGGTCTTTCCATGCCCGCGTACGACGCGTACAGCGCTGCTGCGGGGCATCAACTCCCGTTGTCGGTCGCGGAGTTGCCGTAGCCGTTCGCCGTGTTGCTGGTCGAGCGCAGCAGCAGCGCCCCGTCGGCCCCGCGCGCGGCGAACTCGGTGACGGCCGTGTAGGCGTCCATGCCGCCCCGGCTGCGCTCACGGGGTGTCTCGCAGGTGGCGGGCTCATCGTCGCCGCCCGTCACACAGTGCGTCTGCACACTGCGGCCGCCCGGACCCATCAGGCTGAGCACGGCATCCAGCGACTTGCCGGTGGAGTTGCGGTAGTAGGTGCGGGCCCAGGTGTCGGTGCCCTGAGCCAGGACACAGGTCTGCGCCTCGATGCCGTCGGGGGAGGTGAGCTGGAGGCCGCACCGCGCGGCGGTGGCCAGGCCCAGCCCGAGCAGCCGAGGGGACCCGTCGAGCGAGGGCAGCTTGTCGTCGCCCCGCCCGGAACCCTCGTCATCCCGCCCGGAGCCCCCCTCGGAGGCGTGCCCCGGAGCGCTCTGCGAAGCGCGCCCCGAAGCGCCCTCCCGCCCAGGGACCCGTAGGGCGTCCCGTGCCTTCCCGGCCATCGCGTGCCGGGCCGCCTCGCCCACCTGCCCGGCGGACGCCACGGCGAGCGGCAGCACGACGGCGGCCACCACGGCACCGATCAGCGCGAGCAGCCGTACCTTCTTGGAGTCCGGCACGCGCACCCATCTCGGCCAGGCCCTCGACCGTCGTGCCGCCCCCCGCGAAGATCGGCGGCCGTGCCGCCCAGAAGGCCTCCCGGAGAACCGAGGGCCATGTCCCCCAGACATATGCAGCATGTGCGGAAGATAACGAGGCCGCGGGGCTCGCGGCCCCGCCCGCGCCGGAGACCCCTACAACTCGGGCGCGCTCACACCCGTACGAGTGAGGGCGTCGATCACGGCGTCCACCACGGCCTCCACGTCGGGCACCCAGGGCGAGGCCGAGCCGGGCAGCGGGGCGCGCTCCCAGCGGACGGCGCCCTGGCCGGTCTCGGACGGGGGCAGGGCGAGGTAGCCGCCCTCGCCGTGGAAGCGCAGGGAGCCGGGTACGAAGTCCTTGGCGTAGAGCAGTTCGCCCAACTGCTCCATGGAGTACGGCTTCACCAGCAGCGCCCATCGGGTCGGGGCGGCGAGCACCGGGCCGACGCGCAGGCCCCGCCGGTCGAGCAGGGTGAGGGCGCGGGAGGCGGCGAGCGCCGGCAGGCTGACCGCGCAGGGCGCCTTGCCGCCGGTGGCCAGGACGATCGGTGCGCTCGGCCGGTTGGTCCACCACCAGCGCACCATGCGGGCGTCGGTCGTGGCGGCGAGCAGGCCGGGATCGAAGGGGTGCGCACCGGGCACGGTGCACTCCGGGTCGGGGCAGGCGCAGCGGGCCCGCCCCTGCGGGTCCGGGGCCACGCCCGGGAGTACCGGCCACTGCCATTCGGTCGCGAAGGTCAGGGCCGCGCCGATCAGGTCGGGCCCCTCGTCGTTCCGCCTGGGCCTCCCGTCGTTCCGCCTGGACAGGAGCCTGCGTCGCCTTCCGAGGATCTCGCGCATGAGCGCTCGTTCCTTTCCGTTGCACCGCTGGCAACACCGTGGTCCACATCACACCATGTGTCGATCACTTCACTGTGCGTACCTGTTGGCGCATCACACCCCTGCGCATGACAGGGGGATCCCCAAGGGGTCGAGCATGGGCCGCGTCCGCGTCCATAGTGCGTCCATCACAAAGCACGGTTGCGGCACGGGGGTGGCGAAGTATGGCGTTTTGCCGTCGCGCGTGTTTCTCTCCGCCTCCGCCAGGGAGGATGGGGCTCGGCCGTCGGTGGCTATGACGCCCGGGTCCGTCGCCAGGTTCCGGGTGGTCCCCAACCACCCCTGGCCTTCACCGAGTACGTACCCATCACGACCGCTGTGACGCTCCGTGGAGCAAGGCCAGTCGACCGCAATGGACCGATACCTGGTGCAGTTTTCAGCCAACTTGGCAGTAAGGCAAGGGGTTCGAGGGAAACCTCGCCAGACTCATGGACACCAGGAATCCCCGCAGGACAATGCTGGACATCCCCTCACGAGTGCGTGTACATGTGGAGACACTGCTAGCGGCGCAGAATGACATGGGGGTTTGCGATGCTTTTCAGCAATACGCACCGGTCTGAAGGCCGGACGCCATGAACGCCCCGCACCCTCCGAAAGTGGCCGGAATCGATCCAACGGTTCCGACGCCCGCACACACTGCGCCCACTCCCCCCGCCGCCGACGCCGATCCCTCCCCCGGCACCCCTGCCGTCCCGGCCCCCAACACCCCCGCACCCGGCGCCCTGCTCCAGGACCGGCTGGCCGGCTGGGTCTCGGATCTCACGACCCTCCACGAACTCACCGAGCGCCTGTCCCGCACGAGCGCCCTGGAACCGGCCCTCCACGAACTCCTGCGCGCCGGAGCCGCCCTCGTCGGCGCCCGCCGCGGCCTGGTCGCCCTGGAACCCGGCGACGGGCTCGGCCCCCGCACCACCCTCGGCCTGGGTCTCGGCCGGGCCGACCTCGGCCACATCGAGACCGTCCCGCGCGGCGCGCTGCCGTACGACACCGGCACCGCCGCCGAGATCATCCACCCCGATCTGCTCGCCGAGGACGGCCTCGACCCCCGGCACCGCGAGGTCGCCGCCCGTCTCGGTTACGCCGCCAGCTACGCCCTGCCCCTCGCCACCGACTCCGCCGGCCGCCTCGGCGCCGCCGTCTGGCTCTACGACGAACCGGCCGAACCCCACGAGCGGCAGCGCCACCTCGCCGGCCTCTACGTCCGGCACGCCACCGAGCACCTGGCCCGGCTGGTGGAGGTGGAACGCACCCGCGCGCACATGGCGACCATCACCGAGGAACTGCTGCCCACCCGGCTGCCCCGCGTGCCCGGCGTCCAGCTCGCCGCCCGGCACCGCACCGGCCCGTGCGGCGGCGGCGACTGGTACGACGCGCTGCCCCTGCCGGACGCCGCGCTCGGCCTCTCGGTCGGCTCGGTCACCGGCTCCGGGCCGAGCGCCGTGGCCGCGATGGGCCGGCTGCGCGCCAGCCTGCGCGCGTACGCCGTGATGGAGGGCGAGGACCCGGTCGCCGTCCTGTCCGACCTGGAGCTGCTGCTGCGGCTGACCGAGCCCGCCCGCTCGGCCACTGCGCTGTTCGCCTACTGCGAGCCCGCCCTGCGCAAGATCACCCTGGCCGGCGCCGGACACAGCCCGCCGCTGTTGATCGGCGAGCGGCGCACCGAGTTCGCCGAGACCTCCGTCTCCGCCCCGCTCGGCATGCTCGCCTGCTGGGAGGCGCCGAGTGTCGAGATCCAGGCCGAGGCGGGGGAGACGGTCCTGCTCTACACCGACGGGCTGCTGCACCGTACCGGCGACCCGACGGACCGCGCCTTCGCCCGCCTGCACACGGCCGCCGCGAGCATCCCGCGCGCCCTGCGCCGCGACCCCGGCGCCGTCGCCGACCACGTCCTGCGCACCGTCCTGCCGGGCGGTCTGGGCGAGGCCGACAGCGAGGAGGACGTGGTGCTGCTGGCGGCCCGCTTCGACTGAGCCTCGACCGAGCCCACCTGTGATGACCGGGCATAACAGGTCATCCGGCCCGGCCCGCTCCCGGTACGACCGTACGATGATGGAGGTCCCCGCTCGGCCACAAGCAGGAGCGTTGCGGGCCCCGGGGGAGATCACAAGGCGTATCGAGGAGGATCACGTGTCCGACGAGCTCAACCCGGCTGTGCCCGACTCCGCTACCGCGGAGGGCCCCGAGACCGAGTCCGAGGAGCCCATCAAGCAGCGGAAGAACGGCCTGTACCCGGGCGTCTCCGACGAGCTGGCCGAGAACATGAAGTCCGGCTGGGCCGACACGGAACTGCGTGACCTGGAGCCGATCCCGCAGGCCGCCGAGACCGCGCGCCGCCGCGCCGCGCTCTCCGCCCGCTTCCCGGGCGAGCGCCTGGTGATCCCGGCGGGCAACCTGAAGACCCGCTCGAACGACACCGAGTACCCCTTCCGCTCCTCGGTCGAGTACGCGTACCTCACCGGCAACCAGACCGAGGACGGCGTCCTGGTCCTGGAGCCCGCGGCCGACGGCCACGAGGCGACGATCTACCTGCTGCCCCGCTCGGACCGCGAGAACGGCGAGTTCTGGCTCTCCGGCCAGGGCGAGCTGTGGGTCGGCCGCCGCCACTCCCTCACCGAGTCCGAGGCGCTGTACGGCATCCCGGCCGCCGACGTGCGCGAGCTGGCCGACAAGCTGCGCGAGGCCACCGGCCCGGTGCGGGTCGTGCGCGGCCACGACGCCGGCATCGAGGCCGCGCTGACCGACAAGGTCACCGCCGAGCGCGACGAGGAGCTGCGCGTCTTCCTCTCCGAGGCCCGGCTGATCAAGGACGAGTTCGAGATCGGCGAGCTGCAGAAGGCCGTGGACTCGACGGTCCGCGGCTTCGAGGACGTGGTGAAGGTCCTCGACAAGGCCGAGGCCACGTCCGAGCGCTACATCGAGGGCACCTTCTTCCTCCGCGCGCGCGTGGAGGGCAACGACGTCGGCTACGGCTCGATCTGCGCGGCCGGCCCGCACGCCTGCACCCTGCACTGGGTCCGCAACGACGGCCCGGTCCGCTCCGGCGACCTGCTCCTGCTGGACGCGGGCGTGGAGACCCACACGCTCTACACCGCCGACGTCACGCGCACGCTGCCGGTGGGCGGCACGTACAGCGAGATCCAGAAGAAGATCTACGACGCCGTGTACGAGGCCCAGGAGGCCGGTATCGCGGCCGTCAAGCCGGGCGCCAAGTACCGCGACTTCCACGACGCCGCCCAGCGTGTGCTCGCCGAGAAGCTGGTCGAGTGGGGCCTGGTCGAGGGCCCCGTGGAGCGCGTCCTGGAGCTGGGACTGCAGCGCCGCTGGACCCTGCACGGCACCGGTCACATGCTGGGCATGGACGTCCACGACTGCGCGGCCGCGCGGACCGAGACGTACGTCGACGGCACGCTGGAGCCGGGCATGGTGCTGACGGTCGAGCCGGGGCTGTACTTCCAGGCCGACGACCTGACCGTGCCGGAGGAGTACCGGGGCATCGGCGTCCGCATCGAGGACGACATCCTCGTCACCGAGGACGGCAACCGAAACCTTTCGGCCGGTCTGCCGCGCCGCTCCGACGAGGTCGAGGCCTGGATGGCCGCCCTGAAGAACTGATCTGCGTTTGAATGGCCGGGTACCGGGGAGTGCCCGGCCATTCGCGTGCCTGGGGGAAGGTTCTCGTGGACGACTTCTGGTCCGGTGTCGGTGTCGATCTGCATCTGGAGCCCGACGCGGCGGACGGCCGCCGGACCGGGCTGGAGCGGGCCCTGAGGGACGCCGTACGGGACGGGCGGCTCGTGCCCGGGACCCGGCTGCCGGCCACCCGGCGGCTCGCCACCGAGCTCGGCATCTCCCGCGGCACCGCCAAGGCCGCCTACGACCAGCTCGTCGCCGAGGGGTACCTGACGGCGCGCCAGGGCTCGGGCACCCGGGTCGCCGAACTGCCGCCCGTCGCCTCGGCGGAACCCGGCACCACGGCACGCACGCGTGCCCCGCGCTTCGATCTGCGCCCCGGCAGCCCGGACGTCGGCGCGTTCCCGGCGGCGGCCTGGCTGCGCGCGCTGCGCCGGGCCATAGCGACGGCGCCCTCACTGGCGTACGACTACGGCGACCCGCGCGGCCGGATCGAGCTGCGCACGGCCCTCTCCGGCTATCTCGGCCGGGCACGCGGGGTGCTCGCGCCGCCGGAGCGGATCGTCATCACCTCCGGGTACGTCCAGGGCCTCGCGCTGCTCACGCGCGTGCTGGACGGCGCCGCCGTCGCCATGGAGGACCCCGGGCTGCCGTTCCACCGGGAGGTCGTGCGGCGCAATGGCGGAACGGTCCTGCCGGCGCCGGTCGACGCGCACGGGGTGCGCCCCGAGGAGCTGGGCGAGGCCGCCGCCGTGGTGGTCACACCGGCGCACCAGTACCCGACCGGGGTGACCCTGCGCCCGGAGCGGCGGCGGGCGCTCGGCGACTGGGCACGCGCGCGTGGCGGGCTGATCGTCGAGGACGACTACGACGGCGAGTTCCGCTACGACCGCCAGCCGGTCGGCGCGCTCCAGGGCATGGCACCCGGCCAGGTGGTGTACCTCGGCACCGCCTCCAAGACGCTGGGCCCCGCGCTCCGCCTCGGCTGGATGGTGCTGCCGCCGCACCTGGTCGACGCGGTCGCCGACGCCAAGCTGCACAGCGACCACCACACCGAGACCATCGGCCAGCTCGCCCTCGCCGAGCTGATCGACAGCCACGCGTACGACCGGCACGTGCGCGCGTGCCGGCTGCGCTACCGGCGCCGCCGGGACCAGTTGCTGGACCGGCTGGGCGCGGGCCGGAGCGTGCACGGCATCGCGGCGGGGCTGCACGCCCTGATCGACGTGCCCGACGAGGCGGAGGTGCTGGCCCGCGCGCAGTCGGAGGGCCTCGCCCTCGGCGCCCTCGGCGACCACTGGCACGACCCCGGCCCCGGCGGC
The DNA here is from genome assembly GCF_042891825.1 of Streptomyces sp. NPDC001852. Lineage (NCBI taxonomy): Bacteria > Bacillati > Actinomycetota > Actinomycetes > Kitasatosporales > Streptomycetaceae > Streptomyces > Streptomyces sp. NPDC001852. The sequence goes on from NZ_JBIATN010000021.1 coordinate 34,039, forward strand.
CGCCCGCAGGGCCTGGTCGTCGGCTACGGCACGCCTCGGGAGCGGGCGTATCCCGAGGCGCTGGAGGTACTGGCGAAGGTGCTCGAGGGCTGAGCGGGGCCCGTCACAAGGCGGGATCGTCGTCGTGCAGGATCCGCTGGAAGAGCCGGCAGTCCCGCCACGCCCCGTCGATGTGCAGGTACTTCGGGGCCAGGCCGATCGGCTCGAACCCGCACTTCGCCAGCACGCGCTGCGAGCCGGTGTTCCCGAGCAGCGTGGAGGCCTCGATCCGGTGCAGCCCCACCACCTCTCGCGCGATCCGGCAGACCCGCCGCACGGCGGCGGTGGCCAGGCCGCGGCTCTGTTGGCCGGCGGCCACCCAGTAACCGACGGGGGAACTGGAGAGGGCCCCCCGGATGATCCCGTTCAGGGTGATGGTCCCGACGATCCGCCCGTCCGCCGCCTGGAACACGAACGGCACCAGACCGCCCTCGGAGAACAGCCGCAGCTGCCCGTCGATGCGCTCCCGCTGCCCCGCCTCGGTGAAGAAGGACTCGGGCCGGCGCGGCTCCCAGGGCCGCAGGTGGTCACGGTTGTCCACATAGGCCGCGCACAGCGCGCCCGCGTCGGCCCGCGCCAGAAGCCGCATCGTCACACCGGATGCTATGTCGGCGCTCTCGATCTCCATGCCCTCACTATGCCGTCAGCAGCGAGGGATCCTTCGTCCATTTGAGGATCTTGTCGAAGCTGACCACCGTGCCGCCCCGGCCTGGTTTGGCGCCGATGTGGACATGGTCGGCGAGTTCGCGGATGAGACAGAGCCCGCGGCCGTGCTCGGCGTCCGCGCGGGCGGGCCGGATCTCCTGGGCACGGGAGAACCCCGGTCCGGAATCGGCCACTTCGATACGGCACTTCTCACCGTCGAGATACGCGGTCACCCGGTACGCCTCCGAGGCGCTCCCGTACGGCGTGTTCCCGCCGTGCTCGACGGCGTTGGCGCAGGCCTCGGTCAGGGCGACGGACAGGTCGTAGGAGATCTCGGGGTCGACGCCCGCCGTCTCCATGGTGCCGATCAACAGCCGCCGGGCGAGCGGCACGCTCGCGGCCTCGCGGCGCAGATGGAGTGACCACCAGATGCTCATGCTCCAGCCTCCTGGCCGCGGCTCGACATACCGATACGTATTGCCGCCCGTAGGGGGACGTAAGCACACCGTTGACGTGACTCCGCCCATACGGCCGATGCGCCGGGGGAGGAATCGGTGTATGAGGGACGTTCCCGCGGCCCTGCCGTAGGGCGCCCGTAAGCGCAGTGCGATGATGAGGCCGCCATGACTGCCCCCCACCCGCGCACGGCGCGTCCCGGAGCCGGGCTCCGGATCCTGCGGGCCGCGGTGTTCGCCGCGGTCTGCGTCGCGCTGGCCGCGTGCGGGCACACCCTCGCCTCCTGCGCGAGCGTGCCCCTGTGGACGCTGGGCGCGGGCTTCCTCGGCTGTCTGCTGCTCGTGGTGCCGCTCGCCGGGCGGGCCCGCTCGCTGCCGGGCATCGCCGCGCTCCTCGCGCTCGGCCAGACCGCGCTGCACACGCTGTTCGGGCTCGGCCAGCACGGGGCCGTCATGGCCGGCGCCGGGATGGCGAGTGGGCCGACGGGGTCGATGGGGTCGATGAACTCCACCGGCTCCACGGTCTCCTCGCTCAGCGACACCGCGCTGGTGGAGCAGGCCGCGCGGCTGCTGTGCGGGGCGAGCCCGGCCGCCCTCACTCCGGGGCGCGCCTTCCACCTGCTGCTCGCCGCCCATCTCGTCGACCGCTCGGGCCGGCCCGCGGCGGCCATGGACGGCATGCACCACGCGTACGACGCCACCGGCTCCTCCGCCGCGCTGCTGCCCTCACTGCCCATGCTGCTCGGTCACGTCCTCGCGGCCGTCGCCGCGGGCTGGCTGCTGCGCCGCGGCGACCTGGCGCTGCTGCGGCTGATCGAGCTGTCGGCGCACGGAGTCGCGGAGGGGGCGCTCGTACGGTCCCTGCGCGCTGCGCTCGCGCTGGCGCGCTTCCTGTGCGCCGGGCTCCTGCCCGCCTCCGAGCCCCTCCCGCGCGGCCGCCGTACCCCCCGGGACGAGGCACCCGGCCCGCACACCACCGCACTCCAGCACACGGTGATCCGGCGCGGCCCGCCCGCCGCCGCCTTCCGTCTCGCCGCCTGACGCGACGCGCGCACCACTCCACCGACGCGGGGAGAGGACTGCCGCCGTCGCGCGGCACGCGCGTGTGCGCGTACCTCTCTTCGTCATCAGAACTCTCAGAGTGGAGTGCTCCTGCCATGCAGGCTTCCCGTATCGCTTCTCGTGTCACCGCCGCCGGCGCCGTCGCGGGCACGGCCGTCCTTGCACTGTCCGTCCCCGCGTTCGCGCACGTCACCGTGCAGCCGGAGACGCCCGCGGCCAAGGGTGGGTACACGGTCGTCGACTTCAAGGTCCCCAACGAGCGCGACAAGGCTTCGACGACCAAGGTCGAGGTCAACCTCCCGGCCGACCACCCGATCGCCTCGGTCATGCCGCAGGCCGTACCCGGCTGGAACGCGCAGGTCACCAAGTCCAGGCTGGCCAAGCCGCTGACCGTGCACAACGAGACGATCGACGAGGCGGTCACCAAGGTCACGTGGACCGCCGCCGACGGCAAGGGCATCCAGCCCGGCTACTTCCAGAAGTTCCCGCTGTCCCTCGGCGCCCTGCCCGAGAACACCGACCAGCTCGTGTTCAAGGCGATCCAGACGTACTCCAACAAGGAGGTCGTGCGCTGGATCGAGGCGCCGCAGGCCGGCCAGGACGAGCCGGAGAACCCGGCTCCGGTGCTTGAGCTGTCCGCCGCGACCGACGACCACCACGGCACGGCGGGCGCCGAGGACGCCTCCGACAAGAGCGCGAGCGCCGCCGACTCCGGATCCGGCTCCCACGACACCGACATCACCGCGCGGGTGCTCGCCGTGGTCGGCATCGTGGCCGGCGCCGCGGGCGTCGCCTACGGCGTCCTCGCGGGCCGCCGCCGGACCGCCTAAGCCCTTCCGGGCCGCGCACGGGGTCGTGCGAGGCGTGCGACGCTTTCCTGGCCGTCGTACGACCCCGGTGCGCGCCGGATTACTCACATCTGGGACATTTTTCTATGCGCAAGAAGACGTTCGCCGCGGCCGCGTTCCTCGCAGCCGCCACCCTGGCCCTCTCCGCGTGCGGCAGCGGAGACGACGGCAAGTCGCCGGTCTCCGCGGTCTCGGAGGAGTCCGACTCGGGCAAGGCCGCCACGGTCCTCGACCAGCCCTTCGACAAGCCGGACCTCGTCCTCACCGACACGCACGGCAAGAAGTACGACCTCCGCCAGGAGACCAAGGGCCGCCCGACCCTGCTGTACTTCGGCTACACCCACTGCCCGGACATCTGCCCGACGACGATGAGCAACATCGCCGTCGCCAAGAAGGCGCTGCCCAGGGCCGAGCAGAACGACCTGCGGGTCGTGTTCGTCACCACCGACCCCGGCCGGGACACGCCGGCCGAGCTGGGCAAGTGGCTCAAGGGCATCGACCCGCAGTTCATCGGCCTGACCGGGGACTTCGCCACCATCCAGGCCGGTGCCCGCTCCGTCGGCATCTCCGTGGAGCCGACCACGAAGGACAAGAACGGCAAGCTCGTCTCCGTCCACGGCACCCAGGTGATCGCCTTCTCCCCGAAGACGAACGGCGGTTACGTCCTCTACGGCGAGGACGCCACGGTCGACGACTACACCAAGGACCTGCCCAAGCTCGTCAAGGGGGCGAACCCGTGAGGCGACCCCTGCCGCGCCGGACCCTTGTGACCGCGGCCGCCGCCCTCGCCGGCGCCCTCGCCCTCGCCGGCGCCCTCGCCCTCGCGGGCTGCTCGGACTCCGGCCCGGACTCCGGGTCCTCGAAGGCCGAACTGTCGGTGAGCGGGCCGTACATGCCGCAGCCGGTCTCCGCCGACATGGCAGCCGGCTTTCTGACGATCACCAACAGGGGCGGCGCCGAGGACGAGCTGACCGCGGTGACCAGTGACGTCGCCGGCCAGGTCACCATGCACAGCACCATGGGCGGCGCCATGCAGGAGAAGAGCTCCTTCTCCATACCCGCCCACGGTCAACTCGTGTTCAAAAGCGGTGGCAACCATCTGATGTTCGACAAGCTGAAGCGCAAGCCGAAGCAGGGCCAGACGGTCGCCCTGAAGCTCACCTTCACCAAGTCCGGACCCCTCACCGTCGAGATGCCGGTGAAGTCAGCCACGTACAACCCGTCGACCGGCCACTGAGGGAGGGACCCACTACCGTGACGCGGACCATCACCCCCACGGGACACCGCGGCAGCCTGCGTACCCTGGTGCTGCTGCTCCTCGCCGTCACCGGCGCACTGTTCGCGGGTGCCGGACCGGCCTCCGCACACGCGGCGCTGACCGGCAGCGACCCCGCACAGGGGGTGGTGGTCAAGCAGGCACCCAGCCAGGTCGCGCTCACCTTCTCCGAGAAGGTGGCGATGAACGACGACTCCCTGCGCGTCCTCGACCCCAGGGGCAAGGCCGTCCAGACCGGCGGCCCGGCCAACCTGAGCGGGACGACGTACGCCGTGAAGCTGAGGAGCGGCCTGGGCAACGGCACCTACACGGTGACCTACCAGGTCGTCTCGGCCGACAGCCATCCGGTCTCCGGTGCCTACACCTTCTCCATCGGGGCGCCCTCGCAGACCGTGGTCTCCGGCACCGGGCCGGTCGCGGGCGGCGGAGTCGTGGGCGCGCTCTACGCGGTCGGGCGGTACGCGTCGTACGCCGGGTTCATCGTGCTCGCCGGCGGCGCGGCCTTCGTGCTCGCCTGCTGGCGGCGCGGCGCGGGCGTACGGGCCCTGCAGCGGCTCGTGGTCGGCGGCTGGCTCATGCTCACCGCGGCCACCCTCTGGCTGCTGCTCCTGCGCGGCTCCTACACCACCTCCGGGAAGTTCGCCGACGTCTTCGACCTCGGTCTGCTGGGCCAGGTGCTGCAGACCAAGACCGGCGCCGCGCTGGTCTCCCGGCTGCTGCTGCTCGCCGCCGCCGCGCTGTTCATCGCCGTCCTCTTCGGCGCCTACACCAAACGCGAGGAGGGCCAGGAGAAGCGCGATCTGACCTTCGGGCTCGCCATCGGCGGTGTGGTCGTCGCGGCGGGGCTCGCGAGCAGCTGGGCCATGGCCGAGCACGCCTCGGTCGGGCTCCAGCCGGGCATCGCCATGCCCGTCGACGTCGTCCACCTGCTCGCCGTCGCCGCCTGGCTGGGCGGACTGACCGCCCTGCTGGTCGCCCTGTACCGGGCGCCCGCCGAGACACCGGTGGAGGCCGCCGCCGTCCGCCGCTTCTCCCGCCTTGCCTTCGGCTCCGTCGTCGCGCTCGTCGCCACCGGTGTCTACCAGTCCTGGCGGCAGCTGGGCGCCTGGTCGGCGTTCACCGACACCCGCTACGGGCAGTTGCTGCTGGTCAAGATCGGGCTGGTGGCGCTGCTGATCGGGATCGCCTCCGTGTCGCGGCGGTGGACGCGACGGCTCGGCGACGACACCGACCAGGCCGCCAAGGGCGCCGACGCCGGGGAGAGCGAGAAGGAGCGCGTCACCGCCGCGAAGGCGGCCGGGAAGAACGCCGGCTCCGGGGACTCCCAGCGCGCCGCCCAGCTCGCCCGGCAGCGGGCCGCGATGGACGCCGCCCGGCAGAAGCGGCTGCGGGACGGCGACGCGAACCGCTTCGGGCTGCGCCGCACGGTGCTCGCCGAGGCCTGTGTCGCGGTCGTGCTGCTCGCTGTCACCACCTGGCTGACCCAGACCGAGCCGGGCCGCACCGAACTGGACGCCAAGGCCTCCTCCTCGTCCTCCGCCGGCTCCGCCACGACGCCCTCGAACGGCGCGCTGACCCTGGACATGCCCTTCGACACCGGCGGCACCGACGGCAAGGGCGTCGTCAGCGTCGACCTCGACCCGGCGCGCGTGGGCAGCAACGAGATGCATGTGTACGTCCAGCGTCCGAACGGCCGGGCCTTCGACATCCCCGAGGTGAAGCTCGAATTCACCCTCGAGGCGAAGAAGATCGGCCCGCTGCCCGTGACCCCCGACCACATCACGACCGGCCACTGGTCGGCGGGGAGAGTGCAGATTCCCATGGCCGGCGACTGGAAGATCGCCGTCACCGTGCGGACCTCCGACATCGACCAGGTGACCGTCTCCAAGAACGCGCAGATCGGCTGAACGACACCATGCCCGACCAGTCCATCCCTCAGGCCCGTGCCTCCGCCGAGGTGCCCGAGACGTCCGAGCCCTCGGGCGGCCACGGCATCTCGCGGCGCGCCCTGCTCGGCACCGCGGGGGCCACCGGGCTCGTGCTCGGCGCGGCCGGCGGCGCCGTGGGCTATTCCGCCGCGCCGGCCCCGGCCACCCCGCTGACCTCGGTGGGCTCCGATCGGGCGATGTTTCACGGGAAACATCAGCCCGGCATCACCGAGGGCCTCCAGGCGCGCGGTCATCTCGTCGCCTTCGACCTGGCGGCGGGTGCCGGCCGCAAGGAGGCCGCGGCCCTGCTGCGCCGCTGGTCGACGACGGCCGAGCGGCTGATGGCGGGCGAGGCCGCGCCGCACGACGACACCGACGTGGCCCGCGACGCCGGACCCTCCTCGCTGACGATCACCTTCGGCTTCGGGTACTCCTTCTTCGGGAGGACCGGTCTGGAGAAGCAACGGCCGAGCGCGCTGGACCCGCTGCCGGACTTCTCCTCCGACCATCTCGACAAGGCGCGCAGCGACGGCGATCTGTGGGTGCAGATCGGCGCGAACGACGCCTTGGTCGCCTTCCACGCCCTGCGTGCCCTCCAGAAGGACGCGGGTGGCGCGGCCCGCCTGCGCTGGCAGATGAACGGCTTCAACCGCACCCCGGGTGCCACCGCGCAGCCCATGACCGCCCGCAACCTCATGGGCCAGCTGGACGGCACCCGCAATCCGAAGCCGGACGACCCCGACTTCGACCAACGGATCTTCGTGCCCGCCTCGGGCGAGCCGGCCTGGATGGCGAACGGTTCCTACGCCGTCGTACGCCGCATCCGCATGCTCCTGGACGACTGGGAGAAGCTGTCGCTGTCGGCCCAGGAGGCGGTCATCGGGCGCCGCAAGTCCAACGGGGCGCCGCTGTCCGGAGGTGACGAGACGACCCCGATGGACCTGGAGAAGACCGACGCCAAGGGCGAGTACGTCGTCCCCCTCAACGCCCACGCCCGGATCACCCGGCCCGACAAGAACGGTGGCGCCGCCATGCTGCGGCGCCCCTTCTCCTACCACGACGGCTTCGACGCGGACGGCACACCGGACGCCGGTCTGCTCTTCGTCTGCTGGCAGGCCGACCCGCTGCGCGGCTTCGTACCGGTGCAGCGCAAGCTCGACCGGGGCGACGCGCTGTCGCAGTACATCCGCCACGAGGCGAGCGGGCTGTTCGCGGTGCCGGGCGGTGCCGCCGCGGGCGAGTACGTGGGGCAGCGACTGCTGGAGGGCTGACCTCCCTTTTAAGAGGCGATCGGGGTTTCAAACCACCCGGTCGAGTGGTGTTCATGGGACACGGAAGCCGCTTTCCGCCGCGGCCATTAGGGTGAGGACATGCCAGCGAGCTATGCGTATCTCGGCCCCGAGGGCACCTTCACCGAAGTCGCCCTGCGGACGCTCCCGGAAGCGGCAACCCGGGAGCTCGTCCCGTATGTGTCGGTGCAGTCCGCGCTGGACGCGGTGCGGGCCGGCGAGGCCGAGGCCGCGTTCGTGCCGATCGAGAACTCCGTCGAGGGCGGCATCACCACCACGCTGGACGAACTGGTCGCGGGCGAACCGCTGACGATCTACCGTGAGGTGCTGCTGTCGATCACCTTCGCGCTGCTGGTCCGGCCCGGCACCAAGCTGTCGGACATCAAGACGGTCTCCGCCCACCCCGCCGCCCAGTCGCAGGTGCGGAACTGGCTGCGGAAGAACCTTCCCGACGCCGCCTGGGAGTCGGCCGCCTCCAACGCGGACGCCGCCCGTCTGGTCCAGGAGGGCCGCTACGACGCCGCCTTCGCCGGCGAGTTCGCCGCCTCGCGGTACGGCCTCGATGCGCTGGAAACCGGGATCCACGACTTCCCGGAGACCGCGCAGACCCGGTTCGTACTGGTCGGCCGCCCGGCCCGGCCCGCCGCGCCGACGGGCGCCGACAAGACCTCGGTGGTGCTGTGGCAGCGCGACGACCATCCCGGCGCGCTGCGCGACCTGCTCGGCGAGTTCGCCTCCCGCGGCATCAACCTCATGCTGCTGCAGTCCCGGCCGACCGGCGCCGGCATCGGCAACTACTGCTTCTGCATCGACGCCGAGGGCCACATCTCCGACCGGCGGATGGCGGAGGCGCTGATGGGCCTGAAGCGGATCTGTCTGCAGGTGCGTTTCCTCGGCTCCTATCCGCGCGCGGACATCGCGCCTGCCGAGGCTCCGGCGACCCGGCCGGGGACGTCGGACGAGGAGTTCCTGGCGGCGGCGGACTGGGTGGCGCGCTGCCAGGACGGCCGGTTCTGAAGCGGCCGTAGACTGCGTCGCGCCAGTACTACCTGCATATCTTCGTTATCCACAGAAGTTATCCACAGGTCCGCTTCTCGACCTGGGGACAAGTCGACAAGAGAGCGTGAGTCGGTCGACAAATCGCCCCTCATGCCCCCGATGCGGCCACTGCCCCGCAGCTCACCCTTCGTCCACTCGTTTCCATTGATTCATCTTTTGGAGCGACCGCTTTCCACTCAAAAGTGGGTGTGAACCGGGTTTGCCCTGGGAATTCTTCAGTCCGCCGCGCCGTTCCGGAGTGATCAATTCCGAAATCCACAGACCTTCCACACAGCCTGTGGATAACTCTTCGGAGGGTGTGGATTCCTGTGGACAGCGGGCTCACGAAGTCCCCTTCTCCACAAGGGAGTCCGGTCAACCGATCGCCGGAACGCTGCCCCGTCCCAGGGAGTGAGACACTTTTTCTTGACGCGTTTCGATAGGTTCCGACACGTTACGCAATTCGCCCATAGCGGAACGTAAGCGACAAAGAGTGGCGAATCAGAACTCCCCGTAATAGGGATTCGTGAGCGGCAAGCCCGCACCGGTAGCCTTGGCCTCGTGATTGACCTTCGCCTGCTCCGTGAGGACCCCGACCGTGTGCGCGCGTCCCAGCGCGCCCGTGGAGAGGACGTCGCGCTCGTCGACTCCCTCCTGTCTGCCGACGAGCGGCGCAGGTCCTCCGGCGTCCGCTTCGACGAGCTGCGCGCCGAGCAGAAGCAGCTCGGCAAGCTGATCCCCAAGGCCACCGGCGACGAGAAGGCCGAGCTGCTGAAGCGCGCGAGCCAGCTCGCCGCCGACGTCAAGGCCGCCGACGCCGAGCGCGACGCGGCCGACGCCGAGACCCAGGAGCTGCTGCTCCAGCTCGGCAACCTCGTCCACCCCGACGTGCCCGTCGGCGGTGAGGAGGACTTCGTCACGCTGGAGACGCACGGCACGATCCGCGACTTCGGTGCCGAGGGCTTCGAGCCCAAGGACCACCTGGAGCTCGGCCAGCTGCTCGGCGCCATCGACGTCGAGCGCGGCGCCAAGGTCTCCGGCTCCCGCTTCTACTTCCTCACCGGCGTCGGCGCCCTGCTGGAGCTGGCCCTGGTGAACGCCGCACTGGCCCAGGCCACCGCGGCCGGCTTCACGCCGATGCTGACCCCGGCGCTGGTCCGCCCGCAGTCCATGGCCGGCACCGGCTTCCTCGGCCAGGCGGCCCAGGACGTCTACCACCTCGACAAGGACGACCTGTACCTGGTCGGCACGTCCGAGGTGCCGCTGGCCGCCTACCACATGGACGAGATCCTCGACGCCGACAAGCTGCCGCTGCGGTACGCGGGCTTCTCGCCCTGCTTCCGCCGCGAGGCCGGCTCGCACGGCAAGGACACGCGGGGCATCTTCCGTGTGCACCAGTTCGACAAGGTCGAGATGTTCTCGTACGTCGCGCCGGAGGACTCCCAGGCCGAGCACCAGCGGCTGCTGGAGTGGGAGAAGCAGTGGCTGACCTCGCTGGAGCTGCCGTTCCGCGTCATCGACGTCGCCTCCGCCGACCTCGGCTCCTCGGCCGCCCGCAAGTTCGACTGCGAGGCGTGGATCCCGACCCAGGGCAAGTACCGCGAGCTGACCTCGACCTCGGACTGCACCGAGTTCCAGTCCCGCCGCCTGTCGATCCGCGTCCGCGACGGCAAGCAGGTCAAGCCGCTCGCCACCCTCAACGGCACGCTGTGCGCCGTACCGCGCACGATCGTGGCGATCCTGGAGAACCACCAGCAGGCCGACGGGTCCGTCCGGGTCCCCGAGGTGCTGCGCCCGTACCTGGGCGGCCGGGAGGTCCTGGAGCCGGTCGCCAAGTGACCGGCTTCCCCTACCGGCTGATCGCGACCGACCTCGACGGAACGCTCCTGCGCTCCGACGAGTCGGTCTCGCAGCGCACCCGTGACGCGCTCGCCGCGGCCACCGTGGCGGGCGCGGCCCATATCGTCGTCACCGGCCGCGCGGTCCCGTGGACCCGGCACATCCTGGACGACCTCGGCTACGGCGGCCTCGCCGTCTGCGGTCAGGGCGCGCAGGTCTACGACGCCGGGGCGCACCGCCTGCTGACCTCGGTCACCCTGGACCGGCAGCTGGCGGGCGTGGCCCTGGCCAAGATCGAGGCCGAGGTGGGTCCGCTGTACCTGGCGGCCAGCCGGGACGGACTCGACGGGGAGGTGCTGGTCGGCCCCGGTTACGCGGTCACGGGCAAGCTGCCCGCCACCCCGTTCACGGACGCGGCCGATCTGTGGACCGCCCCGCTGAACAAGATCTACATACAGCACCCGACGATGGGCGACGACGACCTGGCGGACGCCGCCCGGCAGGCCGCCGGCGGTTTCGTCACCGTGGCCATGGCGGGCGAGGGCATCGTGGAACTCCTCCCGCTCGGCCTGTCCAAGGCCACGGGGCTGTCTCTCGCCGCCCGGCGCCTCGGTCTGAAGGCCGCGGACACGATCGCCTTCGGCGACATGCCCAACGACATCCCGATGTTCGCCTGGGCCTCCCGCGGGGTGGCCATGGCCAACGCCCACGAGGAGCTGAAGGCGGTCGCCGACGAGGTGACCGCCTCCAACGAGGAGGACGGGATCGCGGTGGTGCTGGAGAGGTTGCTGGCGTAGGGGTTGCGCCGCCCCTGCGGGCAGTCGTGCCGCTGGGGCGGCACGGGTGGGCGCGGCGGCACTTCGCAGCACCGAGTTGCGCGACCTACCCGCCCGCCCCAGCGCAAGGTGCCCCCTGGAACAGGGGGCCACGGGGAAGGCGGCCCACGCGAGAGCGACATCGCGTGCTCGAAGCGGCCGCCCCGGGCAGCTCCTGGAGCTTCACGGTGGGGTAACTACACCGGAGCCGGCCTCGGGCTGCCCTGTCGGGAGCTGGGCGTACTGCCGTGCATGGACATCGCCCGGCTCCTCTCCCAGACCGTGACGCCGGGACGTTCCCGGCGGATGGGGCACAACCACTCTGCCCCGCCGCCGAGTTGAACGCCACCGAATAAAAGGCGCGGCTACCGGCGGCGCCATCTGCGGCGGCGGGCCTTGCTGAAGAACCAGCCCGCCGGCGGCTCCTCGGAGCGCCACGGCTGCGGCTCGGGCTCCTCGGCACGCCAGCGGGCGGCGAGCATGCGGGCTCGGGCGGACGGCTCGGAGGTCTCGGCGGCGCGCACGAAGGCCTCGTCGAGGACGAGCTCGCCCCAGACATCACCGTCGGACTGCCCACGCCCGTCGTTCTGCGGCATCTCCTCTGCCATCACCGGCCTCCTAGCCGTACATCTGTTGTGCCCAGTGTGCCGGGGACGAGGTGAAGCCGCCGTCAAGTCGCCGTGGGCCTATTCCTCGCCCGCCAGCTTCAGCGTCCGCAGCTTCTGCCCGGCGTACCAGGTGGCCAGCACGGTCACCGCCACCAGCAGCACTGTCGCCGTCGGCAGGCCCACGTCCGAGGTCACCAGGTCACCGCCGACGACCTTGTGGGCGACGGCCAGCGACCACTGCTGGACGCTGAGCGTGCGCGCGCCGGGCACCAGTGAGCCGAACAGCGCCTCCCAGACCAGCGCGTAGACGAGCCCGAAGACCACCGCGTGCCGGGAGACCGTGCCGAGCAGCAGGAACAGCGCCGAGTAGGCGATGGAGGACACCAGCGCGGCGACCGTGTAGGCGACGGCGACCTGCTGGCCGTTGCCGTTGAGGATCAGGCCCGCGATCAGGGTCGGCACCGCCGAGAAGACCATGGTCACGGCGATGGCCACGATCAGTTTGGTGAAGATGATCGTGGGCCGCTTCAGCGGCTTGGACAGCAGGTAGACGACGGAGCCGTCGTCGATCTCCGGTCCGATCGCGCCCGTGCCCGCGATGACGCCGATGATCGGCACCATCGTGGCGATCGCGAAGCCGCCGAGGACGTTGGAGGCGGTCTGGTCGTCGGCTCCGGTCAGGCCGCGCACGGCCACGGAGATCACGATCAGCAGCAGCGGCAGCACGCCGAGGATGAGGGCCCGGCGGCGGCCGAGCAGGGCCCGGTAGGTGAGCCGGGCGACGGTGGGGTCGTACATCTTCGGCCTCCTACGCCGCGACCAGATACGAGAAGACGGACTCGAGGGACTCGTCGGACGGCGAGACCGTGAGCAGCCGGATGCCGTGGTCGCGGGCGACCTTGGGCAGCAGGGCGGTGAAGCGGCCGAAGTCGACGGCCTGGATGCGCAGCGCACCCTCGGTGACGTCGACCTCGATGCCGGCCGTCGAGGGGTCGGCGATCAGCGCGGCCGCGAGGGCACGGTCGTCGCTGGAGCGGACCAGGTAGCGGTGCGGGCGGTCGGTCATCAGCCGGCGGATCCTGCGGAAGTCACCGCTGGCGGCGTGCCTTCCCGCGACGACGACCTCGATGTGCCGGGCGAGCTGTTCGACCTCTTCGAGGATGTGCGAGGAGAACAGCACGGTGCGGCCCTCGTCGCCCATCTTCCGCAGCAGGTCCATCAGTTGCATGCGCTGGCGCGGGTCCATGCCGTTGAACGGCTCGTCCAGCAGGAGCAGGGAGGGGTCGTGGACCAGCGCGCTCGCCATCTTCACACGCTGCCGCATGCCCTTGGAGTACGTGGAGATCCTCCGGTCCTGCGCGTACTCCATCTCGACCGTGGCGAGGGCCTTTTGGGCCGCCTTGTCGCCGAGCCCGTGCAACTCGGCGTTGGCGACGACGAATTCGCGGCCGGTGAGGAAGTCGTACATCGCCTCGCGCTCGGGGACGATGCCGATGTGCCGGTAGATCTGCTCGTTGCGCCACACCGGCTGTCCGTCGAGGGTGACCGTGCCGGTGGAGGGGGCGAGGAAGCCGCCCATCATGTTGATCAGGGTGGACTTCCCGGCGCCGTTGGGACCGAGGAGGCCGGTGACGCCGGGGCCGATGGTCATGGTGATGTCGTTGACGGCGACCACGTTGCCGAACCAGCGGGAGACGTGGTCGATGCTGAGGGTCGTCACAGTCCCACCTTCTTGTAGCGGCGCATCAGCAGACCGTAGCTGCCGGCGATCAGGGCGAGCACGACCAGGACGTAGACCAGTCCCTGCCCGGTCGACGGGTTCACGGCGCCGGGATTGCGGGCGGTCGCGCCCAGGAAGGCGGACTGGACGCCGTCGATGAGCGTGATGGGCGAGAACAGGCCGATCCACGGGATGACGGAGGAATGGTTCTGCACGTTCGCGATGGCCTGGAGCGTGCTGACCGCGCCGTAGGAGATGATCATCACCGCGATCACCGCGGCGATGCCGAAGCCGCGGCGCGGGGTGACGGCGGCGATGACCAGGCCGATGCCGGCGAAGAGCAGGGAGAGCAGGGCCACGGAGACCAGTCCCTCGGCGAATTCCTTCGTCTGGTGGGCGAAGCCCAGCTTGGACAGCAGCGCGCCCACGTACATCACGAGCAGGGGAGCGGCGGTCAGAACGAAGATCGCCGAGGCGAGCGCGGCGAACTTGGCGCGTACGTAGTCGGCGGTCTCGATGGGCCGCGAGAAGTACAGCGGTACCGTTTTGAAGCGCAGGTCGCGCGAGACGGCCTGGGGTGCCTGCGAGGCGACGTACAGGCTGATCACGGCCTGCAGCATGATCGCGTACCGCGTGTAGGTCACCGGCAGGTCGTGCCCCTTGGTGAAGACCACGACGGCCACCATGATGGCCGCGGGCACGCACATCACCGCGAACAGCAGCATCGGCAGCACCTTGGTCTTGGCCGAGCGGCCGAGGCCGTAGGCGCCGCGCAGGGACTGCGCGTACAGCGAGCGGCGGGCGTAGGCACGGCCGAGGCGCGGGCCGTCGTAGCCGCGGTAGCCGATGTCGTGGATGCGGGTCTGGTCACCCGCGGGTGAGGTCAGGGGCTGCAAGGGGCGCTCAACCGCCATGGCGGACGGCCTCCTTCCGCTGCTCGTCGCCGCTGTGTTCGGCGTTGCTGGTGAACACCTCGGAGATGTGGTGCCGGCGCTGCTCCATGCGCACCAGGCCGAGGCCGAGGTCGGCGACGACGTCCCGGACCAGGTCGTACGTCTCCTCGCCCTGGGCGGTCAGCAGCAGGACGTGTCCGGCGCCGGGCAGTCCGGCGCCCTCGTTCTCGGTCTCCACCCCGCGCGCGTGGAGCGCGTCACGGACCGCGCGGGTGCCGTCGGGGTGGGCGTCGCTGTCGGTGACCTCGATCGCGAGGGTGGTCGTGGTCTGGGTGAAGTCGGTGGTGGAGCTCGAGCGCAGCAGCTTGCCGCCGTCGATGACGACGACGTGGTCGCAGGTGCGCTCCAGTTCGCCGAGGAGGTGGGAGGTGACCAGGACCGAGATGCCGAAGTCGGTGTGGATGCGGCGGATCAGGCCGAGCATCTCGTCGCGGCCGACCGGGTCGAGGCCGTTGGTCGGCTCGTCCAGGAACACCAGCTTCGGGTCGTGCACCAGCGCCTGGGCGAGCTTGACCCGCTGCTTCATGCCGGTCGAGTAGCCGCCGATGGGGCGGTAGCGCTCCTCGTACAGCCCGACGTGGCGCAGGGTGTCCGCGGTGCGCTCACGCGCGGCGGTGGGCGGCAGGCCGGACATGCGCGCCATGTGGACGACGAACTCGGTGGCCGAGACGTCGGGCGGCAGGCAGTCGTGCTCCGGCATGTAGCCGACGCGCTCGCGGATGGCGCCGCCCTTGGTGGCGACGTCGAGGCCGAGCACCTCGGCGCGGCCCTCCGTGGCGGGGGACAGACCCAGAAGGATCTTGATCAGGGTGGACTTGCCGGCGCCGTTGGCTCCGACGAGTCCGGTCACACCGGGTCCGATGTCCACGGACAGCCGGTCGAGCGCGGTCACCCGGGGGAACCGCTTGCTCAGGCTTTCGGTCGCGATCACAGTCACGTCCTCGACGGTAGTGATCCGGACCACGCCGGTCGTCAGACCTCAGAGCCGTCTTCGCGTCAGACCCAAGTATTACGGGGCCCTAAGGGATGCCCCCACCTAAGGGTTACCGAGGGTTTTCCACAGCCTGCCGGCCCCGCTATTGACGCCGCCTCTAACAACTGTCACATTCACCAGTGTCAAGTTACGGACGCGTACCGCAGTCGACGCGAGTCGGCGGCACGACGGGACGGGGCGGCATGACGACGGCAGTGAGCAGCGAACTCTCCGTGGAGTTGCGGGGGTTCAGGCGGGTGCAGCGCCTCGCCTACGAGTGCGCGGAGGCGGTCGCGGCACGGCTGGAGCCGGGCGTGACCGAGCGCGAGGCGGCGCGCATGCAGCGGGAGTGGCTGCGCGAGCACGGGGTGCGGGACTGGTTCCACCTTCCCTTCGCCTGGTTCGGCGACCGCACGGCGTTCGTGAACTTCCGCATACCCCTGCAGTTCTTCCCCACGGACCGCGCCCTGGAGCCGGGGATGCCGTTCATCCTGGACATGGCGCCGGTCTACGAGGGATACACGGCGGACATCGGCTATTCGGGCTCGCTCGGCGTCAATCCGGTGCAGGACCGGCTGATGGCCGACCTGGAGGCGCACCGCGAGCTGATCCTGCGCGAGGTGCGCGAGCGGCGCCCGCTGCGCGAGATCTACGAGGACGTGGACCGGCTCATGGTCCGCCAGGGCTATGCCAACCGGCACCGCGCCTATCCCTTCGGCGTGATCGCCCACAAGGTGGACCGGGTGAAGCAGCGCCGCTTCTCCCCTCATCTCTTCGGGTTCGGTACACAGTCCCTCAAGGGCCTGGCCGCCGACGCGCTGCACGGCCACCGCGAGGGCTGGTCCCCGCTGTGGTCGCCGTACCGCTTCTCCGACCATCCGCCGCAGCCGGGCCTGTGGGCGGTCGAACCCCACCTCGGCTTCCGGGGTACGGGCGCGAAGTTCGAGGAGATCCTCGTGGTCACCGACTCGACGGACCCCGAGCAGAGCGCCTTCTGGCTGGACGACGATCTGCCGCACGTGCGGCGCTGGGCGGAGGAGAAGTGACGGCGGACGGCGCGGGAGAGGTGACGGCGGTCGTGACGCTGGAGGGTGCGCGGGAGCGCCGGGTGGCGACCGGCGGGGTCGAGCTGTGCGTGGCCGAGCTGGGCGATCCGGAGCAGCCCACGGTGGTGCTGGTGCACGGCTACCCGGACAGCAAGGAGGTCTGGTCGGAGGTCGCCGTCCGCCTGGCCGACCGCTTCCACGTGGTCCTGTACGACGTCCGGGGCCATGGCCGCTCCACGGCACCCAAGCCCCTGCGCGGCGGTTTCACGCTGGCCAAGCTCACCGACGACTTCCTGGCCGTCGTGGACGCGGTGAGCCCCGACCGCCCGGTGCACCTGGTCGGGCACGACTGGGGCTCGGTGCAGTCCTGGGAGTTCGTCACGGTCGGCCGCACCGAGGGCCGTATCGCCTCCTTCACCTCGATCTCCGGACCGTCCCTGGACCACTTCGGGCACTGGATCAACGCGCGCGTGCAGCGCCCGACGCCCCGCCGCGTGGGCCAGCTCCTCGGCCAGGGCGCCAAGTCCTGGTACGTGTACCTGCTGCACACACCGGTCCTGCCCGAGCTGGCCTGGCGCGGCCCGCTCGGCAGGCGCTGGCCGAAGATCCTCCAGCGGGTGGAGAAGGTACCGGGGGGCGACTACCCGACCTCGTCCCTGACCTCCGACGCGGCACACGGCGCCTGGCTGTACCGGGACAACGTCCGCACCCGGCTGCTCAGGCCGCGGCCGGACGCGTACGCGCACGCGCCCGTGCAGCTCATCACGCCCCAGGGAGACGCGTTCCTCTCGGAGCGCCTGTACGACGACCTCGAGCAGTGGGTGCCGCAGCTGACCCGCCGCACACTACCGGCCAAGCACTGGGTCCCCCGCACCCGCCCCGACCGACTCGCCTCCTGGATCGAGGAATTCATCATGTCCGTGGACGGCGGCCGCCCCGAACCGAAGGCCACCGGCCACCACGCCGAACGGTTCGGCGGGCAACTGGTGCTGATCACCGGGGCAGGCAGCGGCATCGGCCGGGCCACGGCGTTCGCGTTCGCGGAGGCCGGCGCGCGCGTGGTGGCCGTCGACCGCGATGCCGAGGCCGCCGCCCGCACCGCCGAACTGTCCCGGCTGATCGGCGCGCCGGAGGCCTGGGCGGAGACCGCCGACGTCTCCGACGAGCCGGCGATGGAGAAGCTCGCGGAAAAGGTGCACCGCGAGTACGGCGTGCTGGACGTGCTGGTCAACAACGCGGGCATCGGACTGTCGGGGTCCTTCTTCGCCACCACGTCCGAGGACTGGCGGAAGGTCCTGGACGTCAATCTCTGGGGCGTGATCCACGGTTGCCGGCTCTTCGGCGCGCGGATGGCCGAGCGCGGCCAGGGCGGCCACATCGTCAACATCGCCTCGGCCGCGGCGTTCCAGCCCTCCCGGGCCCTGCCCGCCTACAGCACCTCCAAGGCCGCGGTGCTGATGCTCTCCGAGTGCCTGCGCGCCGAACTCGCCGGACAGGGCATCGGGGTGAGCGCGATCTGCCCCGGCATCGTCAACACGAACATCACCTCCACGGCACGCTTCGCCGGTGTGGACGAGGCGGAGGAGCGGCGCCGCCGGAAGAACTCGGCCCGCCTGTACGGCCTGCGCAACTACCCACCGGAGAAGGTCGCCGAGGCGATCCTGGACGCCGTGGCCCGCAACAGGGCGGTGGTGCCGGTGACGCCGGAGGCGCGGGGCGCGCACCTGCTGTCACGCGTGCTGCCGGGGGCACTGCGGCGACTCGCGCGGGTGGAGCCGAAGTTGTGAGCCGCCGGCTGCCGGGGGGGACCTGCCGACGCCGGCAAGCCCCCCGGCGGCCCGCCACAGCAACGGTCACCAGCCAAGGGACCCGAAGATGACCGACGCACCGGTTCAAAAGACCTACCGCATCGAGGACTTGGCCCACCAGACCCGCACCACCGTGCGGACCGTCCGCGCCTATCTGGACCGCGGCCTCCTCCCCCGCCCCGAACGCCAGGGCCGCGTGAATCTCTACTCCGAGGCGCACGTCACCCGGCTCCACCAGATCGCCCACCTCCTCGACCGCGGCTACACCCTGGCCTCCATCAAGGAGTTGCTGGACGCCTGGGACACCGGCCGTGGCCTGGGCGGCGTCCTCGGCCTGGTCACCGAGGTGGACGGGCCGTGGACGGACGAGCGCCCCGATCGCATCACCCGCGCCGAACTCGACGCCCGTTTCGGCGGCACGCCCGACGAGGACGCCGTGGCCGAGGCCGTCGAACTCGGCGTGCTGGAACGGACCGACGGCGATCCGGACGTCTTCCTCGTGCCGAGCCCCCAAGAGCTGTCCGTGGCCGTGGAACTGCACGAGGCCGGTGTCCCGCTACCCGCGATCGCCGGCCATTTGCGGGAGTTGAGGGGACAGGTGGAGCACATCGCCGCCCGTTTCCTCCAGTTCACCACCGAGTACGTCTTCGCACGCTACCTGGACGATCCGGATCGCCGTACGGACGCGCACGCGGCGGAAGCCGCCTCACTGGTGCGCAGGCTTCGCCCTCTGTCCCAGCAGACGGTGGACGCCGAACTGGCCCGCGCGATGCGCGCGTTGGCGACCCGGCAGCTGCGTACTCACCTTGTTGCGCAGAGCCCCGGTGAAGAGCTCGCGGGCGAGCGTTCGGTCTCTCTTCCCACCGGGACGATCCAGGCCGTGGAGAGGCTTGTTGGGCAGGAGCACGCTTCCGAGTTCATCGCACTGGCGGCGGAACGCGAGGTGAGAGCACGGGCCTTGGACCATCTGACGTCAGGTGCCTTGATCTACAAGGAACTTCGCAAATCACCCTAATTCGCACGTCTCTTGTCCACAGATTCGTCAATTCCCCTGTGGATAACCTCAGTTGGTTGTGGATCAAACCTACGAAGAAAAAAACCTGCGTGATCCGCATCTCTGCCACACGCTGGAGGCATGGACGAAAGACGCACCGTGAAGGTGTCGAAGTACCTCTCGAAACACCTGCGCCACCAGCCGGAGCGCATCGGGATCACGCTGGACCCCGGCGGCTGGGTGGAGATCGACACGCTGATCGCGGCGGCCGCCGCCCACGGATTCCGGTTCACCCGCGAGGAACTGGACCACGTGGTGGCCGCCAACGACAAACAGCGCTTCGCGGTCGAGGGCGAACGGATCCGCGCCAGCCAGGGCCACAGCATCGAGGTCGACCTCGGCCTGCCCCCGGCGACCCCGCCGCCGTACCTCTACCACGGGACCGTCGCCCGCAACCTGGACGCGATCAGGGCGGACGGCCTCAGGCCCATGAACCGGCACGACGTCCACCTCTCCGCCGACCGCGAGACCGCCACCCGGGTCGGCGCCCGGCGCGGGCGGCCCGTGGTGCTCACCGTCGACGCCGGAGCCATGCACCGCGACGGCCACGTCTTCCACATCAGCGCCAACGGCGTCTGGCTGACACAGGCCGTACCCCCGCGCTACCTGCGGTTTCCCGGGCCGCGCTGAAAGCCTCGCACACAAGGGGCGCGTCCCGGTGGTCCTGCTCGGTCCGTGGCCGAGCAGCCGCATACGGTGACCGTTTTGACCCATTGTCGGTGCGGCCCCTTACTCTCGGACGCATGAGTCTGCGTCTGAGCACCGTGATCCTGCCGTACCGCCGCTGGAGCGAGGGCGGCCGTTCGGCCTGGGTGCGGGCCGAGCAGCTGGGCTTCCACACCGCGTACACCTACGACCACCTGTCCTGGCGCAGCTTCCGTGACGGCCCGTGGTTCGGCGCGGTCCCGACCCTGACGGCCGCCGCTGCCGCCACCGAGCAGCTGCGCCTCGGCACGCTCGTGACCTCCCCGAACTTCCGGCACCCGGTGACCCTCGCCAAGGAGCTGATCTCCCTCGACGACATCTCCGGCGGCCGGATCACCCTCGGCATCGGCGCCGGCGGCACCGGCTTCGACGCCACCGCCCTGGGCCAGGAGCCGTGGAGCCCGCGCGAGCGCGCCGACCGGCTCGCCGAGTTCGTGCCGCTGCTGGACCGGCTCCTCACCGAGGACGCGGTGTCGCACGAGGGCCGCTTCTACTCGGCGCACGAGGCCCGGAACATCCCGGGCTGCCTGCAGCGGCCCCGGCTGCCGTTCGCGGTGGCGGCCACCGGACCGCGCGGCCTCAGGCTCGCCGCACGGCACGGCCAGGCGTGGGTGACCACCGGCGACCCGAAGCTGTACGAGAACGGCACCCCGGAGCAGTCCGTCGAGGCACTGCGCGGGCAGATCGCCAAGCTGTCCGAGGCCTGCGCGGACGCCGGGCGGGACGTGGCCGGCCTGGACAAGATCCTGCTCACCGGCTTCACCCCGGACCGCGCCCGGCCGCTGTGCTCCCTGGACGCCTTCGTGGACTTCGCCGGCAGGCACCGGGAACTGGGCTTCACCGAGATCGTGATCCACTGGCCCATCCCGGACTCCGACTTCGCCGCCGACGAGAAGGTCTTCGAGCAGATCGCCATGGAGGCCGCCGCCCAGCTGGACTGACCGGTACCGCGGCAGGAGCTGGGCGTCATCTGCGTCTCATCTGTGCGCAGTTCCGCACGGCCGTGCGGGCATATGCGCGAGAATGACCGGGTGACCTCAGCGACCAGACAGCCCGGGACCCCGTCCGCCGCCGTACGTCCGCGGCTGATCGCCACCGACCTCGACGGCACCCTGCTGCGCGACGACAAGTCGGTCTCCCCGCGCACCGTGGCCGCACTGGCCGCCGCCGAGGACGCGGGCATCGAGGTCTTCTTCGTCACCGGCCGCCCGGCCCGCTGGATGGACGTCGTCAGCGACCACGTCCACGGCCACGGCCTGGCGATCTGCGGCAACGGCGCCGCCGTGGTCGACCTGCACGGCGGCCCCGGCGCCCACCGCTTCGTGAAGGTGCGCGAGCTGGCCCGCAAGAACGCCCTGGACGCCGTACGGCTGCTGCGTGCGGCGGCACCCGGCACAGTGTTCGCAGTGGAGCAGACGTACGGCTTCCACCAGGAGCCGGACTATCCCAAGCTGCACATGGAGATACCGGACAACCTGCTGCCCGCCGAGCACCTCCTCGCCCCCGACGGCCCGGACGCCGACCAGCCCGTGCTCAAGATCCTGGCCTACCACCCGGACCTCGACCCGGACGCCTTCCTCACCCTCGCCCGGCTCTCGATCGGCGACCGCGCCAACGTCACCCGCTCCAGCCCCAGCGCCCTGCTGGAACTGAGCGGCCCGGACGTCTCCAAGGCCAGCACCCTCGCCCTGTGTTGCGCCGAGCGCGGTATCTCGCACGAGGAGGTCGTCGCGTTCGGCGACATGCCCAACGACGTCGAGATGCTGACCTGGGCCGGCCAGTCGTACGCGATGGGCAACGCCCACCCCGATGTCATCGCCGCCGCGTCGGGCCGTACGGTCGCCAACAACGAGGACGGAGTCGCGGTCGTGATCGAACAACTCCTCACCCGCCGCTTCTGAAGCGCCTTTGGCCGTTCGTCGCCGAAGCCGGAACCGGAGCCGGTGACCGGGGTGGCGGTCACCGCACCGGTGCGGACGCGTGCGCGGCACGCGGTCACCGCGCTCCGACCAGCGACTCCACCTCCGCCTCCCGCCGAGCGAGTGTCCGCAGCGGCCCGTCCACCGCGAGAAGCTCCGCGTAGGTGCCCCGCTGCACCACCCGGCCCGCGTCGAGCACGATCACCTCGTCCACCGCCTCCAGCCCCGCCAGCCGGTGCGTGATCAGCACGGTCGTACGTCCCTGAGTGGCGGCCAGCAGATCGGCGGTCAGCGCATCGGCGGTCGGCAGGTCCAGATGCTCGGCGGGCTCGTCGAGCACCAGGACGGGGAAGTCGGCCAGCAGGGCGCGGGCGAGCGCCAGCCGCTGCCGCTGACCGCCGGACAGCCGGGCCCCGTGCTCGCCCACCAGCGTGTCCAGCCCGTCGGGCAACCCGTCCACCCAGCTCAGCAACCGGGCCCGGTCCAGCGCCCGGCGCAGCTCGGCTTCGGTGGCGTCCTTCCTGGCCAGCAGCAGGTTCTCGCGCACCGAGCTGTCGAAGATGTGCGCGTCCTGCGCACACAGTCCGACGAGACGCCGCACGTCGTCACCGGCCAGCGCGTACGCGTCCACACCGGCGAGCGTGTACGAGCCCTCCTGCGGATCGAGGAAGCGCAGCAGCACCTGGGCGAGGGTCGTCTTGCCGGCACCGGACGCCCCGACCACCGCGGTCCGCCGCCCCTCTTCCAGGGTGAGATCGAAGCCGGCCAGCGCCTCTCGCCGCTGCTCCTCGTGCCGCGCGGCCAGCCCCTTGACCACCACCGGGAACGGCGAGGCGGGCGCCTGCCGGGGCCGCACGGGCTCGCACACGGGCTCCGGAGCGTCCAGCACCTCGTAGACGCGCTCCGCGCTCCGCCGCACCCGCTGCCGCTGGCGCACGGCGAGCGGCAGCCCGAGTACGGCCTCGAAGGCGGCCAGGGGAGTGAGGACGACCACGGCCATCGCCACGCCGCCGAGCCGGCCCGCGGCCACCGCCTGGGCCCCGCACAGCGCGGCCGCCGTGACGGTCAGGCCGGAGATCAGCGCGGTGAGTCCGTCGCCGAGCGCGGTCACGGCGGCGGCGCGCGAGGCGATCCGGGTGAGGGTCCCGTCGGCTTGCCGGGCCGCGTCCGTACGGGTGGGCAGCGCACCGGCCACGGTCAGCTCGGCGGTGCCGGTGAGCAGGTCGGTGACGCGGGTGGCGAGGGCGCCCCGGGCCGGGGCCAGCCGTCGCTCGGTCCTCCGGGCCACGGTCGCGGTGACCAGCGGGACACCGACGCCGGCCGCCACGAGCCCTGCCGCGAGCACGGCGCCGGCCTCGGGGAGCAGCCAGAACGTGAAGCCGACGGAGGCCGCGGAGACGGCGACGGCAACCGACGCGG
The DNA here is from genome assembly GCF_042891825.1 of Streptomyces sp. NPDC001852. NCBI lineage: Bacteria > Bacillati > Actinomycetota > Actinomycetes > Kitasatosporales > Streptomycetaceae > Streptomyces > Streptomyces sp. NPDC001852. The sequence continues at coordinate 57,478 of NZ_JBIATN010000021.1, forward strand.
GCAGCAGCCAGCGCAGCCAGTAGTCCTGGAGCTCGTCCACGTCCGCTACCAGCCGGGTCAGCAGATCGCCGCGCCGGGCACTTCGGAGTCCCGCCGGCGCCAGCCGCTCCAGCCGCCGGTACACGGCCACCCTGGCGTCTGCCAGCATCCGCAGCACGGCGTCGTGTGACACCAGCCGCTCGGCGTAGCGGAACACCGCCCGACCGATCCCGAAGGCCCGCGTGGCCGTCACGGCCACCATCAGATACAGCACCGGAGGCTGCTGCGATGCCCGCGAGATGAGCCATCCCGAGGTCGCCATCAGCCCGACGGCACTACCGAGCGCGAGGCTGCCGAGCAGCCACGCCAACGCCAGTCGCCCTCGCTGCGGCCCGGCAAGCGCACGAACCCGCGCAAGCCCCCGCCGAGCCCACCCCGCCCCGCCGGAGCCCCTTTCCAGCCCCCCGAGCCGAGAGACCGAGCGTCCACTGTCCAGCCCATCGAGCCCAGAGACGGCAGGGCCACTGTCCAACCGCCCGAGCCCAGAGACCGAAGGGCCACCTTCCGGCCCACCGAGCCCAGAGTCCGAGGGCGCACCCGCCGGCCCGCTGGGCCCGGGCGCCGAGGAGCCGTCTGCGGGCCGAGGGCGGTCGGACGCCGAGCGGCTGTCTTCCAGCCGAGCGAGACCGGACACCGCCGGGCCGCTCTCCAACCCGCTCGATGACACCCCGCTCGACAACCCCCCGCTCTCCAGCCGCACCACCCGATCGGCAACCTCCAGCAACGCCGGCCGATGCACCACAAGCAACACCGTCCGCCCGGCGGCCAGCCTCCGCACCGCCCTCACGACCTCCGCCTCCGTCCCCCCGTCCAACGAGGCCGTCGGCTCGTCCAGCAACAGCACGGGCCGGTCGGCGAGAAAGGCACGGGCAAGAGCCAACCGCTGCCGCTGCCCCGCCGACAGCCCGGCCCCGTCCTCCCCGAGCACGGTCTCCGCCCCTTCGGGCAACGCGTCCACGAACTCCAGCGCACCCGCATCCCGCAGCGCCCGCCGTACCGCACGCTCGTCCGCCTCGGGCCTCGCCAGCCGCACGTTCTCCGCGATGGTCCCGGCATACAGATGCGGCCGCTGCGGCACCCACGCGATCCGCGACCGCCAGTCCCCCAGATCGAGTTCCGCGAGATCGGCTCCCCCGACCCGCACCCGCCCCTCGCTGGGCGAGACGAACCCGAGCAGCACGTTGAGCAGCGTGGACTTGCCCACCCCGCTCGGCCCCACCAGCGCGACCGTCTCACCGGGCTCGACGCTGAACGACACGTCCGTCACCGCGTCGTCCGAGCGACCGGGGTAGCGAACGGTGACCCCCTCGAAGGCCACGGCGCCCGACGGCACAGCGCCGGTACCAGACGCCGGAACCAGCGTCTGCAGCACGCTGAAGATTTCCTCCGCGGCAGCCAGCCCCTCCGCCGCCGCGTGGTACTGGGCGCCGACCTGCCGCAACGGAAGGTACGCCTCGGGCGCCAGCACGAGGATCACCAGACCGACGTACAGATCCATGTCACCGTGCACCAGCCGCATGCCGATCGTCACCGCGACCAGGGCGACCGACAGCGTGGCGAGCAATTCCAGCGCAAAGGAGGACAGGAAGGCGATCCGCAGAGTCCGCAGGGTGGCCTGCCGGTACTCGCCGGTGATCCGGCGGATGGACTCGGCCTGCGCCTTGGCCCGGCCGAACACCTTCAGCGTGGGCAGTCCGGCGACCACGTCCAGGAAGTGCCCCGACAACCGGGACAGCAGCCGCCACTGACGGTCCATCCGAGACTGGGTCGCCCAGCCGATCAACATCATGAAGAGCGGGATGAGGGGCAGGGTGCCGACGATGATCGCCGCCGAAACCCAGTCCTCGGTGACAATCCGCGCCAGCACCGCCACCGGAACGACCACCGCGAGCCCCAACTGCGGCAGATAGCGCGAGAAATAGTCATCCAGCGCGTCGACCCCCCGCGTGGCCAGCGTGACCAGCGAACCCGTGCGCTGCCCGGCCAGCCACCCGGGACCGAGCGTCGCCGCCCGGTCGAGGAGGCGCCCCCGCAGTTCGGACTTCACCGCCGCACTCGCCCGATGGGCGGCGAGTTCGGTGAGCCACGCGACAACCGACCGGCCCACGGCCACGGCGGCCAACTGCAGCAGGGGAGTGCGCAGTTCAGCGACGGACTGCCCGTGCTGGAACGCACCGACAACGACCTCGGCGATGAGCATCGCCTGGGCGATGACCAGCCCCGCACCGACGGCCCCCAGGCCGACGACCGCCACGAGGAAGAAGCGCGTGGCGCGGGCATATCGCAGCAGACGTGGATCGATTGGTTTCACGTGAAACGTGCCCTTCGGCCCAGGAGGGTGTGTTTCACGTGAAACACACCCTCGACGGACTCAGTGCGCGGCGCCGGCCGCAGCATCGGGTGCGATGTGCTGCGTGCCGATCCGCTTGCGGAAGACCCAGTAGGTCCAGCCCTGATAGAGCATCACCAGCGGCGTGGCGATGGCCGCCAGCCACGTCATGATCTTCAGGGTGTAGGGACTGGACGAGGCGTTGGTGACCGTCAGGCTCCAGTCCGCGTTGAGCGTGGACGGCATCACGTTCGGGAAGAGCGACAGGAAGAGCATCGCCACGGCGGCCACGATGGTGAGGCCGGACAGCGCGAACGCCCACCCTTCACGCCCGAACTGGTTGGCCACCAGCGCAGCCACCAGGGCAGCGACCGCCACGACGAGCGCCACCAGACTCCTGCCGTTACCACTGTCGGCCTGCGTCCACAGCAGGAAACCGAGCGCCACGACGGCCGTGCCGAGGCCGACCCACAGGGCCAGCTTCCGTGCGCGCACCCGGATGTCCCCCACGGTCTTGAGCGCGGTGAACACTGCTCCGTGGAAGGTGAACAGGGTGAGCGTGGCCAGGCCGCCGAGCAGGGCATAGGGGTTGAGCAGGTCCCCGACGCTGCCGACGTACTCGAAGTGCTGGTCGATCTTCACGCCCCGCACGATGTTCCCGAAGGCCACGCCCCACAGGAACGCCGGAATCAGCGAGGCCCAGAAGATCGCCGTCTCCCAGTTGCGCTGCCAGTTCTCCTCGGGCCGCTTCACCCGGTACTCGAAGGCGACACCCCGGACGATCAGGCAGACCAGGATGACCAGCAGCGGCAGATAGAAGCCGGAGAACAGAGTGGCGTACCACTCCGGGAACGCGGCGAAGGTCGCACCGCCGGCCGTGAGCAGCCACACCTCGTTACCGTCCCAGACGGGCCCGATGGTGTTGATCAGCACCCGCCGCTCGGGCCGGTTCCGGGCCAGCAGCTTGGTGAGGATGCCGACCCCGAAGTCGAAGCCCTCCAGGAAGAAGTAGCCGGTCCACAGGACGGCGATCAGGACGAACCATACGTCGTGAAGTTGCATGACTGTTCCCCCGGCCTAGTACGAGAAGGCCATCGGCTTGTCGGCGTCACGGGTGTCGCCGCCGATCTTCGTGGGCGGGTTGAGGTCGGCCTCCGTCAGCTCGGGCGGGCCGGCCTTGACGTACTTCACGAGCAGCTTGACCTCGATTACGGCGAGGATCGCGTACAGCGCCGTGAAGGTGATCATCGAGGTGAGGACCTCGCCCTGGGAGACACTGGGGGAGACCGCATGCCGGGTCTGCAGGACGCCGTAGACGACCCACGGCTGGCGGCCCGTCTCAGTGAAGATCCAGCCCCAGGAATTGGCGATCAGCGGGAAGGCCAGGGTCCAGATCGCGACGCGCCAGTACCAGGTCGTCAGCTTCGGGCTGAGCGCCTTGTTCTTGAACAGCACCAGATGCGGCACCTCGTCCTCACCGACCCGCAGATGCTGCGGGAGCATGAACTTCTTCCGGGTCAGCCACAGTCCGGCCAGGCCGATGGCGAAGGAGGCCATGCCGAAGCCGATCATCCAGCGGAAGCCCCAGAAGGCGACCGGGATGTTGGGCCGGTAGTCACCTGGGCCGAACTTCTGCTGCTCGGCCTTGTTGACGTCGTTGATGCCGGGGACGTACGAGGTGAAGTCGTCGTTGGCGAGGAAGGACAGCAGACCCGGGATCTCGATGGCCACGGTGTTGTGGCCCTTCTCGACATCGCCGTACGCGAAGATCGAGAAGGGTGCCGGCTTCTGGCCGTCCCACAGCGCCTCGGCCGCCGCCATCTTCATCGGCTGCTGCTTGAACATGACCTTGCCGAGGGTGTCACCGCTGACCGCGGTGAGCAGACCGGCGATCACGACGGTGACCAGGCCGAGCCGCAGCGAGGTCTTCATCTCGCGGATGTGCTTCTTGCGGGCCAGGTGGTAGGCGGCGATGCCCACCATGAAGGCGCCGCCGGTCAGGAAGGCCGCGGACAGGGTGTGGAAGGCCTGGCTGAGGGCGGTGTTCTGGGTCAGTACGGCCCAGAAGTCGGTCAGCTCGGCCCGGCCCTTCGCCTTGTCGATCTTGTAGCCGACCGGGTGCTGCATCCACGAGTTGGCCGCGAGGATGAAGTACGCCGACAGGATCGTGCCGATCGAGACCATCCAGATGCAGGCCAGGTGGATCTTCTTGGGCAGCTTGTCCCAGCCGAAGATCCACAGGCCGATGAAGGTCGACTCGAAGAAGAACGCGATCAGCGCCTCGAAGGCGAGCGGGGCACCGAAGATGTCACCGACGAAACGCGAGTAGTCGGACCAGTTCATGCCGAACTGGAACTCCTGCACGATGCCCGTGACCACGCCCATGGCGATGTTGATCAGGAAGAGCTTGCCCCAGAACTTGGTCGCCTTGAGGTACTTCTCCTTCTCCGTGCGTACCCAGGCCGTCTGCAGCCCGGCCGTGAGAGCGGCCAGGGAGATGGTCAGCGGGACGAACAGGAAGTGGTAGACGGTGGTGATGCCGAACTGCCAGCGCGCCAGTGTTTCCGGCGCCAGGGCCAGGTCCACGTCGTCACTCTCCTTACTGCGCCGTGATACAGCGGCGATTCGCCCCGCTTGTCGCATGCATACGGGGCAAACGGGACGCGCTTGTGAACGCGTTCACATTCACAAGCCATTATGACGCACTGATTTTCGGCCCGGTAGGGCGGGGTCGCCGTACTGCCACAGCGTCAAGACCTTGGCAGCGAATTCAACATCTTGTTGAATTGCATGCCATGCGGATACGTATTTCATGGCCCGCGGGCAACATCACCGCGACCCTCGACGCAGGCACCCCGACCGCACAGGCCCTCAGCAAGGCGCTGCCCCTCACCTCCAGCGCCTGCACATGGGGCGAGGAGGTCTATTTCGACACAGGTGTCTCCGTTTCACGTGAAACGGACGCCCGGCAGGTCGTGGAGCCGGGCACGGTGGCCTTCTGGACGGACGGCGACGCACTCGCCCTCCCCTATGGCCCCACGCCGATCTCGCGAGGCTGGGGGTCCCCCCGAACGGAGTTTGGGGGAGAGTGCCGCCTCGCGAGCCCGTGCAACGTCCTGGGAAGCCTGGACGGGGACGTCCGCGCTCTGGCGACCGTGCGGGACGGCGACCCCATCCGGGTGGAACTGATCGACGAGTAGAGCCCGCGCAGGGCTACAGCTCCTTGCGGAACGCCTCCGCCACCTTCAGGAAGATGTCGTTCGCCTCGGTCTCACCGACCGTCACCCGCACACCCTCGCCCGGGAACGGCCGGACCACCACACCGTGCTGCTCACAGGCCTGAGCGAACGCGACCGTACGCTCCCCCAGCCGCAGCCAGACGAAGTTCGCCTGCGTCTCCGGCACCGTCCAGTCCTGGGCGCGCAGCGCGTCGACCACGCGCGTGCGCTCGCACACCAGCGAGCCGACCCGGCCGAGCAACTCGTCCTCGGCCCGCAGTGAGGCGATCGCCGCTTCCTGCGCGAGCTGGCTGACACCGAAGGGCACCGCCGTCTTGCGCAGCGCCGCCGCGACCGGCTCATGGGCGATCGCGAAACCGACGCGCAGCCCGGCGAGCCCGTAGGCCTTGGAGAACGTGCGCAGGACGCAGACGTTGGGCCGGTTCCGGTACAGCTCGACGCCGTCGGGCACCTCAGGATCGCGGATGAACTCGCGGTAGGCCTCGTCCAGTACCACCAGGACGTCGCCGGGCACCCGGTCGAGGAACCGCTCCAGCTCGGCCCGCCGCACCACCGTGCCGGTCGGGTTGTTGGGGTTGCAGACGAAGATCAGACGCGTCCGGTCGGTGATCGCGTCCGCCATCGCGTCCAGGTCGTGCACATCGCCGGGCGTGAGCGGCACCTGCACCGACCGGGCGCCGCTGATCTGCGTGATGATCGGGTACGCCTCGAAGGACCGCCAGGCGTAGATGACCTCGTCCCCGGGACCGCTCGTGGCCTGGAGGAGCTGCTGGGCGACGCCCACCGAGCCGGTGCCGGTGGCCAGGTGGGAGACGGGGACGCCGAAGCGCTCCGACAGCTCGGCCATCAGCCCGGTGCATGCCATGTCCGGGTAGCGGTTGAAGTCGCAGGCGGCCGCCGTCACGCTCTCCATCACGCCGGGCAGCGGCGGGTACGGGTTCTCGTTGGAGGACAGCTTGTAGGCGACCGGCCCGCCGGCCGCGGCAGGCTTGCCCGGCTTGTAGGTGGGGATACCCTCCAGCTCGGCGCGCAGCTTGGGGCTCGTCTCGCTCACCGCAGTCCTCCTCGCGACCACCGGCGGACCGTCGACGCCGCCGGCTTCCAATACTCCTCACCTTATGAGGATTCGGCCCCGGTGCGTACAGGTGGCGGCCCTGCAAAACGTGAGCCCCATCCCACCGCGGCGCCATCCCGGGGCATCACCGTACGAAGGCGTACGTTTCAGGGGGCGCGCCGTACATATATCTATGCGCCGGTAGCTCGCGCCGTGGCGCGCATCCCTCGTGCAGGTGAGTTGAGACCTCTTCGAAACATCGGCTGCTTGGCAGGTCCATACGCGTCACCACATCACGTCCTGCCGCAGGATCGTTCAACTACCTTTATTTTTAAGGTAGTTGATGGGATGTGACCATGCAGAAACGTGCCTGTCAACGCGTGCATATGCGTCCGCACTACCCCACCACATGAGCCCTACTATCGGCTCGCCATGACAGCAGCAGGGAAGCACCAGGTGAGCCGCGCGGAAACCTCACGTCGAGGCAGCCGGCCGGGCCGGGCGGGCATCAGAGACGTGGCCGCCGCCGCCGGAGTCTCCATCACGACCGTCTCCGACGCCCTCAACGGCAAGGGCCGGCTCCCGGACGCCACCCGGCGCCATGTCCGAGAGGTCGCCGACCGGCTGGGATACCGTCCTTCGGCCGCCGCCCGTACCCTCCGTACCGGCAAGTCGGGTCTGATCGGCCTGACTGTGACGACGTACGGGGATGAACCTTTCACCTTCACGGAGTTCGCGTACTTCGCAGAGATGGCACGAGCCGCCACCTCGGCCGCGCTCGCCCGTGGCTACGCCCTCGTGATCCTCCCCGCGACCTCCCGCCACGACGTGTGGTCCAACGTCGCCCTGGACGGAACGGTCGTCATCGACCCGTCCGATCACGACCCGGTGGTCAGCGAGCTCGTCCGACAGGGACTGCCGGTCGTCTCCGACGGGCGCCCGGCCGGCTCGCTGCCGGTCACGGCCTGGGTCGACAACGACCACGAGGCCGCCGTCCTCGGCATCCTCGACCACCTCGCCGACGCCGGCGCCCGCCGCATCGGCCTGCTCACGGGCACGACGACGGACACGTACACCCACCTGTCCACCACCGCCTACCTGCGCTGGTGCGAGCGCGTCGGCCAGGACCCGGTCTACGAGGCCTACCCGGCGCACGACCCGTGCGCGGGCGCCGTCGCCGCCGACCGGCTGCTCGCCCGTCCCGACCGGCCCGACGCGGTCTACGGCCTGTTCGACCCCAACGGCACCGACCTGCTGGCCGCCGCCCGCCGCTACGGGCTCCGCGTACCTGACGACCTGCTGCTCGTGTGCTGCAGCGAGTCCATGGTGTACGCCAGCACCGAGCCGCCCATCACCACGCTCTCCCTGAAGCCCCGCCGCATCGGCACAGCGGTGGTCCAGCTCCTCATCGACGCGATCGAGGGCGTGGAATCGGACCAGCCGGTCGAGCAGGTGATACCGACGGAGCTGATCGTGCGCACCTCCTCGCAGCGGCGTTCGCCCCGCACGACGGTCAGCCCGCCGCGGACGCCGGACGAGAGGTAGCGCCGGAAAGCGGGGCGCTCACCCCGTAAGCGCACGGCCGAGAGAGGGGGCTCGACGGGCCGGCGACCGGCGGGCCGGGTGTTCGGTCGATGCAGAGCCCGCCGAACACCTGCCCAAACGGGGCGAAAGCCGCGGTGAACTGGAGTCTTGTTCCGATTCACCACCCCTGGGTCATCACACGGCGCGACGCGCATTCCTATGATGGGCCCACGACACCGCGGACCGCTGCGACCAGGCAGTCCGAAGCGGTGCAGATGCGGCGCGATGGTGGAGGGGTCTGATGACTCAGGGGGCCGGTCAGGGACCCGAAGTGGAGCGGACGGCAACGCTGCGCGACTTCCGGGTACCTGCATACGTCCACGAGACCGGTCCGTACGTCCGCACCGCCCAGCCGGGCGACACCGCGCCGCCGGCCGACGAGGCATACCCCGACGGCTACACCCCCACCCAGCGCGACCTCCCCGTCGTCAACCGGACGGAGACGGTCCAGGTGTCCGTCGAGACGGCACCCGCGGCCCCGGCCCCGCAGCCCGCGACCGGGCCGGGACCGCTGTTCGTCGTCGGAGACGTCCACGGTTACCTCGACGAACTGGTGACCGCACTGCAGGAACAGGGGCTGATCGACGCCTCCGGCCAGTGGTGCGCCGGCACCACCCGACTGTGGTTCCTGGGCGACTTCACCGACCGCGGACCCGACGGCATCGGCGTCATCGACCTCGTGATGCGGCTGTCCGCCGAGGCAGCCGCGGCGGGCGGCTACTGCAAGGCCCTCATGGGCAACCACGAACTGCTGCTGCTGGGCGCCAAGCGGTTCGGCGACACTCCCGTCAACTCCGGTGCGGGCACCGCCACCTTCCAGGCGGCCTGGCTGCTCAACGGCGGTCAGAAGACCGACATGGACCGCCTCCAGGACCACCATCTGCAGTGGATGGCCCGCCTCGACGCCGTCGAGGAGGTCGACGGCTATCTGCTCGTGCACTCGGACACCACCGCCTACCTCGACTACGGCGACTCGATCGAGGCGGTCAACGACACCGTCCGCGAGACCCTCACCCGCAACGACGCGGACGAGTGCTGGGACCTGTTCCGCAAGTTCACCAAGCGCTTCTCCTTCCGCGACGAGGGCGGTGCCGACGCCGTGCGCTCCCTCCTCGATACGTACGGCGGCACCCGCATCGTTCACGGTCACAGCCCGATTCCCTACCTGCTCGGCGAGGTCGGCTCCGAGGACGGCGAGGAGGGTTCCGGCCCGGTCGTGGCGGGTCCGCACGTCTACGCCGACGGGCTCGCCATCGCGATGGACGGCGGGGTGACCATGGCCGGAAAGCTACTGGTCCGGCAACTCCCCCTGGTCACCTGAGCGTTCCCGGGGCAAGTCTCCCCCGTCGGAGTACCCGCAGGCCGGAGGGCAATTTCCGGCAACCCCCTGTCACCGTGTGCCGTCACGGCTCTACCATCGGCTTATCCGTAGCAGGCTCCCCTCCGTTTCTGCCCGACGGCTCGCCGGCGTGCGAGCCCCAAGCCCTACGGAGCATCGGGGGATGCACATGAACAGCGTTCCGCAGCACCTGCAGAGCGAGGACCGCCAGGATTTCGAGCGGCTCCTCGATGAGGCGCTGCGCTCCGCACCACAGCGGCCGGAACTGGCCGCTGTCGGACAGCGGCTCAATCCCGAACAACTGCGCACCATGGCGCTCAACGCCACCGCACTGATAACGGCCGCCGCCGCGGCCGAATACCAGCACTATGTGAAGCTCCGCCAAGAACTGCGTCAGCCGGCGATGACCCCCTCGGTCTCGGGTGACTCCGCTGCCGCCGACCAGAGTTCGGCCACCACCGGGCTCGTCACCACCTTCGGCGAGCCGGCCGAGAGCACCGGCGCGGGCGCCGTCGCCGTCATCGCCGTACTGGCTCCCGTCCTCTCCGGAACCGCCGCGGCGATCTTCCTGCTGGTCGGCTACATCCTGAAGACACTGAGCCCCGGGCAGGCCTTCGCGCAGACCATGCTCACCGCCGGGTGGGTGTTCGGCGCGGTGACCGCGGCCGCAATCCTCGTCGCCGCCGTCGGACTGCTCCTCACCGCCTTGCGCAACGGCAACTCGCCACAGGCCCGGGCACTGGACGCGGCGCACCGGGAACTGGACAACGCCAGAGAGGCCTGGCGGGACGCCCTGCTGGAGCGCGGCATCCTGCCGTTCCTCACGGAAGCGCTCGCCGAGCCGGGACCGGCCCCCGTGCACCGCGCGACCCCGTCCGCCCCGCGCGGCCGCATGCCCCGCCTGGGGTACGACCGTCCCGGTTTCAGCAGCCCTGACGACGGATCCCAGCCCGGCCGGCCGAGCTTCACCAGCCCCGACTACACGAGCCCGGACTTCGGCGGGCCGGAGCACCGGCCCGAGTGACGCCGCCGGCCAGGACACGGCTCGCGCCCCGACCGACGTGGGCCCGACCCGGCGGCCCACCGGCGTGCCGCCTTCCGGTCGTCCCGCCCGGTCGGCGTCGTGCCGTTCAGTGCCGGGCCGTCCAGCAGACCGCGGCGGGTTCGGGTGCGTCGCCCGGGCCCGTCATCCCGCCATCGATCCGGCTCAGCACCGTGGCATGACACCCGGCGGTCGGGCGGTCCGTATACCGGTCGGCTTCAGGCCATCCGGTGGCACGGACCGCCGACAGCCGGACTCAGTCCGCGATCGGCAGGTACACCCGGTTCCCCGCCTCTGCGAACTCCTTCGACTTCTGGGCCATGCCCTCCTCGATCTCGGCCCGGCTCCCGCCGTGTTCGCGGCGGATGTCCTGCGAGATCTTCATGCTGCAGAACTTCGGCCCGCACATCGAGCAGAAGTGGGCGGTCTTGGCGGGCTCGGCCGGCAGGGTCTCGTCGTGGAACTCCCGCGCCGTGTCCGGGTCCAGAGCGAGGTTGAACTGGTCCTCCCACCGGAACTCGAAGCGGGCGTCGGACAAGGCGTCGTCCCACTCCTGGGCGCCCGGGTGCCCCTTGGCGAGGTCGGCGGCGTGCGCGGCGATCTTGTAGGTGATGACGCCGGTCTTGACGTCGTCACGGTTGGGCAGTCCCAGGTGCTCCTTGGGCGTGACGTAGCAGAGCATCGCCGTGCCCCACCAGGCGATCATCGCGGCACCAATGCCGGAAGTGATGTGGTCGTACGCCGGCGCGATGTCCGTGGTCAGCGGACCGAGCGTATAGAACGGAGCTTCATCGCAGACCTCCTGCTGAAGGTCGATGTTCTCCTTGATCTTGTGCATCGGGACGTGTCCCGGGCCTTCGATCATCGTCTGTACGTTGAAACGCCTGGCGATCCGGTTGAGTTCGCCGAGCGTCTTCAACTCCGCGAACTGCGCCTCGTCGTTGGCGTCCGCGATCGAGCCCGGCCGGAGGCCGTCGCCCAGCGAGTACGTGACGTCGTAGGCGGCGAGGATCTCGCACAGCTCCTCGAAGTTCTCGTACAGGAACGACTCCTTGTGGTGCGCCAGGCACCACGCGGCCATGATCGACCCACCGCGCGAGACGATGCCGGTCTTGCGGTTGGCCGTGAGCGGCACGTACGGCAGCCGGACGCCCGCGTGGACGGTCATGTAGTCCACGCCCTGCTCGGCCTGCTCGATGACCGTGTCCTTGTAGATCTCCCAGGTCAGTTCCTCGGCCTTGCCGTCGACCTTCTCCAGGGCCTGGTAGAGCGGCACGGTACCGATGGGGACGGGGGAGTTGCGCAGCACCCACTCGCGGGTCGTGTGGATGTTGCGGCCGGTGGAGAGGTCCATGACCGTGTCGGCACCCCAGCGGGTCGCCCAGGTCATCTTCTCCACCTCCTCCTCGATGGAGGAGGTCACCGCCGAGTTGCCGATGTTGGCGTTGACCTTCACCAGGAACCGCTTGCCGATGATCATCGGCTCGATCTCCGGGTGGTTGACGTTGGCCGGAAGCACCGCCCGGCCCGCCGCGATCTCCTCGCGGACCACCTCGGGAGAGACGTTCTCCCGGATGGCCACATACTCCATCTCCGGGGTGATCTCGCCCCGGCGAGCGTACGCGAGCTGCGTCACCGCCTCGCCTCCCCGGCCCCGGCGCGGCTGACGCGGCCGTCCGGGGAAGACGGCGTCCAGATTGCGCAGCCCACCGCGCGGCGAGGTGTGCTTGATCCCGTCGTCCTCGGGACGGACGGGACGTCCCGCGTACTCCTCGGTGTCACCGCGGGTGATGATCCAGTTCTCCCGCAACGGCGGCAGGCCCCTGCGGACATCGGTGTCGACGAGTGGATCGGTGTACGGGCCCGACGTGTCGTACAGCGTGACCGACTGCCCGTTGGTGAGGTGCACCTGGCGGACCGGCACGCGCAGGTCGGGGCGCGAACCCTCGACGTACGCCTTGTGCCATCCGATGGACTTCCCGGCCTCCTGGGACTTCTCGTCCTGAGCGGAGGCAGGCGTGCGTGCGTCCTTGTTGGTCATGAGACCTACTCCCTACGCCGGCATTACCCGGTAACAGGTTCGGCGGTCGACGCAGCGGTTTCCGTCTGGCGGTATTCCGCATGGAACATCGCTTGTTCCACGTGAAACATCGCGTGACGGAGGTCAGCGCCCTCTCAGCCCGGTGCTCCGAGCTCCCGCGTGTGCAAAGGTGCCTCCACGCTAGCGTCATATGTGGCGCGGTGAACAGTGGGCCCCCTGCCCGCGTTGCGATGATCGGGCGGTGACCCGGATGCAGCAGTACCCGTATCGGCCGCCAGAGCCGCACAACCGACCAGGCTCGGGGCAGGGCGACGACCACGCCGCCGAACGGGAAGGTGGCCCTGACGCCGGTCGCGGTCATGGGCTCCATCAGGGACACGGCCACAGGCGCGGCCCTGGGCATGACCATGGCCACGGAACCGGTCACAGCCACGGCCACAGCCATGGGCCCGCCGCCCCCGTATCCCGGCATCTGCGCAAGGTCATCGCGGCGATCCTGGTCCCGTTCACCGCGGCGGTCGTCGTCGGCCTGGTGGTGCTCTGGCCCGGGGGAGCCCCTCCGCACAAGCGCAGTGGCGTCGGTTTCGACCGGGAGACCCAGCAGGCCACCGTCACCAGGGTCGTCGAGGTGAGCTGCAGTTCGGTGAACGCCTCGGGCGGGACCACGATCGGTGACACCTCCTCCACCGCCCAGGGCGCCTCGGCGGAGCAGGCGGCGAAAGGAAGCTGCAAGAAGGCGACCGTCCGGGTCGACACCGGCAAGGACAAGGGCCGTACGTTCACCGAGATCGTGCAGCCGGACCAGACCCGGCAACTGCACCAGGGCGAGAAGGTGGTGGCCGCCTACGAGCCCTCGGCGCCGAAGGACCTGCAGTACTCGGTGACCGACGTGAACCGGAAGTTCCCCATGACGCTGCTTGCGGGGATCTTCGCGTTGGCCGTCGTGGTGGTCGGCAGGCTGCGCGGTGTGATGGCACTCGTCGCCCTGGCCGTCAGCTTCCTGGTACTGACCCTGTTCATCCTGCCGGCGGTCCTCCAGGGTTCGAACCCGCTGCTCGTGGCGGTGATCGGGTCGAGCGCCATCATGCTGATCGCCCTGTACATGTGTCACGGCCTGTCGGCCCGCACCTCGGTGGCCGTGCTCGGCACGCTGGTCTCCCTGCTGCTGATCGGCATCCTCGGCTCGCAGTTCATCGGCTGGGCCGCCCTGACCGGCAACACCGACGACAGCACCGGCCTGATCCACGGCCTGTACCCGTCGATCGACATGAGCGGCTTGCTGCTGGCCGGTGTCATCATCGGCTCGCTCGGCGTACTCGACGACGTCACGGTGACGCAGACCTCGGCCGTCTGGGAACTGCACGAGGCCAACCCGGCGATGGGCTGGCGCGGGCTGTACAGGGCGGGCATCCGCATCGGCCGTGACCACATCGCCTCCGTGGTCAACACCCTCGTCCTCGCCTACGCCGGCGCCGCACTCCCGCTGCTTCTCCTCTTCTCGATCGCACAGAGCGGCGTCGGGACCGTGGCCAACAGCGAGCTGGTGGCCGAGGAGATCGTGCGCACGCTGGTCGGATCGATCGGCCTGGTCGCCTCGGTCCCGGTCACCACCGCACTCGCCGCCCTGGTGGTCTCGGCCGACCGCCCCGGCCCGGACATCCCCGCACCGGCCGGGGCACAGTCCGTCCCGGCACGCGGCGGCCGGGGGCGACGCCGGAAGAGGTAGGGCCGGGCAGGCCGACGTGATCGGCGGTGAGCCCGCCCGTGACCGCAATCCACTCCCCATGCAGAAGCGTTCCTGCACAGTCCCATGCGCCACCGCGGAGCTCCCGGCGCCCGTGCAGCAACCCTTCAGCCCGCGCTCTGCTCCTCGGCCAGAATGCGGTCCAGGGCCTCTTCCAGATGGGCGTCGAAATCGGCCAGCGCACCCTCCTGGCCGAGCGGCACGAGTTTGTCGGTGCGGTCCAGGAATGCCACGAGCGGCGGCGCGGAGGAACGGAACAGGGCCTGGTCACCGCCGACCTGAAGCCTGATCAGCACCTCGCCCAGCACCTCGGAGTCGGCGGGAGCGATGTGCACATCCCCTTCCCCGCACGGCCTACCGACGCCGTCGATCAGCAGCTCGCGGCCGAACGCCCAGGTCACCGGGGCATCACCGGGCAGATGGAAGGTGAGCCGCACGGCATACGGATCACTGGTCTCGTAGCGCAACTCCACCGGGATGCGGAAGGAGAGCTCCTCGGACACGAGAAAGCTCATGATGACTTCTGCCTGTACGGACTCGCGCATCGTCTACCCCGTCGTATGGACGTCGACCGGCCGGGATCGATCCCTGTGACCGTGGTCAAATCTTGCTGAACGTACACAGCAGATCACAAGGAGTAAGTTTTCAGATACTGATAGAGAGAGTGAGCGTTCCCAGATGCCGCCCGAGCTCCGTCTGCAGTCGGCGCGCCGCGGGCAGCAGACGGTCGGCCTGCTGGGCAGGCAGCGACATGGCCATCGTGGCGACGGTGGTGCCGACCGTGATCGGGACCGCCGCACAGACCGTCCCGAGCGCGTACTCCTGACGCTCCACCACCGGCTCCATGCGCGGCATCCGGGCCAGCCGCCGCAACAGGGCATCATTGTCACGCACGGTGTACGGCGTGAGGGACTGCACGGGATAGCGCGCAAGGTGGTCGCGGCGGGCGTCCTCGTCCAACTGGGAGAGCAGGCACTGCCCGATGGCGTGCGCGTGGCCGGTCTCGCGGAAGTCGGCCCACTCCTCGACCGCCGGCGCCTCGGGGGAATCGGAGACGCACATGACCTCGATCTCGCCGTCCCGGTACATCGCGTAGTACACCGGCACACCGATGGAGTCGCGCCAGTGGGCGAGCATGTCCGCCACAGAGCTGCGACGTTTCTGCTGTGCCCCGCTGCTGCCCAGCCGTTCGGCCGCGTCACCGAGGAAGAACAGCCCTTTCTCGCGCCGAAGATAGCCCTCGTGCACCAGGGTGCGCAGCAGGTGGTAGGTCGTCGGGAGGGCGAGGCCGGTTTCGCGGGCGAGTTGTTTGGCGGGGGCGCCGTACACATGTGTGGCGACGGTCTCCAGCAGGCGCATGGCGCGCTGGACGGATCCGATGAGCGTCGCGGCGGCCGGACCGGGGGCCTCGGCGCGGTGCGGCGGCCCGGAGGCGTCCGTGGGGAGGGGTGCCCCCGGGATGCCGATCGTGTGCGGAGGCCCGGGGGCGTCGACGGGGTGCGGCTGTCCGGGGACCGCGACGGAGGGCGGCCGCTGGGTGGGGGGTGCGCAGGAGCGCGGCTGGGTGCGGGGTGCGTGCTGTTCTGCCGGTGCGGTGTCAACCGTGGCCAAGGGTCACTCCCGGAGCGCGAGGGGGCAGCCCGTGCGGGGGAAGAGCACGGAGGGGGTCTGCGCCGCCCGCGGAGCCGGACCCCGCGGGATTTCCGGACTCTAATCGTCCGCCACCGCACGCAGACGGCCTCACGGGGAAACTTCCCTCGCCCGAGGGAAACCGGGGATCGCCTTGCCGGGAACCGGTGGTCCCGTTGCCGTCACCGGTCCCCCGGGTCCGTCACCAGTCGCTGCGCGACGAGGAGTTCGACATGAACTTGCGCACGATGTAGATCAGTCCGCCGACCAGGGCGACGAAGACCAGCGCCTTGAACAGCAAGCCGATCACGAACCCGACCACGGTCGCTATCAGGCCGCCGAACACGACCAGGGCGATGACCGGCACCGCGACCCACTTCACCCACCACGGAAGTCCCGCGAAGATCTCTCGCATCGCCCTCGTCCTTTGCCTTCTCGTACGTCTGAGTGCTCGTACGCCCTTTCGCGTACGGCGTTGATGTTCTGCACTCGATGCTAGGGCCGACGAGGGGTCCCGCGGGGGCCTCGCGCCCCTTGTCCTCCCCTGACCCGTCCCCTAGGGAACCCCGGGGCCCGGCCTCACGCCTCGGGCGGAGAGAAGACGACCAGAACCCTCAGGTCCTCGCTGATGTGGTGGAACTTGTGGGCGACCCCGGCCGGCACGTAGACCACGCTGCCCCGCGCCACCTCGGTCGTCTCCAGTCCCACCGTGATGGACGCCCGGCCGCTGACGACGAAGTACACCTCGTCCTGGTTGTGCGGCTTCTGCGGATCGTGTTCGCCCGCGTTGAGGGCGTACAGGCCGACGGACATGTTCCGCTCCCGCAGGAACTGAAGGTAGGCCCCCTCGTTGGCGGCGCGCTCCGCCTCCAGTTCGTCCAGCCGGAATGCCTTCATCGCCGCTGTCGCCCTCGTCTCACTGCTCGGTTCCGATCGGGTCTGCCACGATCAGACACATGAAGAATTTCGTAGTCAAGACGATCGCCAACGCGGGCGCCCTGGCGGTCGCCGTGTGGCTGTTGGACAAGATCACTCTGACGGGTGACAGCACGGCCAAGAAGGCCGGCACGCTGATCGTCGTCGCACTGATCTTCGGCCTGGTGAACTGGCTGGTCAAGCCGATCCTGAAGGTACTCACCTTCCCGCTGTTCATCCTGACCCTGGGCCTGATCACCCTGGTCGTGAACGCGCTGATGCTGCTGCTGACCTCCTGGGTCTGCGGCAAGCTCGACCTGAGCTTCCATGTGCAGGGCTTCTGGACGGCCGTCGTCGGCGGTCTGATCGTCTCCGTCGTCTCCTGGGCGCTGCACGTCGTCCTGCCCGACGAGGACTGAGCGCACCATGACCTACCGCGTCTGCTTCGTGTGCACCGGCAACATCTGCCGCTCCCCGATGGCCGAATCCGTCTTCCGCGCGCGTGTGGCGGAGGCCGGCCTCGAGGACCGGGTGGAGGTCGACAGCGCCGGCACCGGCGGCTGGCACGAGGGCGAGCCCGCCGACCCGCGGACCGTCTCGGTCCTCGAGGAGCACGCCTACGACAGCGATCACGTCGCACGCCAGTTCCAGCCGTCGTGGTTCTCCCGGCTCGACCTGGTGATCGCCCTCGACGCCGGTCATCTCAAGGCCCTGCGCCGCCTCGCGCCCACCGACGAGGACGCGCGCAAGGTCCGGCTGCTGCGCTCGTACGATCCCGCCGCGGGTGACGACCTCGACGTACCGGATCCGTACTACGGACACCGGGTCGGTTTCGAGGAGTGTCTTGAAATGGTGGAGGCGGCGAGCGTCGGTCTGCTCGCCGCCGTACGCGAGCAGCTGGAAGGACGGGCCGCATGAGCGACACCCCCAGGGACCAGGGACGTACCGGCGACGGTACACGCGCGGTACGCGCCGGACTGCCCGAGCCGGTCAAGCACGAGCCGACCCTGCCCGGACCGGTCTTCGCGGCGCACTTCCATCTGCCGGGCGAGGTGACGGGGCCGTACTCGTACGGCCGTGACGACAACCCGACCTGGACGCTGCTGGAGCGGGCCATCGGCGAGCTGGAGGCGCCCGGGCGGGACGACGTCGAGACCCTTGTCTTCGCCTCCGGCATGGCGGCGATCTCCTCCGTGCTGTTCTCGCAGCTGCGCGCCGGGGACGCCGTCGTGCTGCCCTCCGACGGCTATCAGGTGCTGCCGCTGGTCCGCGCCCAGCTGGAGGCGTACGGCGTCGAGGTGCGCACCGCCCCCACCGGCGGCGACGCCCAGCTGGAGGTTCTCGATGGCGCCCGGCTGCTGTGGATCGAGTCCCCGTCGAACCCGGGGCTCGACGTGTGCGACATCCGGCGGCTGGTGGCGGCGGCCCATGCGCAGGGCACCCTGGTGGCCGTCGACAACACCCTCGCGACCCCGCTCGGGCAGCGCCCGCTGGAGCTGGGCGCCGACTTCTCCGTGGCCAGCGGCACCAAGCAGCTCACCGGCCACGGTGACGTGCTGCTGGGCTACGTCGCCGGCCGTGACCCCGAGGCGATGGCCGCCGTACGACGCTGGCGCAAGATCGTCGGGGCGATCCCCGGTCCGATGGAGGCCTGGCTCGCGCACCGGTCCATCGCCACGCTCCAGCTGCGCGTCGACCGGCAGAACGCCACCGCCCTCGCCGTCGCCGAGTCGCTGAGGCAACGGCCTGAGGTGTCCGGCCTGCGCTACCCCGGACTGCCCGACGACCCCTCGCACAAGACGGCCTCGCAGCAGATGCGCCGCTACGGCTGCGTGGTTTCCTTCACGCTGCCGACGCGCGCGCGTGCCGAGCGTTTCCTCGAGGCACTGCGCCTGGTGGAGGACGCCACGAGCTTCGGCGGGGTGCGTTCCACGGCCGAGCGGCGCCGCCGCTGGGGCGGGGACGCGGTGCCGGAAGGCTTCATCCGGATGTCCGTCGGCGCCGAGGACCCCGAGGACCTGGTCGCCGACGTGCTGCGGGCCTTGGACGAGTCCGCCGAGTGAGTCCTCGGCCCTCGGCCGACAGCGCACGACGGTCCGAGCCTCCCCCCTCGTGGCTCGGACCGTCTGCGGTTCCTGCGCGCGAAGAACCGCGCGACCAAGGCTAGTTGACTCTGTGTCAGTGTCCAATCACGCTAGCGACAGAGACCTATCGACTTATTTATAGTTGGGGCCTGCCTAGGAGCCGGAGGAGGGCAGGGATAGGGGAGGGCACGCCATGGACCTGGCCTTGCTGCGCACCTTCGTCACCGTGCACCGGGCTGGTTCCTTCACCCGCGCCGCCGCTCTGCTCGGCCTCTCCCAGCCTGCCGTCACCTCGCAGATCCGCACGCTGGAACGACAGTTGGGCAAGCCCCTCTTCCTCCGCCAGGCGCGCGGGGTGACCCCGACGACCATCGGTGACGAACTCGCGCACAAGGCCGCTCCTCATCTCGACGCCCTGGTGGAGATAGCCGAGAGCGGCCTGGACGACGAGTCCTCGCTCAGAACCCTGCACCTCGCCGGCCCGCCCGAGTTCACCGCCGAACGTGCTCTGCCCGCCCTGACAGAGCTCACCGGCGACGACGGCCAGGGATTCGCACTGCGCGCATCCTTCGGCACGGCGGAGGAAACGCTGGAGGGGCTGGCCTCCGGTCATCATGATCTGGCCATCAGCACAGCCCGTCCGCGCGGCGCTCTGCTGACCGCGACTCCGCTCTGCGACGAGGAACACGTACTGGTCGCCGCCCCGCGCTGGGTGGAGCGGATCGGTGCGGAGGCGCTGCGCCTGAAGGGAGCGCCCGCGCTGGAGGATCTTCCCGTCGTCGAGGTTCATGAGTCGCTGCCCTTCGTCTCGCGCTACTGGGCCTCGGTCTTCGACTCCCGCCCGGCCACCTCGGGCACGGTCATCGTGCCGGATCTGCGCGCGGTACTCGCCTGCGCGATCGCTGGTGCCGGACTCGCGGTGCTGCCTCGGTATCTGTGTGCCTCCGCCCTCGACGACGGCACGATCGCGACGCTGCACGATCCGGTCGTGCCGCCGCTGCGCACGTACTTCCTGGTGGTGCGCACCGGTACTCTCGCCATGCCCCACATCGCGCGGGCTCACGAGTGGCTTCAGCGGGCGGCCACGGCCTGGTGCTGAGACCGCTGGCACCGCGTCTACGGAACGCGATCACAAGGTGACTTTTTGCGATGTTTCACGTGGAACCAGGCGGGCCACATTTCTCCCATGACCGTCCGACCCGTGGTCAAGCGCACCGCCCGTGCCGTCCTTCTCGATGGTGACGACCTGATCCTGATCAAGCGCACCAAGCCCGGTGTCGATCCCTACTGGGTCACTCCCGGTGGCGGGGTCGAGCCCGGGGATCCGACCGTCGTGGATGCCCTGCATCGGGAGGTGTCCGAGGAACTCGGCGCCAAGATCACCGATGTGGTGCCGTGCTTCGTGGACACCGTCGAGCACATCGGCGAGGACGGCGGCGCGACCGGCGTGAAGGTGCAGCACTTCTTCGTCTGCCGACTGGAGTCCATGGACCCGACCCGGCGGCATGGTCCCGAAGTGGACGAGCCCGCCGGTGAGTACGAGATCGTCCGCATCCCCTTCACCCGGGTCGGCATCGCCTCCGTCCACCTGGTCCCGTTGTCACTGCGCCACTATCTGGACGGCAACATCGAGGGGGTGCGCGCCATGCACGCTCCCGACCTCGGTTAGCGCGCTCAGTTCCCGGCCACGAGCAGATCCTCCACCGAGTCATGTCGTATGCGGCTCGACGGGACGCCGATGTCCCGGAGCGCGTCTATGCCACTGCGGATCATTCCTGGCGGGCCCGAGAGATAGGCGTCGTACTCGTTCCACGGGCCGTAGTCGCGCAGGGCATCGGGGAGCCGGATGTGGGCCCGCTGGTCGATGACCGCCCGGACTGCCAGCCAGGGGTGGCTCTGCTGGAGCCGAAGCATGGTGTCGATGTCGTAGAGGTCGTGGTCGGTGCGCGCGCCGTAGAACACCTCGACAGACCGACGCGCTCCGTGCTCGGCGACGTCCTCCACCAGGGCCTTGATGGGCGCTATGCCGGTGCCGCCGCCCAGACAGAGCAGTCCGCTGTCGGTCGTGTGGTCGACGGTCATGGAGCCGGCCGGCGGCCCGAGGCGTATGACGTCTCCGGGCCGGGCGCGATGCACCAGCGCGTTGGAGACCCAGCCGGCCGGTACGGCCTTCACATGGAACGTCAGCAGACCGTCCGAGCGGGGCGCGGAAGCAAACGAGTAGTGCCGCCATACCCGTGGCCACCAAGGCGTCTCCACGCTCGTGTACTGACCCGCGAGGAACGGATAGGGCTGGTCGGGGCGGATGGTGAGGATCGCGACGTCCGGGGTTCTGAGGTCGTGGGTGACGATCTCGGCCTGCCACCAGGCCGGAGAGCGCAGCCCGTCCGCCGCCGCGGCATCGATCATGACCTGGGAGATCGTCGTGTACGCCCGCACCCAGGCCGCCTCCGTCTCCGGGCTCCAGACGGTGGCGGCGTACTTGCTCAACGCGCCGATCAGGCACTCCCCGACGGCCGGATAGTGCTCGGGCCGCGTCCCGTACTTACGGTGTCCACGGCCCAGGTTCTCCAGGT
The DNA here is from genome assembly GCF_042891825.1 of Streptomyces sp. NPDC001852. Taxonomy (NCBI): domain Bacteria; kingdom Bacillati; phylum Actinomycetota; class Actinomycetes; order Kitasatosporales; family Streptomycetaceae; genus Streptomyces; species Streptomyces sp. NPDC001852. The sequence continues at coordinate 79,093 of NZ_JBIATN010000021.1, forward strand.
AGTCGACGAGGATCGAGGTGTTGTCCAGGTGCTCGGCCGCGGTGAGCAACGCCTTCAGCAGGCGCTCCCGCTGCATGTCCATCGCGGCCGGGAACAGCGCCCGCAGCTCGGGATGGCGGACGAAAAGCAGGGCGTAGAAGTAAGAGGTGACCTTGTCCGCGATCGGGCCTATCTCGGCCATCGTGCGACGTATGAGGACGGCGTCCGCGGACTCCTCCTGGACGGTCGGCGCCGACCGTTGGGGCGGCACACGCTCCGTGCTGTCGGGCGGTGGAGCCGACGGTCCCGTGCGCGGCGTGAACCAGCCGGTCTCGCCCGACATGCCGTTCTCCCCCGACGTGGTGGTCGGAGCGTCCATGGTGTGCCTCGCCTCGAACGTCTTGCGGTCGGTCTGCGCACCTTCTTCCGGAGAAGGTGCATGCTTTCCCCCCGGCGGGCGGCCTGCCGTAGCGTCCCGCAGCGTTGCATCCCGATCGGATGCCGCGGTCGTATACCAGGAAACGCGGGTCTCGCGCTCTCCGTCCCGTTAGGCTGCTTGCCCTGCTCTCGGCCCGCACGGGACATGTGGACTCCATCCCGGACGTGAACCGAACTCGACCCTACCGGCCGTCGCCACGCACACAAGTCCCCCCTTCCTTCCTCACGAATCGGGCAAAGGTGCGAACCATGAGGTCCGACAACTACCGGGCAGGACGAATCAATTCATAGGCATCCCACAGATCCCGCCCCGTGTAGGAGTACGTCGCGAGTCCTGCCAGGTGGGCGTCCGCATTGACCGCCACGGAAACCGGTACGGCAGCAAACAAATCCTTGTCCGACAGCGAGTCGCCGTATGCCACACAGTCCGCTCGTGCCACGCCGAACTCCTCGCAGAGCCGGTCCGCGATAATCACCTTGGCCGCCGCGCTGAGCACCCCGGACGGATCCACGGGCTCGGTGAACGGAACCGCCGGAAAGCGAGATCCATGCGCCGCGTGAGCGCCCCAGTCGAGAAGGCGTTCCACGAAGAAGGACGGCGAGAGCGACACCACCGCGCAGTAGTCGCCCGCACCTCTGATCTCTGCCCAGACCTCACGGATGCGGGTCAGCCAGGGGGCCGCCTCGAATGCCGCGCTGACGTGCGCCTCGGTCAGATCGGACCACAGGTCGTACACCTGCGCCGCGTACTCCGGCGGACCGATCCGCCCCTGAGCGATGGCCCGGTCCAGTGCCGCGGTCTTCTCTTCGAGCCCCAGCTGGCGGGAAATCTCCATGGGAGCCGTACTACCGTGCAGCAATGTGCCGTCAAGATCGAAGAGATGAAGTCTCGCCATGCCCCCCGAGGCTAACCGGCTGCCAATGTTTCACGTGAAACACTTCCTGCTGTCCACAGGCTGTACATAGGGCCACGGCATGACCAAAAGCACGTGTGTCCACAGGGAAACGGGTGGACGTCAAGGGCGCCGGTCGGACAGCCTGACCTGCGTGTCGACTCCTTCCCTCGCCGCTCTGCCCATCCGCCGCCTGACGCTCCGCGACCTCACCGCCTGCGCCGACTTGTCCGAGGACCGGGGGTGGCCACGCGAGGAACACAAGTGGGGATTCCTCCTCAGCGCCGGCAAGGGCCTCGGTATCGACGACCCTCAGGGTGGTCTCGTCGCCGCATGCGTCGTCACGGAGTACGGCCCGTGGGGCCGCCCGGATCTCGGCGCCGTCGGCATGGTCCTGGTGGCCGGACGCCATGCCCGCCAGGGCGTCGGGCGCCGCTTGATGCGCCATGTCCTGTCGACCATGGGGACCACTCCGCTCACCCTGCACGCCACGCCCAACGGCCGTCCCCTGTACGAGGAACTGGGCTTCAAGGTGACGGGCCGGGCGGAGATGCTGAGTGGCCGCTTCACTCCCGGCGGGCCGGAATCCGACGTGTTCACCCGTGCCGCCGCGGCGGAGGATCTGCCCGCGATCCTCCGTCTCGACGAGGAGGTGTTCGGCGCCGACCGCACTCCCCTGATCACCCGTCTGCCCGCCTTCGCCGACCAATTGCGGGTGGCCGAGTCGGAAGGCCAGATCGTCGGCTACGCGGCCGCGTGGCCCAACATGGACACCCATGTCGTCGGTCCTCTGGTGGCCCGGGACACGGAGACCGCCAAGGCCCTGATCGGCTCGCTGGCGGCCCACACGGACCGTCCACTGCGCACGGACATCGATGTGCGCCATGAGGAGCTGCTGACATGGGCGAAGGCACGGGGGCTCGCCTCAGTGGCCTTCAACACCGTGATGACATACGGCATCACGGATCTTCCGGGGGACTGGACCCGCCGGTTCGCACCGCTGACCGTGGCCGCGGGCTGAGCCGTCGTACGACGAACGCCGGTCCTGCCACGTCGTGCGACGAGACCGGCGTTGTCCCTGCGGTCGTGGCTCAGGCCAGCGCCCGCACCGCCGCGGCGGCGAAGTCGTGGTCCTGCTCCGGCGAACCCCCGCCGACGCCGATCGCGCCGATCGGGCGTCCGTCCCGGTGGACGGGCACTCCGCCCGCGACGAACAGCAGGGGCCGGTCGAGGGCCGTGGGCAGCGTGTGGAAGAGGCCGCCCGGCTGCACGGCGTCGACCAGCTCGGCCGTGGGGGTGTTCAGCTGGAGTGCCGTGTAGGCCTTGCGGGTGCTGGTCTCGCCGGAGATCAGGACAGCCCGGTCGTCCCGGCGGAAGGCGAGCAGGTGGCCACCCGCGTCCAGGACAGTGACGCTGACGGTGACCCCGGCCTCCTCGGCCGCGCGGCGGGCCGCATCGACGAGCAGTTCGGCGTCCTCGATGGACAGCGGGGCGACGGCGGTGGTGCTCATGAGGTTCTCTCCTCGGGTATTGCTGAGAGGGGATGCTTGCCGTGCCGAGGGTGTGAGCCCCCGCACGGGGTCTTCGGGATGTGGGGTGATGCCCTGTGAGGCGAGGGACTCAGCGGTGGACCGGCGTTTGCCGGCCGGCGGGCGTCCCGGTGGCGACCACGGTGCTGCGGGCGCCGTCGCGGTGCTCCAGCGCCGCCGACAGGACGGCAAGGACCAGGGCGGCCGCGGCGAGGGCGGCGCCGACCCAGTTGGGGGCCGTGTAGCCGAAGCCGGCCGCGATCACGATGCCGCCGAGCCAGGCGGACAACGCGTTACCCAGGTTGAACGCCCCGATGTTCACGGCCGACGCCAGCGTCGGGGCTCCATGCGCCTGGTCCAGCACGCGCTTCTGCAGCGGAGGTACGGTCGCGAAGCCCAGGGCGCCGATCAAGGCGATGGTCACGGCTGCCGCGATCTTGTTGTGCGCGGTGAGCGTGAAGAGCGCCAGGACGAGGGCCAGGGCACCCAGCGACACGTACAGCATGGGCATCAGGGCGCGGTCGGCGAACCTGCCACCGATGAGGTTGCCGCCGACCATGCCTAGGCCGAACAGAACCAGCAGCCCGGTCACCGAGCCGTCGGCGAAACCCGCGATGTGGGTCATCATCGGCGCGATGTAGGTGATCGCTGCGAAGACGCCGCCGAAGCCGAGGACGGTCATCGCCATGGCCAGCAGGACCTGGGCGTTCTTGAAGGCGGCCAGCTCGTGGCGCAGGTGCACACCCTCGGGCCTCGGCATCTCGGGTACCAGCTTGGCTATGCCTGCGAGGCCGACGAGCCCGAGGACCGCGACGATGCCGAAGGTGACACGCCAGCCGATGTGCTGGCCGATGAGCGTGCCCAGGGGGACGCCGACGACATTGGCGACGGTCAGGCCGGTGAACATCATCGCGATGGCTCCGGCCTTCTTGTGGGGCGCCACCAACTCAGCCGCCACAACGGAGCCGATGCCGAAGAAAGCACCGTGTGCGAGCGAGGCGACCACACGGCCGATCAGCATGATCGCGAAGGTGGGGGCGACCGCGGAGAGCAGGTTTCCGGCGATGAAGAGGCCCATCAGCAGCATCAGCATCCGCTTGCGCGAGACCTTGGTGCCGACCACGGTCATCAGCGGCGCGCCGACGACCACACCGAGCGCGTAGCCCGTCACGAGCAGGCCCGCCGTGGGGATGGAGACCCCGAAGTCGCCCGCGACCTCGGGCAGCAAGCCCATGATCACGAATTCGGTCGTTCCGATTCCGAAGGCCCCGATCGCGAGGGCCAGGAGCGCGAGAGGCATGGAGGGATACACCTTCCAGACGATTGCAGATGCGCTTTGCGTGCGTCCACAATAATTGCAGACGCTGGCTAAATGCAAACGCACACTATTGCAGGCTTGCTCTACCCTTGATGCAGCCGCTCCGGGACGGAGGAGAACGCCAATGACAGCGACGGACCCCGCGCTCACTGCCCTCGCCCAGGGCTGGTGCGCCCTCTCTGCCCTGCATGGAAGGATCGAGGTGCACATCGAGCGCGCCCTGCAGGCGAAGCACGATCTGAGCGTGCGCGAGTACTCGCTGCTCGATGTGCTGAGCCGCCAGCACGACGGCGAAGGGGGCCATCTGCAGATGAAGCAGGTCGCCGACGCTGTCGTCCTCAGCCAGAGCGCCACCACCCGCCTGGTGACCCGGCTGGAGGACCGCGGCCTGCTCGAGCGCTACCTGTGCCCCACCGACCGGCGCGGCATCTACACCAACGTCACCGAAGCGGGCCTGCGACTGCTGGAGGAGGCGCGCCCCACCAATGACGCCGCCCTGCGCGAGGCCTTGGACGCGGCCTCCAGGAACACCGAACTGGCCCCGCTGGTAAGGGTCGTGGAGTCGTTGAACGCAACGGCATAGGGTGCGCGCATGGGAGATCTTGAAATAAGGCGTGCGACCGCCGACGACCTTCCGGCGATCGTCTCGATGCTCGCCGACGATCCGCTCGGCGCCCAGCGCGAGTCCCCCGGCGACATGACCCCGTACCGGGTCGCGTTGGGACGCCTGGAGGCCGACCCGAACCAGCACCTCGTCGTCGCCGTCCGGGCAGGCCGCGTGATCGGGACTCTCCAGCTCACGATCATTCCGGGGCTCTCCCACAAGGGAGCCACCCGCGCACTCATCGAGGCGGTCCGCGTCCACGCGGCTGAACGAGGCAGTGGGTTGGGCAGCCTGCTGATCGAGTGGGCGATCGACACCGCCCGCCGGCTGGAGTGCCGGATGGTGCAGCTGACGTCCGACAAGACGCGCACCGACGCCCACCGCTTCTACGAACGTCTCGGCTTCAACGCCACGCACGAGGGCTTCAAGCTGCTGCTGTGACAGCGCCGCCCGGACCAGAGGCACCGCAGGGGTGTGTTTCACGTGAAACACACCCCTGCGCCGTGGCGGGCTAGCCGATGCCCCGCCAACCCTCCGGGTCCACGCCTCCCGGGACCGGCGCCTCAGGGGCGTACGGCTGCCGCGTGAACACGAACGAGCCGAGGTCGAGATGGCTCAGGGATCCGTCCGTGCGCCGCACCGGCCGCAGCAGCTCTCCGGCGAAATAGCCCTCGAGACCCGTCCAGGCGCCGTCACCGTTGGGGCGGAAGCGGGAGCGCCGGCCGCCGCCGGTCAGCGGACCGAGCGCGAGAAAGCCGTCGGCGGTCACCCGAAGAGCGAAGGCACTGGTCCCCCAGTACCACTGTCCCGCCAGTTCCAGGACCGTCGGATCGACCTCGCTCAGCGGCCGCCAGGGCTCCGGGATCCGCGGCTCCGCCTCGGCGACGATCCGCACCAGGTCGGCGCCCACCGCTCCCAGCAGGGGCCCACTGGTGCAGTTGGCAAGCACCACCGCGGCCACGTCGTCCTCCACGCTGAGGGCGAGGTTCGCCAGAAACCCCGGCAGCGAACCTGAGTGGCCGACCAGGAGCCGGCCATCACGACGCTGGATCTGCAGGCCGAGTCCGTATGTGGCCCCGTCCAACAGGTCGGCCCCCTCGGCAGGCGCCGCGGGCGTGCGCATCTCCCGCACCGACTCCGCGCTCAGGACCCGGTCGTCGCCCGCCGCCAGAAACGCGGCGAACCGCGCCAGGTCCCCCGTGGTCGACCAGAGTTGGCCGGCCGGTGCCATCCTGCCCAAGTCCTCCAGTGGCTCCGGCAGCATCGCGTCCGCCCACGGATGCACAGCCCATCCGCCGGCATGCGGAGCCTGCGGCTGCGTGCTCGTACGGTGCAGTCCGAGCGGTTCGAGGATCTCGCTGCACAGCACCTCCTCCCATGGAGCGCCTCGCAGTTCCTCCACCAGCGCACCGAGCACGGTATAGCCGGGGTTGGAGTAGTGGTGCCGCTGGCCGACCGGGTGCAGAAGGGGCTGCTCGCCGAGCACATCGCTCAGTTCCGGGCGCAGGGTGCCCGGAGTCCGCTCCCACCAGGGCCCGGGCGACTCTGCCGCCAACCCCGCGGTGTGCGCGAGCAGTTCGGCGATCGTCGCCTCGCCCGCGCCGGTGCCGGGCAGGTGCTTCTCCAGTGGGTCACCGAGGTCGAGCAGGCCCTCGTCGCGCAGCCGCATCACCAGGACAGCGGTGAAGGTCTTGGTGATGGACCCGATTCTGTACTGCACGTTCTCGTCCGGCCCGTGCCCGTCCACCGAGGTCCGCGCCCCGTGCCACACGGCCTGGCCGCCGCGCACCACCGTCGCGACCAGCGACGGCGCCCGCCCTTCGGCCTGGGCGACGGCGATCCGGTGCAGCAGGGCACGGCGCGTTCCGGGGAGCAGCTCTTCCTGAGATGACGTCATGGGCCCAGTTCACCCGCTGAGAGAGCGGACGTCGAGTTCATTTGCCCGAGCGGAAGCCGTCCCGCCCGGGCCGCCTTCCCCATCAGGTCTGGGCCATGTCCACGAAGCGGGAGTAGTGGCCCTGGAAGGCGACCGTGATGGTGGCCGTGGGGCCGTTACGGTGCTTGGCCACGATCAGGTCGGCCTCGCCCGCGCGGGGGGACTCCTTCTCGTAGGCGTCCTCACGGTGCAACAGGATGACCATGTCGGCGTCCTGCTCGATGGAGCCCGACTCACGCAGGTCGGAGACCATCGGCTTCTTGTCCGTGCGCTGCTCGGGGCCACGGTTGAGCTGGGAGAGCGCGATGACCGGGATCTCCAGCTCCTTGGCGAGCAGCTTGAGGTTACGGGACATGTCCGAGACCTCCTGCTGACGGCTCTCGGCGCGCTTGGAGCCGCCGGACTGCATCAGCTGCAGGTAGTCGATGACGACCAGCTTCAGGTCGTTGCGCTGCTTCAGGCGCCTGCACTTGGCGCGGATCTCCATCATCGACAGGTTGGGGGAGTCGTCGATGTAGAGCGGCGCAGCCGAGACATCCGGCATACGGCGGGCGAGCCTGGTCCAGTCCTCGTCGGTCATCGTGCCGGACCGCATGTGGTGCAGGGCGACCCGGGCCTCGGCGGACAGCAGACGCATCGCGATCTCGTTGCGGCCCATCTCGAGGGAGAAGATGACGCTCGGCAGGTTGTGCTTGATCGATGCGGCCCGTGCGAAGTCCAGCGCCAGCGTCGACTTACCCATGGCGGGTCGGGCGGCGATGACGATCATCTGGCCCGGGTGCAGACCGTTCGTCAGCGAGTCGAAGTCGGTGAAGCCGGTGGGCACACCGGTCATCTCACCGCTGCGCGAGCCGATCGCCTCGATCTCGTCGAGGGCGCCCTCCATGATGTCGCCGAGCGGCAGATAGTCCTCACTGGTGCGCTGTTCGGTGACGGCGTAGATCTCTGCCTGGGCACGGTTGACGATCTCGTCCACATCGCCGTCGGCCGCGTATCCCATCTGCGTGATGCGCGTGCCCGCTTCGACCAGGCGGCGCAGCACCGCCCGCTCATGGACGATCTCCGCGTAGTACTCGGCGTTGGCCGCCGTCGGCACGGTCTGGACGAGGCTGTGCAGATACGCAGCCCCGCCCACCTTGTTGATCTCGCCGCGCTTGGTGAGTTCGGCGGCGATGGTGATCGGGTCGGCCGGCTCGCCCTTGGCGTAGACGTCCAGGATCGCCTGGTAGATCGTCTCGTGCGCAGGCTTGTAGAAGTCGTGGCCCTTGAGGATCTCCACGACGTCGGCGATGGCGTCCTTGGACAGCAGCATGCCGCCCAGCACCGATTGTTCGGCGTCCAGGTCCTGCGGCGGCACTCGCTCGAAGGAGGTTCCCCCCTCGTCCCAGGAAGCGTTTTCCCGGCCCCGGTCGTGCTGTTCGTCACGGCCCCGGCCGCCGCCACCGGATCGGCGGGAGGTCGGCAGACGATCACTGGGTCCGGCATCGGCCCACGGATCGTCCAAGGGCTCGGAAATGCTCACCGAGCCACCTCCTCCCGTCCGCACGGCGGACCTCGCCGTGTCCTCTGTTGTACGGCACGACACTGACAAATGAGAGGCCCAACTCCGGTTCCGACGCGTCGGCTTTGTGACGATTCCCCGACCGCGGAAGGGACGCTTTCGGTGCCAAGGAAAGGAGTGGGCGCCGGACAACGGTAGGCCCGTCGGCACCGTCAGCCAATCTGGTTATCCACAGGCCATGTGGACGACGGCCCCGATGCTGTGGAGAACTCACCGAAACCTGTGCACGACCCGGTGGACAGCCCTGTGAACAAGCCCCCACTCCCGCTCACAAGATCGCGTTGACCTGCACCTTTACGGTCCACCGGCTGTGCAGAAGAAAAACTTCCCCGGTCGGGCCAAGTTCGCTTCGAACGGTGCGCGAAAGGACACGCCGCGAGAGGAGAGGTAAGGGTCAGTAAAGCATTGCATCACTTACCTGTGGACGATTAGATTAGTGCTCATGACACAGGCTCCAGCGATACCCAAGGCCGCCCGACGGCGGCACGACAAAGAGATCGTCGCGCTGGCCGTCCCCGCCTTCGGCGCACTCGTCGCCGAGCCGCTCTTCGTCATGGCGGACAGTGCCATCGTCGGCCATCTCGGAACCGCCCAACTCGCCGGTCTCGGTGTCGCCTCAGCCCTGCTCACCACCGCGGTGAGCGTCTTCGTCTTTCTCGCCTACGCCACCACCGCGGCCGTGGCCCGGCGCGTCGGCGCCGGCGATCTGCAGGCCGCAATCCGCCAAGGCATGGACGGCATCTGGCTGGCACTGCTGCTCGGCATCGCTGTCATCGCCGTAGTCCTTCCGCTGGCCCCCGGCATCGTGGACCTCTTCGGCGCCTCCACGACCGCGGCCCCCTACGCCACGACGTATCTGCGCATCTCCTCGCTGGGCATCCCGGCCATGCTGATCGTCCTCGCCGCGACAGGAGTGCTCCGCGGACTGCAGAACACCAGAACGCCGCTCTATGTCGCCGTGGCGGGCTTCGTCGCCAACGGCGCCCTCAACGCGGGACTCGTCTACGGCGCCGGGCTCGGCATCGCCGGTTCGGCCTGGGGCACGGTCATCGCCCAGTGCGGCATGGCGGCCGTCTATCTGACCGTGGTCGTACGAGGGGCGCGGCGGCACAGGGCTTCACTACGCCCGGACGCCGCGGGAATCCGAGCCTCGGCGCAGGCGGGCGTTCCCCTCCTGATCCGCACGCTGTCCCTGCGGGCGATCCTGATGATCGCGACGGCGGTCGCGGCGCATCTGGGCGACGCCGAAATCGCCGCCCACCAGATCATCCTTTCCCTGTGGAGCCTGCTGGCCTTCGCTCTCGACGCCATAGCGATCGCGGGACAGGCCATCATCGGGCGCTATCTCGGTGCGAACGACGCCCAAGGAGCGCGTGAGGCCTGCCGTCGCATGGTCCAGTGGGGCGTCGCGACCGGTGTGCTCCTCGGTCTGCTCGTGGTGGCCGCCCGTCCGCTGTTCCTGCCTCTGTTCACCAACGACCCGGTGGTCAAGGACGCGGCGCTGCCCGCACTGCTGATGGTGGCGCTCTCGCAACCCATCTGCGGGATCGTCTTCGTGCTGGACGGAGTCCTGATGGGCGCCGGCGACGGGCCGTACCTTGCCGGGGCCATGGTCGTCACCCTCGCGGTGTTCGCTCCGGTCGCCCTGCTCGTCCCCACCCTCGGCGGCGGTCTCACCGCGTTGTGGGCTGCGATGACACTGATGATGACCGTCCGCATGCTGACCCTGTGGCTGCGCACGCGCTCCGGTCGCTGGATCGTCACGGGTGCCACCCGCTGAACGGCACGGGGACCACTCGCTGCCCGGGTACCACCCACGGAAGGGATCGGCAGGGTCACAGGTCCCGGTTTCACGTGAAACATGCCGCACCCTGCGCGCAGAGCATTGCGGCACCGCAGACGAAGAGGGGCCGCCCCGCAAGGGACGGCCCCTCTCTCAGCTGCTCAAGCCGAGCGCAGCGTTACGCCGCGACAACCTCGATGTTGACCTTGGCGGCAACCTCGGGGTGCAGACGCACGGACGTCTCGTGGGCGCCCAGGGTCTTGATCGGCACACCGAGCTCGATGCGACGCTTGTCGACCTCGGGACCACCGGCAGCCTTGATCGCCGAGGCGATGTCGGCCGGGGTGACGGAACCGAAGAGACGGCCGGCGTCGCCGGAGCGAACGGCCAGACGGACCTTCACGCCCTCGAGCTGGGCCTTGACAGCGTTGGCCTGCTCGATGGTCTGGATCTCGTGGATCTTGCGGGCGCGGCGGATCTGCTCGACGTCCTTCTCGCCACCCTTGGTCCAGCGGATAGCGAACTTCCGCGGGATCAGGTAGTTGCGAGCGTAACCGTCCTTGACGTCGACGACGTCGCCAGCGGCGCCGAGGCCGGAGACCTCGTGAGTGAGGATGATCTTCATGAGTCGGTCACCCTTCCCTTAGCGCGCGGTGGACGTGTAGGGCAGCAGCGCCATCTCACGGCTGTTCTTCACGGCCGTGGCGACGTCACGCTGGTGCTGCGTGCAGTTGCCGGTCACGCGGCGGGCACGGATCTTGCCGCGGTCGGAAATGAACTTCCGCAGCATGTTCGTGTCCTTGTAGTCCACGTACGTGACCTTGTCCTTGCAGAAAGCGCAGACCTTCTTCTTCGGCTTGCGCACAGGCGGCTTCGCCATGGTGTTTCTCCTGTGTGATCAAGAAGTTTGGGGTACGGCCCGCCCTTGGTCCGAGGACCTAGAAGGGGGGCTCGTCCGAGTAGCCGCCACCGCCGCCGGAGCCTCCGCCCCAGCCGCCGCCACCCTGGTTGCCACCGGCGGGAGCACCGGTCGCCCACGGGTCGTCGGCCGGAGCGCCGCCGCCCTGCTGGCCGCCACCGGGGCCTCCGCCCCAGCCGCCGCCCTGCTGGCCGCCACCGCCGCCGTAACCGCCCTGGCCACCGCGAGCGCCACCGGCGGTCTTGGTGACCTTGGCCGTGGCGTTGCGCAGGCTGGGGCCGACTTCCTCGACGTCCAGCTCGTAGACCGTGCGCTTGACGCCCTCACGGTCCTCGTAGGACCGCTGCTTCAGCCGGCCCTGCACGATGACGCGCATGCCTCGCTGGAGCGACTCGGCGACGTTCTCCGCCGCCTGACGCCAGACCGAGCAGGTCAGGAAGAGGCTCTCGCCGTCCTTCCACTCGTTCGTCTGGCGGTCGAAGGTGCGGGGAGTGGACGCGACGCGGAACTTCGCGACCGCCGCACCGGACGGGGTGAAGCGCAGCTCGGGGTCGTCGACAAGATTGCCGATGACCGTGATGACGGTCTCGCCTGCCATGGGGAACCTCTCGGCGGGTTTGCTCTGGCTGCTTGCTTGCTACTCGAATCCCGAGATCAGCTGAGCGGAAGGGCTCAGTGGGTCTCGGGGCGGAGGACCTTGGTCCGGAGGACCGACTCGTTCAGGTTCATCTGGCGGTCGAGCTCCTTGACGACCGCAGGCGCGGCCTGCAGGTCGATGACCGAGTAGATGCCCTCGGGCTTCTTCTTGATCTCGTAGGCGAGACGACGACGGCCCCAGGTGTCGACCTTCTCAACCTTGCCGCCACCATCACGGACGACGGACAGGAAGTTCTCGATCAGCGGGGAGACCGCACGCTCCTCGAGATCGGGGTCGAGGATGACCATCACCTCGTAGTGACGCATGTGGAACCCACCTCCTTTGGACTCAGCGGCCACGGTCGTTCCGTGGCAGGAGGGTTGTGATGCGTACGCAACGGTATCGGCCGCCACTGACAATCGGGGGCCTCTGAGGGATCCCGCAGTGTTACCTGGGTAGGCATGGGCAGACACCAGTGCAGACGGTACAGACTACCCGCACACCCGCTTCCGGTTGAAATCCGGCCGTGAGGGCCGTCACCCTGTACACGTCGGGTGTGTACGGCGCTACTGTGCGCCGCCTTCCGCAGGAGGTGCCCATGGCACAGGCATTGCATCCCAACGTCGCCGGTTCGCTGTTCGCCACGGACGGCAAGCACCGTCCGCTCCAGGACGCCCTGATGGGGGTCACGCTCGTCCTGGGCGTGCTCTCCTTCATCACGTCCTTCTTCCACGGCCTGCACCTGCTGTCCTCCTGGACGGGGCTGGTGGGCCTTGTCATCGGCATCTACGGACAGTGGATCTCGGTGACCACGCGGGAGCGCTTCGGGCTCGTGGTGGGTATGGGCGCATCGGGAGTCGGTTTCCTCATCAGCATGGCGAACGGCGGATTGTTCGGCGGCCTCTTCTAAGCCGTACGCCCGGTCGGGGCGCTCGCACGGCGCAGTAGGCTTCGGCGCGAGAGCCGGAGCCCCTGTACCCATGGGGACACACCAGCCCGAGGAGCGCCCCGACATGAGCCTGACCCTGAGGACCATCAGCCGCGAGCAACATCTGGCCTACATCCAGAGCCTGCCGGCGGCGAGCCACATGCAGGTCCCGGCCTGGGCCGATGTGAAGGCGGAGTGGCGTTCGGAGAACCTCGGCTGGTTCGACGAGCGCACCGGCGAGCTGGTCGGCGTGGGCCTGGTCCTCTACCGCCAGCTGCCCAAGATCAAGCGCTATCTCGCCTATCTCCCCGAGGGCCCGGTCATCAACTGGTCCGCGCCGAATCTGGACGACTGGATCCAGCCGATGCTGGCGCACCTGAAGCAGCAGGGCGCCTTCTCCGTGAAGATGGGCCCGCCGGTGATCATCCGGCGCTGGAACGCGGAGACCATCAAGAAGGGCATCCAGGACCAGGACATCAAGCGCCTGCGTGACCTGGAGGCCGACTTCATCGAGCCGCGCGCCTTCGAGGTGGCGGACAAGCTGCGCCGCATGGGCTGGCAGCAGGGCGAGGACGGCGGTGCCGGCTTCGGTGACGTGCAGCCCCGCTATGTCTTCCAGGTACCGCTGGCGAACCGTTCCCTGGAAGAGGTCCACAAGAACTTCAACCAGCTGTGGCGGCGCAACATCAAGAAGGCCGAGAAGGCCGGCGTCGAGGTCGTACAGGGTGGTTACCAGGACCTGGCCGAGTGGCAGCGGCTGTACGAGATCACCGCTGTGCGCGACCATTTCCGGCCCCGCCCGCTGTCGTACTTCCAGCGCATGTGGACGGCCCTCAACACCGAGGACCCGAACCGGATGCGGCTGTACTTCGCCCGCCACAACGGCGTGAACCTGTCCGCCGCGACGATGCTGATCGTCGGCGGCCACGTCTGGTACTCCTACGGCGCCTCCGACAACATCGGCCGTGAGGTCCGGCCCTCGAACGCGATGCAGTGGCGGATGCTGCGCGACGCCTACGCGCTCGGCGGCACCGTCTACGACCTGCGCGGCATCTCCGACTCGCTGGACGAGACGGACCACCTCTTCGGCCTCATCCAGTTCAAGGTCGGCACCGGCGGTCAGGCCGCCGAGTACCTCGGTGAATGGGACTTCCCGCTCAACAAGCTGCTCCACAAGGCGCTCGACATCTACATGTCGCGACGCTGAGCCGCGGGCGTTTGATTCCATAGGCTTCACAGCGTTCACCCCTCTGATACACCGCAGCCACGAGAAAGGTTCCGGGTCCGGCCATGGCGCTCACGCTCTACGTCGACACCGCGCGCTGGCGGGCGCACCACAAGCACGTGCACGAGCAGTTCCCGGGCCTCGTCCCGGTCTGCAAGGGCAACGGCTACGGCTTCGGGCACGAACGGCTGGCGGAGGAGGCCACGCGACTGGGCGCGGACCTGCTCGCCGTCGGCACGACCTACGAGGCCGCGCGCATCAAGGACTTCTTCGGCGGTGACCTGCTGGTGCTGACGCCGTACCGGCGCGGCGAGGAGCCTGTGCCGCTGCCCGACCGGGTGGTGCGCTCGGTGTCGTCGGTCGACGGCGTGTACGGCCTGGTCGGCGCGCGGGTCGTCATCGAGGTGATGTCCTCGATGAAGCGGCACGGCATCAGCGAGCAGGACCTGCCCCAGCTGCACCAGGCCATAGAGAACGTCCGGCTGGAGGGCTTCGCCATCCATCTGCCGCTGGACCGCACCGACGGCTCGGACGCCGTCGAGGAGGTCATCGGCTGGATGGACCGGCTGCGTGCGGCCCGACTGCCGCTGCACACGATGTTCGTCAGCCACCTCAAGGCCGATGAACTCATCCGGCTCCAGCAGCAGTTCCCGCAGACCCGGTTCCGCGCCCGCATCGGCACGCGGCTGTGGCTGGGGGACCACGAGGCCACCGAGTACCGCGGTGCCGTCCTGGACGTCACGCGCGTGGCCAAGGGCGACCGGTTCGGCTACCGGCAGCAGAAGGCGGCCTCCGACGGCTACCTGGTGGTCGTGGCGGGCGGCACGTCCCACGGCGTGGGCCTGGAGGCCCCGAAGGCCCTCCACGGCGTCATGCCGCGCGCCAAGGGGGTCGCACGGGCCGGCCTCGCCACGGTCAACCGGAACCTTTCTCCGTTCGTGTGGGGCGGCAAGCAGCGCTGGTTCGCCGAGCCGCCACACATGCAGGTGTCGATCCTGTTCGTCCCCTCGGACGCCCCGGAGCCGAAGGTCGGCGACGAGCTGGTGGCTCATCTGCGGCACACCACCACGCAGTTCGACCGCCTCGTGGACCGCTGAGCCCGGCCAGGACGGCGCCGGCCCAGGACAACGAGAAGGCCGTACACGCGGGAGCGTGTACGGCCTTCGTCATGACCGTCCGACGATGTGTTCGCTCACAGCGAACGGTCCCCGGAGGGCGGCCGCTCCGGCATCCCCCAGTCCACCTGAGGTCCCTCGAAGTGGGCGGCATGCCGCGGCGGATGAGCTGCCGCACCGAGCACGAAAACGTCCTGCGCGCCGTCGAGGACTCCGCCCGAGGGGTCGTCGTCGCCCGAGCGGCGCACCACGTCCCGCTCCGGCAGGAGGATGTCCCGTACGACGACGGCGCACAGGTAGAGCGTGCCCACCAGGTGCAGCACGATCGACCAGTGGTAGCCGAGCGTCGGAAGGCCCTTGTGGGCGTCGCCGCTGGTCGTGTAGGCGAGGTACATCCAGATGCCCAGGAAGTACGCCACCTCGCCAGCCTGCCAGATCAGGAAGTCGCGCCACTTGGGCCGGGCGAGGGCCGCCAGCGGCACCAGCCACAGGACGTACTGCGGGGAGTAGACCTTGTTGGTGAGGATGAAGGCCGCCACCAGCAGAAAGGCCAGCTGGGCGAAGCGCGGCCGGCGTGGCGCGGTGAACGCGAGCGCGGCGATGCCGAGGAAGGCAAGCACCACCAGCACCATCGCGGCGGCGTTCACAAAGCCCGTGCTCGGCGGGTTGCTGGAGTTCTGCGCCCAGATCAGCCAGAACGAGCCGAAGTCGACGCCTCGTTCCTGGCTGAACGTGTAGAACTTCGACCAGCCCCGGAAGGCGAAGAGCATCACCGGCAGGTTCACCACGACCCAGGCGATCACTGCGCCGCCCACGGCCTGGGCGTACTCCCGCCACTTTCCGGCCCGCCAGCACAGCACGAGCAGCGGGCCCAGCAGGAACACGGGGTAGAGCTTGGCGGCCGTGGCAAGGCCCAGGAGGACACCGAAGGCGACGGGACGGCTCCTGGACCACATCAGCATCGCGGCGGCCGTGAGCGCCACCGCCAGCAGGTCCCAGTTGATGGTCGCGGTGAGCATGAAGGCGGGCGCCAGGGCGACCAGCAGACCGTCCCAGGGGCGCCGACGGTGCGTGCGGGCCACGCAGACGGCGATGACGGCAGCGCACACCAACAGCATCCCGGCGTTGACGAACCAGTACCACTGCTCCTGGTACTGGATGCTGCCGCTGTGTGGGGTCAGCCAGGACGCCACCTCCATGAACACACCGGTCAGCACCGGGTATTCGAGGTAGCCCATGCCGCCGGACATGTCGTCCGGAAGTCTGTCGAAGTACGGCACGAGATGGTCGGCGAACCCGCGGCCCTGGTAGAGGTGCGGGATGTCCGAGTAGCAGGCCTTCGTGTACTGGCTGCTCGCGCCGAAGAACCAGGCGCTGTGGTAGCAGGGCGCCTTCTGGACCAGGCCGAGGGCGAACATGCCGATCGCCACGAGCGCGACAACCCGGACGGGGGTCCACCAGGCGGTCCCGAGCAGGGCGCGTCGCCCCAGGGGGCCGCCGATCAGCTCACTGCCGGCCCGGGCGATCTCGTCCTCACTGGTCGGCCGCACCGGCTCTGCCGTGGCGGGCCGCACGGACTCGGGTTCGTGCATGCTCGCGGGCGTCATCTCTGCACTGGGCATGGGCCACATCCTGCCGTACCTGTCTAGGAAAACGCCGAGGGCCGCCGCACCTGGTGGGTGCGGCGGCCCATGTTTCACGTGAAACACGCTCGGCGGTTCTCGGCCGCCAGCCGGTCAGGCGCGGTGGCTAGCCGGTCGGACCACCGAAAATGCCTCCGTTGCCGTTGCCCCGGGTGTTGCCTCCGGTCCCGGATGTATCCGTGACGGTGGGCGTCGGCGAGGTACCTCCGTCGGTGCCACCCGTGTTCGTGCCTCCGGTGGTGCCACACTTCCAGCTCCAGCCGTTGCAGGTCTGGCTCGCCGACGGCGAGGGCGACGTGGACGGCTCGCTGGCCGACGGGCTCGGCGACGGGCTCGTCGTCTGGCTCTGGCTCGCCGAAGGGGTCGGCGTCGGGCTCGGGTCGGCGTTGAGCACCTTGCCGATGGGCTGCGGAGTCGGGAAGTTCACGACCGGCGCATTCGCCAGCGCCTCGGCCATGTAGTCGTGCCAGATCTCGGCCGGGAACGAGGCACCATGGATCTTCTCCTGGCCACCCGTTCCGTACATCTCCAGGAACGTCCGGTTCTTGTTCTTCGCGTTGTCGTCCAACCGGAACATGCTGATCGCGGTGGACAGCTGCGGGGTGTAGCCGACGAACCACGCGGACTTGTTGCCGTCCGTGGTACCCGTCTTACCGGCGACATCGCGGCCCGGGAGCTGGGCCTTGGTGCCCGTGCCCTTGTCGACCACCGTCTTCAGCACGTCGGTCACGTTGTCGGCGACCTGCGGGGTGAAAGCCTCGGTGGACTTGTCCTGGTGCGTGAAGACCACGCCGTCCTTGTCGCTCACCTTCACGACGGAGTACGGGTCACGCTGCTGACCGCTGGCCGCGAACGTGCCGTACGCGGAGGCCATGCGGATGGCGCTGGGGTCCGACGTACCGATGGAGAACGACGGGTAGTTGGCGCTGGCGAGGCTGCCCTTGAGAATCCCGGCGTCCATGGCACTCTGCTGGACCTTGTCCAGTCCCACGTCCATACCCAGCTGGACGTAGGCGGAGTTGACCGAGTACTGCATCGCCTCGCGGAGGTCGATCTTGTAGTCCGGCGCGTTTCCGACGGACTCACCGCCGTCGTTGGTCTGCAGCCACTCGTTGCCGTCCTTGTCCGTCCAGACCTTTCCGTTGTACTCCTTGATCTTGAGCTTGTTCTTGCCGCTGTACAGGCTCTTGGGGGAGGCGATCGTGCGCTCGTCCTGGGCCTGCGACTCCGGACCGTCCGGGTTGCGCACGCCCCACTTCATGGCCGCCGCCAGCACGAACGGCTTGAACGTCGAACCCACCTGGGCACCGGTGGAGTCGGCGTTGTCGGTGAAGTGCTTTGTTGCATCCTCACCGCCGTAGATGGCCCTGATGGCACCCGAGGCCGGGTCCACGGAAGCCCCGCCGAACTGGACGTTGGTGTCCGTCTTGGGCCGCTGCTTGGGTTTGATGTTCGCCTTCTGGACGTTCTTCACGGCGGCCTCCAGCGCGTTGACCTTCTTCTTGTCGAAGGTCGTGTAGATCTGGTAGCCGCCCTTCTGCAGATCGTCCGCGGTGATGTGCGTAGCCGGGTTGTTGACCAGGTACGCCTTGGCAAGGTCGACCAGATAGCCGATCTGGCCCCCCAGCTGGCCGTTCGACCGGGGGTTCTGGATCTTGGGGAGGGTCGTGTACTTGGCGCGCTCCGCAGGGCTCAGGTGGCCGTACTTGACCATCTTGTCCAAGGTGTCCTGCATCTGCGCCAGGGCCCGCCTGCTGTTGGCCTCCGGAGTCGCAGAGGGGTCGAGGGAGGTCGCGCCCGCCGGGTCGTAGTACGTCGCGCCCTTGACCATCGCCGCGAGGAAGGCACACTCACCCGGGTCCAGCTTCGTCGCGTCCTTGTTGAAGTACGCCCGGGACGCGGCCTGGAGCCCGTAGGCCCCGCGGCCGAAGTACGTCGTGTTGAGGTAGCCCTCCATGATCTTGTCCTTGGGGACCTGGGCTCCCACCTTGATCGCGACGAAGATCTCCTTGAACTTCCGGGACAACGTCTGTGCCTGGTCGTTCAGCATCGCGTTCTTGACGTACTGCTGGGTGATGGTCGAGCCACCCTGTGTTTGACCGCCGCGGGCCATATTCAGGACGGCACGCGCAATACCGTTCGGGTCGATACCGCTGTCGGTCTCGAAGGTCTTGTTCTCCTGCGAGATGACCGCGTAGCGCATCTCCCTGGGGATGCTGGCGTAGTTCATGTTCTGGCGGTTGACCTCACCGCCGGTCGCGACCATCACCGAGCCGTCGGACCAGTAGAAGACGTTGTTCTGCGCCTTGGCGACCGCGGCCTCGTCGGGAACGCTCACCATCGCGTACGCGATGCCCGCCACCGCCATGAGGCTGCCGACGAAGCCGATGAACAGCCCGGAGACGAGCTTCCAGGAAGGCACCCAGCGACGCCAGCCGTACTTTCCGGCTCGGGGATAGTCGATCAGCCGCTTCCTGCCGGGAGCGGTCGATGCACGCCCTCTGCCGCGCCCGGGACCGGTCGGGCCGCCGGGAGCGCCGCGCCGGCCGCCCGGGCCGGCGTTGTCAGCGCCTCTGCGGCGGCTGCCTCTCTGCGCCGCCCGGCGGGCCTCGGCTCGGCTGCCGTAGGAACGCTCCTCACCTCCCGGACCGCTGGAACCCGACCCATAGGAACTGGACCCATAGGAGTCGGCTGGCGATCCGGTGGCGCCTCGCGGTGCCGCACGGCGACCGGAGGACGAGCCGGACTGGCCGCGTCGGGCCGCGGCACGTCCGCCTCCCTGCGGCTGCGGCGGTTTGCGACGGTGCTCGCTCATCGAACGATTACTCCTCGGGCAGGCGCACCCTTGCGCGCCTGGAACGGCGGCTGGTTTCCGGTCCCCCCGAAGTACGGATGTGGTCGGTCCTGCATTCACCCGTACTGCACCGGGGACGACGACGCTCCCCGGGCGTCACTTGGTTCCCGGTGGATTGCATGCCGCACAGACTACGCACCACCAAAACCCGCCGAGCCCCGAAGTTCACCCCAAACCAGGCAACCCACACCGTATGAATCGGTGATGTGATCCCGTTCACCACCGTCCCTCTTGTCCCTCGCGGACGGCCGTTCTATCGTCTTGATGTATCGAGTCGATACATCAGCGCGACATAAAGACGCTGAGAGGTACTGCGAGACCCGCATGAGCGATCAGCGGGACCGAGAGGAGGCGACGATGAGCCGACGTTCCGGCATCCTCGAGTTCGCCGTGCTCGGCCTGCTGCGCGAGTCCCCGATGCACGGCTATGAGCTGCGCAAACGACTCAACACGTCTCTGGGTGTGTTCCGGGCGTTCAGCTACGGGACCCTGTATCCCTGTCTCAAGACGCTGGTCGCCAACGGCTGGTTGATCGAGGAGCCGGGCAGCACCCATGAGGACGCCGTTCCTCTCGCCGGACGCCGAGCGAAGATCGTGTACCGATTGACGGCAGAAGGTAAGGAGCACTTCGAGCAGCTGCTCTCGCAGACCGGACCCGACGCGTACGAGGACGAGCACTTCGCCGCACGGTTCGCCTTCTTCGGGCAGACCTCGCGCGATGTGCGCATGCGCGTGCTGGAGGGCCGGCGCAGCCGCCTGGAGGAGCGACTGGAGAAGATGCGCGCCTCGCTGACGCGCACCCGGGAGCGCCTCGACGACTACACACTCGAGCTCCAGCGCCACGGGATGGAGTCCGTGGAGCGCGAAGTGCGCTGGCTGAACGAGCTCATCGAGAGCGAGCGGGCCGGGCGGGATCTGAAGGGTTCCGCGTCCGGGGGGTCCGCTCAGCAGGACACCACCACTGGATCGACGGGCGGCCTGCCCCGTCGCGGGGACACCCCCCGCACGGATACGCCCGGCGACACCGCCACGTGAGACCCACTCAGGGCCTCACTCGTACACACAGGGAGCAACCGGAATGGGTTCGGTTCGCGTAGCCATCGTCGGCGTGGGCAACTGCGCCGCGTCGCTGGTGCAGGGAGTCGAGTACTACAAGGACGCCGACCCGGCGTCGAAGGTCCCCGGCCTGATGCACGTGCAGTTCGGTGACTACCACGTGCGCGACATCGAGTTCGTCGCGGCGTTCGACGTCGACGCCAAGAAGGTCGGCCTCGACCTCGCGGACGCGATCGGCGCCTCCGAGAACAACACGATCAAGATCTGCGACGTGCCCAGCACCGGTGTCACCGTCCAGCGCGGCCACACCCTCGACGGCCTCGGCAAGTACTACCGCCAGACCATCGAGGAGTCCGACGCCGAGCCGGTCGACGTCGTCCAGGTCCTGAAGGACAAGCAGGTCGACGTCCTGGTCTGCTACCTGCCGGTCGGCTCCGAGGACGCGGCGAAGTTCTACGCCCAGTGCGCCATCGACGCCAAGGTCGCCTTCGTCAACGCCCTCCCGGTCTTCATCGCCGGCACCAAGGAGTGGGCGGACAAGTTCACCGAGGCCGGTGTGCCGATCGTCGGTGACGACATCAAGTCCCAGGTCGGCGCCACCATCACGCACCGCGTCATGGCGAAGCTGTTCGAGGACCGCGGTGTCATCCTCGACCGCACGATGCAGCTGAACGTCGGCGGCAACATGGACTTCAAGAACATGCTCGAGCGCGAGCGCCTGGAGTCCAAGAAGATCTCCAAGACGCAGGCCGTCACCTCCCAGATCCCCGACCGGGACCTCGGCGAGAAGAACGTCCACATCGGCCCGTCCGACTACGTGGCCTGGCTGGACGACCGCAAGTGGGCCTACGTCCGCCTCGAGGGCCGCGCCTTCGGTGACGTCCCGCTGAACCTGGAGTACAAGCTCGAGGTCTGGGACTCCCCGAACTCGGCGGGTGTCATCATCGACGCCCTGCGTGCCGCGAAGATCGCCAAGGACCGCGGCATCGGCGGCCCGATCCTGTCGGCGTCCTCCTACTTCATGAAGTCCCCGCCGGTCCAGTACTTCGACGACCAGGCCCGCGAGAACGTCGAGAAGTTCATCCGCGGCGAGGTCGAGCGCTAGGACGCCCCACGGCGCGTCGCTCGCACCAGAACGCTCCTGCCAGGGCTGTGAAGGTCCCCGGGTTCCCTGACCCGGGGACCTTCCGCATGTGTGAGGCTGTGCTCCATGCCCGTCGTCCGTGACCTGCGCGTCCTGTTGCGCCTGCGGTACTTCCGACGCCTGCTCTCCATCCGCCTCCTGTCCCAGGGCGCCGACGGCGTCTACCAGGTCGCGCTCGCCGCGTACGTCGTCTTCTCCCCGGAGAAACAGACCTCGGCCACCGCCGTCGCCTCGGCGATGGCGGTCCTGCTGCTCCCCTATTCGCTGGTCGGCCCGTTCGCGGGCGTCCTGTTGGACCGCTGGCGCCGTCGGCAGGTCTTCCTCTACGGCAATCTGCTGCGCGCCCTGCTGGCCGCGGTCACCGCCGTGCTGATGGTCAGTCATGTCCCGGACTGGCTCTTCTACGTCTCGGCTCTGTGCGTCACGGCCGTCAACCGCTTCATCCTCGCCGGGCTGTCCGCGTCCCTGCCCCGTGTGGTGGACGCCGAGCGTCTTCTGCTCGCCAACTCCCTGTCCCCGACCGCCGGAACACTCGCCGCGACCGCGGGTGGCGGTCTCGCCTTCGCCGTACGGCTCGTGGCGTCCGACTCCGATGCGGCGGTGGTGCTCCTCGGCGCCTTCCTCTATCTGTGCGCCGGCCTGACATCCCTGACCATGCCTCGCGCGCTCCTCGGTCCCGACCGGCAGCCGGTACGGCCGCGCATGGCCACCGCCCTCGCCGAAACGGCACGCGAACTCCTGGCGGCCGTCCGGCATCTGGCCGCACCGCAGCGCAGGGAAGCCGCAGGGGCACTGGCCGCGATGACGCTGATGCGCTTCTGCTACGGCGCACTCCTCGTTCTCCTGCTGATGCTGTGCCGGTACGCCCTCTCCACGAGTCCCGAGAACGGCCTTCGGCTGCTCGGCCTCGCGCTGGCGCTGTCGGGTGCGGGATTCTTCGCGGCGGCCGCGATCACGCCGTGGGCGGCGGGACGTCTTGGGCCGGGGCGCTGGATCGTGGTGTGCTCGGGCGCCGCCACCGTTCTGGAGCCCGCCCTCGGCCTCCCGTTCGCCACCGGGCCCCTCCTGGTCGCGGCCTTCGTCCTGGGTCTGATCACCCAGGGCGCGAAGATCGCCACGGACACGATCGTCCAGGCCGCCGTCGACGACGGCTTCCGCGGCCGCATCTTCTCCGTGTACGACGTGCTGTTCAATGTGGCCTTCGTCGGAGCGGCCGGAGTGGCGGCCCTGATGCTGCCGCCGGACGGACGCTCGGCAACGCTGGTCGTCACAGTCGCCGTCATCTACGGCGCAGTTGCTGCGGCTATGGCCCGCTTTGAACACCGGTGAGTGTCACATCAAAGCCACAGAGTCCCCCTGGGCTACAGGAGTGTCAGTAGTGCCCGGTAGCTTACGTGCGTCTTATGCGCCACTTATGTGCGCTGCTCACCAACTCTCTTAGGGGGACCCCCAAGTGACGACTCCGCCGCCCCAGGGCCAGAACCCGTACGCACAGGGGCAGCAGCCGTACGGCCAGCCCCAGGCTCCGTACCCGCCCCAGGGCGGCTACCCGCAGCAGCCGGGCCAGCCTGGCTTCCCCCAGCAGGGCGCGGCACCGTATGCACCGGTGCCGCCTCAGCGGAAGCGCAACGTCAAGCTGTACGTGCGCATAGCCATCATCGTCGTCGGCCTTATCGCGGCGGCCGGCGGCTACCTCGGCAGCCACAGCGACGACACCCAGAAGCTGGCTGTCGGCGACTGCCTGACGAACAAGGGAACCGCCAAGGACCCGAACATCGAGCAGCTGGACTGCAGCGATCCGAAGGCGGACTACAAGGTGCTCAAGAAGGACGGCAGCACCAGCATCGCCATGCTCGCCTGCCAGTCGGTCCAGGGAACGACCGCTGCCATCTCGTGGCGAGAAGGCAGCGACTCATTCGTTCTCTGCCTGGGAGACAACAAGAAGTAGCGCTTCAACGTGCCGAGGGGCGATGTTTCACGTGAAACATCGCCCCTCGGCACGTTCTGATCCAGGCGGGGTGTTTCACGTGAAACATGGCACCGCCCGGCTCGGCAGAGATCAGTTCTGCTCGGCCCACCAGTCCTTGAGAGCCGCCACCGCCGCGTCGTACCCCATCGGACCGTTCTCCAGGCGCAGCTCCAGCATGTGCTTGTACGCCTTACCGATGACGGGGCCGGGACCGACCCCCAGGACCTCCATGATCTGGTTGCCGTCGAGGTCCGGACGGATCGCGTCCAGCTCCTCCTGCTCCTGCAACTGCGCAATACGCTCCTCCAGACCGTCGTAGGCCCGGGAGAGCGCGGCCGCCTTGCGCTTGTTGCGGGTGGTGCAGTCGGAACGGGTCAGCTTGTGCAGGCGGTCCAGCAGCGGGCCCGCGTCGCGCACATAGCGGCGTACCGCCGAGTCCGTCCACTCCCCGGTGCCGTAGCCGTGGAAGCGCAGGTGGAGCTCGACCAGCCGTGAGACGTCCTTGACCAGCTCGTTGGAGTACTTCAAGGCGGTCATGCGCTTCTTGGTCATCTTGGCTCCGACCACCTCGTGGTGGTGGAAGGAGACCCGGCCGTCCGTCTCGAAGCGGCGCGTACGCGGCTTGCCGATGTCGTGCAGCAACGCCGCCAGCCGCAGCGTGAGGTCGGGACCCTCCTGCTCCAGGGCGATCGCCTGCTGCAGGACGATCAGCGTGTGCTCGTAGACATCCTTGTGCCGGTGGTGCTCGTCACGTTCCAGGCGCAGCGCCGGCAGTTCAGGCAGCACATGGTCGGCGAGCCCGGTCTCCACGAGCAGGGTCAGCCCCTTGCATGGGTGCGCGGAAAGGATCAGCTTGTTCAGCTCGTCCCGAACTCGCTCGGCCGAGACGATCTCGATACGTCCGGCCATCTCCTTCATCGCGGTGACGACCTCGGGGGCGACCGTGAAGTCCAGCTGGGCGGCGAACCGGGCGGCCCGCATCATGCGCAGCGGATCGTCCGAGAAGGACTCCTCCGGCGTGCCCGGCGTCCGCAGCACACGCGCCGCAAGATCCTCCAGGCCTCCGTGCGGGTCGATGAACTCCTTCGCCGGCAGTGCCACGGCCATGGCGTTGACCGTGAAGTCCCGGCGGACCAGATCCTCCTCGATGGAGTCGCCGTACGACACCTCGGGCTTTCGCGAGGTGCGGTCGTAGGCCTCCGACCGGTAGGTGGTGACCTCGATCTGATAGCCGTCCTTCTGCGCGCCGACGGTGCCGAAGGCGATACCGACCTCCCAGACGGCGTCCGCCCAGGGGCGGACGATCTTCAGAACGTCCTCGGGGCAGGCGTCGGTCGTGAAGTCCAGGTCGTTGCCCAGCCGGCCGAGCAGCGCGTCACGTACCGACCCGCCGACCAGGGCGAGGGAGAACCCGGCCGCCTGGAATCGGCGGGCGAGATCGTCGGCAACAGGGGCCACCCGCAGCAGCTCGGCGACCGCGCGCTGCTGCGCCTGGCTCAGGGCAGAGGGAGTGTCTTCGTTGGGGTTCGGCACAACAGAAAAGGGTACGTGCCCCGGCGACCAGGGGCGGCCTCCATTTTCGTCCGGGGCCGGCGGGCGAAGACCAAGGACGGGCCCGGAGAGAGGGACCGCGGACAGCTGCCGGCATACCCGCGCAAGGTCTGCTCTTACGGCGTACGGAAGCTCTCCCCTCGATACTGGATATAGAGGACAGGTCGCCGTGTGTTCTTCGATCTTGTGACGGAGACCGCGGCACTTCCCCTCAGCGCGCATCGTTACCATGCGTGGACGCACATTCCGACGACCACTGACGACGACGAGGGACGGGCGAGCGCGTGGCCGAGGCGGCTGAATTCCAGGGGACCAGTGCCTCACCTGCCCGCCGGTGGCTGCGACGCGCCGGCGCGCTGCTCGCTGGTGCGCCGCTGCTGACCGGGCTGCTCCAGCTACCCGCCGCGGCGCCCGCTGCGGCCGCCTCCTCGGACGCGGTGTCCGTCTCCCTGGACTCACTGACCCCCAGCGCTCCCACGGACGGGGACACGCTGACCGTGTCGGGCACCGTGACCAACAACGGCAGGCAGGCCGTCACGGGCGCGCACGTGGGCCTGCAGGTGGGCCCCATGCTGACCACTCGCTCGGCGATCGACTCCGTCGCCCAGCACCCCGACGACCCATCGGGTGAAACCGGCTCCGAGGTCGGCGGCAAGTACGTGGAGAAGTTCGCCAAGCTGTCCCCGGGCGTCGCCGAGCACTTCAGCATCTCCGTCCCCGTGGACAAGCTCGACCTCGGTGACGACGGCGTCTACGAGTTCGGTGTCTCCCTCTCCGGCCGGACCGCCGCCCAGCCCTGGGACCAGGTGCTCGGCATCCAGCGGACGTTCCTGCCGTGGCAGCCGTCCGACGCCGACACCAAGACGAAGACGACGTATTTGTGGCCGCTGATCTCCACGGTCCACATGACGGCCAAGACGGGCGCCGGCGAGCTCCAGACGCCCGTGTTCCTCAACGACGACCTGGCCAAGGACCTCGCGCCGGGCGGCCGGCTGGCCCAGATGGTGGAACTGGGCAAGGAACTGGACGTCACCTGGGTGATCGACCCGGACCTGCTGGCTTCCGTGGACGCTATGGCCACCGGCAACTACCGGCTGCCGGGGGACGGTGGCACCACCAAGCCCGGGCCGAAGGATCACCAGGCGCTCGCCAAGCAGTGGCTGGC
The DNA here is from genome assembly GCF_042891825.1 of Streptomyces sp. NPDC001852. Classification (NCBI taxonomy): domain Bacteria; kingdom Bacillati; phylum Actinomycetota; class Actinomycetes; order Kitasatosporales; family Streptomycetaceae; genus Streptomyces; species Streptomyces sp. NPDC001852. The sequence goes on from NZ_JBIATN010000021.1 coordinate 105,340, forward strand.
GAACCTGCAGGACGCGGTGGCGGGCAAGGAGGTCGTCGCGCTGCCCTTCGCCGACCCGGACCTGGCGTCCCTCGCGCACAACGGCACGAGCGTCACCGGCTCCCTCAGCCACCTCAAGGACGCGACCGACGTCGCCGCCATCACCGTCCAGACCGTGCTCCACGTCACGCCGAGCACCGACTTCGCCTGGCCGGTGGAGGGCGCCGTAGACCCGGCGATCATGAAGGTGGCGACCTCCGCCGGGGCCGACCGCGTGATCGCCCGCAGTGACAGCCTCGAGGAGACCGCCGGGCTGCCGTACACGCCTTCCGCCGCCCGCCCGGTCGGCGGCGGCACCACGGCGGTGGTCTCCGACGCCCGGCTGTCCACGGCCTTCGAGGGCGATCTGACGAAGGCGGACACGGCCACGCTCGCGGTACAGGAGTTCCTGGCGCAGAGCCTCGAGGTGAACGCGCAGACGGACAAGCAGCGCAGCATCGTGGTCGCCCCGCAGCGCATGCCCACCGCGAGCCAGGCCCAGGCGATGGCAGCGGCGCTGAAGGCCCTCCAGGGCGGGAACTGGTCCCAGTCCCAGGACCTCTCCACCGCGGCCAAGGACAAGCCGGACCCGAACGCCACCACCCACATCCCGTCGGAGTCCGCCTACCCCTCCTCGCTGCGCTCGCAGGAACTGCCGCGGACCGCCTTCGAGCAGATCGCACGCACCCAGGACAAGCTCGGCAGCTTCCAGGTGATCCTCTCCGACCAGTCCCGCGTCGTCACGCCGTTCGGGCGGGCCATAAACCGTGAGATGTCCACGTCGTGGACCGGCCGGAGCTGGCACGCGCAGAGCTACCGCGACGGCGTGGAGGGATGGCTCGACGAGCTGGCCGACCAGGTCAAGCTGATCGACAAGTCGGAGACCAAGCTCTCGGGACGCAGCGCCACCATCCCGGTGACCGTCCAGAACAACCTCGTCCAGCCGGTCGGCCATCTGGTCCTGCGCCTCACCTCGACCATGCCGACCCGTCTGAAGATCGGCGGCAAGGCATACTACGAGCAGCCGGTGGAGATCTCCGGCGGGCACAGCCAGTCCGTGAAGTTCACCACCTCGGCCAACGCCAACGGCCGGGTCACGGTGATCGCCCAGCTGTACACCGAGGACGGCCAGAAGTACGGCGACCCCGTCAGCTTCGACGTGAAGGTCACCGAGATCACGCCCACGGTGATGCTGGTCATCGGTGGCGGCGTGCTCCTCCTCGTCCTGGCCGGTTTCCGGATGTACACCCAGCGCAAGCGGGCATCCGCACGCCAGACGGAGGAGAACTGCACCGACGCGGAGGAGCAGGCCGCCGACGAGCCCGGGAACCCCGACACCCCCGCGGACCGTCTCCCGGAGGAACCAGAGGATTCCGCCTCTCCCACGGGGGCAGACGACCGGGAGCACCCGAGTGACCCTGCACCGGACACCGCACCGGAAAGCCCCGACCCGTCCGGGACGGGTGAGAGAGTGGACCGTTGAGCGATGTCATGGCCGGTGGGGCCAGGGACGATGAGGTGGGGTAAGCATGAACGCGCCGTACGACGGTGATCGCGGCCAGGGCGCGGCCGGCTCGGGCTACCCCGAGACACCGCCGGAGCCCGGTCAGGTACCGCCGCAGCAACCGGCGGACATGTACCTCCAGGACGCCTACGACCAGGACCCCTACCGTGGGCAGGACCTCGCCGCCCAGGACCCGGTCGCCGAGGCGCTCTACGACCGCGCCGCGCACCCGCCGCCCCCTCAGGGCGGCTACGGGCAGCAGCCGCTCTACGGACAGCCCGCCCAGTCGCCGTACGCACCCGACCCCCGGATGTGGGCACAGACGCCGGCACCGGAGCCGGAAGGCGCGACCCCGTACATGCCGTACGGCGACGACCCGCGCACGACCCAGTTCGTGGGCGTGGATGACCTGGTCACGCACTCGGGCGAGGAGTACCACGAGCCGGACGCCTTCGCGCACCTCTTCAAGGACCAGCAGCAGAGCGGTGGGCGCGCGCCCATGGACCCGCCCGGCTACTCCCAGCAGGCCACCGCTCCGGGCACCGGGTACGGTCCCGCCGACCCGTACCCGTCGGCGCCCGGCCAGGGCGCCCAGCAGGACAACCCGTACACCGCGGCCTCCTACGCGGCCGCCCCGGGGAACCCGGCGCAGCCGCCCGTGCCCGCCCCGGCCGCGGCGCCGGATCCCGCCGGTCCGTACAGGGACGTGGAGCCCGAGCCGGCAGCGGCTCCCGCGGCCTCCGCCGCACCCCCGAAGAAGGGCGGCAAGGCCACCGGGCTGCTGAAGTCCAGTGCCGTGATGGCGGCGGGCACGATGGTCTCCCGCCTCACCGGTTTCATCCGCTCGGCGCTGATCGTCTCGGCGCTCGGCCTCGGCTTCCTCGGCGACTCCTTCCAGGTCGCCTACCAGCTGCCGACGATGATCTACATCCTCACCGTCGGTGGTGGCCTGAACTCCGTCTTCGTGCCGCAGCTGGTGCGGGCGATGAAGGAGGACGACGACGGCGGCGAGGCCTTCGCCAACCGTCTGCTGACCCTGGTGATGGTGGCGCTGGCCGCGCTGACCGCTCTCGCGATGCTCGGCGCGCCGCTGCTGGTGCGCCTGCTGTCCAACCCGGTCGCCTCCAACCCCGCGGCCAATGACGTGGCGGTCACCTTCACCCGCTACTTCCTGCCCTCGATCTTCTTCATGGGCATCCACGTGGTGATGGGTCAGATCCTCAACGCCCGCGGCAAGTTCGGCGCGATGATGTGGACACCGGTCCTGAACAACATCGTCATCATCGTGACGCTCGGCATGTTCATCTGGGTCTACGGCACCGCCGCGAACTCCCACATGACGGTCACGAACATCCCGCCGGAGGGCCAGCGCCTGCTCGGCATCGGTGTGCTGCTCGGCCTGGTCGTCCAGGCACTGGCGATGATCCCGTACCTGCGCGAGACGGGCTTCCGGATCCGGCTGCGGTTCGACTGGCGCGGCCACGGCCTGGGCAAGGCCGCGATGCTCGCCAAGTGGACGGTCCTGTTCGTCCTCGCCAACCAGGCGGGCGCCATGATCGTCACCCAGCTGTCCACGGCGGCCGGAAAGGACTCCGGTGTCGCCGGCACCGGCTTCGCCGCCTACGCCAACGCCCAGCTGATCTGGGGCCTGCCGCAGGCCATCATCACGGTGTCCCTCATGGCCGCCCTGTTGCCGCGCATCTCGCGCTCGGCCGCCGAGGGCGACGCCGGCGCGGTCCGCGACGACATCTCCCAGGGCATGCGGACCACCGCGGTGGCCATCGTGCCGATCGCCTTCGGCTTCCTCGCGCTCGGCATCCCGATGTGTACGCTGATCTTCGGCTCCTCGGGCACCGGCGAGGCCACCAACATGGGTTACATGCTGATGGCCTTCGGCCTCGGCCTGATCCCGTACTCGGTGCAGTACGTCGTCCTGCGCGCCTTCTACGCCTACGAGGACACCCGCACGCCGTTCTACAACACCGTCATCGTCGCCGCCGTCAACGCGGGCGCCTCGGCGCTCTGCTACTTCCTGCTGCCCGCCCGTTGGGCGGTCGCGGGCATGGCAGCCGCGTACGGCCTGGCCTACGCGATCGGTGTGGGCGTCGCCTGGCGGCGGCTGCGCAAGCGGCTGGGCGGTGACCTGGACGGCGCCAGGGTGATGCGCACGTACGCGCGCCTGTGCATCGCCTCGGTGCCGGCGGCCCTGCTCAGCGGCGCCGCCTGTTACGGCATCGGGCACACCCTCGGCCAGGGCGTCGTCGGATCCTTCGCCGCGCTGATCGCCGGTGGTGCCGTCCTGCTCGGCATCTTTTTCGTCGCCGCCCGCCGGATGCGCATCGAGGAACTCAATTCGCTCGTGGGCATGGTCCGCGGGCGTCTGGGCCGCTGAGGCGGGGGTAGGCGCACAACCATCGTCCGCCGCCGCGTGTCGTGCATAGCGGCGGACTGTGGGCACAATTGGTTTCGGCGTCGGACAGCGTGCAACGGATGGGGAGGCAGGGACGACGGTGGCGGAACGGAGCACAGCTGCCGTCGACGTGGCAGACAACAGCGGCGAGCAGCCGCTGACCGCCAAGGCGGACCAGTCCACGGCCGACGGGGTGGCCAAGAACCCGGAGCGGGACACGGACAGCGACGAGGCACAGGGGGTCGGGCCCGAGGGCTCCCTGCAGAAGGCCTCGCCTCCCGAACTGCACAGCGGTCACAAACTCGCCAGACGCTACCGACTGGAGGAGTGCGTCACCCGTCTGGACGGATTCAGCAGCTGGCGTGCGGTCGACGAGAAGCTCCGTCGCGCCGTCGGCGTCCACATCCTGCCCGCGGAGCACGTGCGGGCCCGTTCCGTCCTCGCCGCCGCCCGTTCCTCCGCACTGCTCGGCGACCCCCGTTTCGTCCAGGTCCTCGACGCCGTCGAGGAGAACGACCTCGTCTACGTCGTACACGAGTGGCTGCCCGACGCCACCGAGCTGACCACGCTCCTCACGAACGGCCCGCTGGAGCCGCACGACGCCTACCAGATGGTCAGTCAGGTCGCTTCCGCCATGGCCGCCGCGCACCGCGAGGGCCTCGCCCATCTCCGGCTCAACCCCAACGCCGTCCTGCGCGCTTCGACCGGCCAATGGCGCATCCGGGGCCTCGCCGTGAACGCCGCGCTGCGCGGCATCAGCTCCGACACCCCGCAGCGCACCGACACCGAGGCGATCGGCGCCCTGCTGTACGCGGCGCTGACCCAGCGCTGGCCGTACGAGAACAACGCGTACGGCCTGTCCGGGCTTCCCAAGGGCGTCGGCCTCATCGCACCGGACCAGGTGCGGGCCGGTGTGCACCGGGGCCTGTCCGAACTGGCCATGCGCGCGCTCGCCAACGACGGTGCCACCGCCTCCCGTCACGAGACCCCGTGCACCACGCCGGAGGAGCTGGTGAAGGCGATCGGCGAGATGCCGCGCATCCGCCCGCCGGAGCCTGCGTTCACGGCCCCGCCGGAGTACCAGCGCACGACCTACCAGCAGGGCACGTACGGCCGCCCGGCACCGCACCCCGGCGCCCCCCAGCCGATCACCACGCCGCCGCCCCCGCTGCAGAGCCGTACCGGGAAGGTTCTGAAATGGGCCGTGTCCGCCCTCCTCATCGCCGCCCTCGGCCTGGGCAGCTGGCAGTTGGCGGACGCACTGATGGACCAGGGCGGCAAGTCCGACGACACCAACAAGAGCCAGCAGACGGGCGACGGCGACAAGGGGGGCGCGAAGCCCAATCCGATGCCGATAAGCATCAAGGGCAGCCGGGAGTTCGTCGCCACGGGGGACGCCCAGCACCCCGGCGATGTGGCCAATACCTACGACGGGAACGCTTCCACGTACTGGAGGACGAGGACCTTCAACGAAGGTCCCCCGATCGCGCCCTACAAGCCAGGTGTCGGCATCGTCTACGACCTGGGTTCGGCCAAGACGCTTCGGACGGCGACCCTCGACCTGCGCTACCCCGGTGACCACACGACCGTGGAGCTGTACGCTGCCGACTCGCTGACACCCGCGTCGCTGGACTCGATGGACCAGATCGGCAAGGCCACGACCACGGGCACCACCGCTACGGTGAGGGTCACCAAGTCAGTGAAGACGCAATACGTCCTCGTGTGGCTGACGGCCGTGCCCTACTCGGGTCCCGACTCGGCCGCGTACGCCAAGGCCGGCTACAAGCAGGCCATCGGCGAAGTGAAGTTCACGGGCTGACGTCGCACCCGGACCGGAGGGGGCAGATGGCGGAGGACGCCGGATACGACGGAGTGAGCGACAAGGATCTGCTCTCCCGCCATGTGGAAGGCGACCCTGATGCCTTCGGAGAGATCGTGCGGCGGCATCGGGATCGGCTCTGGGCGGTCGCGCTGCGGACGCTGGGGGACCGTGAGGAGGCCGCCGACGCGGTCCAGGACGCCCTGTTGTCGGCTTACCGGGCCGCTCACACCTTCCGGGGCCAGTCGGCGGTCACGACCTGGCTGCACCGGATCACGGTGAACGCCTGCCTGGACCGTGCCCGCAAGGTGGACTCGCGGAAGACCGCTCCGGTCGACGACACCGAGCGACTGGAGCAGCTCCTGGAGCCGCACGAGTCGGCCTCGGCGCCGGCCGAGCGGAACGATGTGCACCGCCAGCTGCTCGAAGCCCTCGGCACACTCCCGCACGACCAGCGAGCTGCCCTGGTCCTGGTGGACATGCAGGGATATCCCGTGGCCGAGGCCGCACGGATCCTCGACGTGCCGACGGGCACGGTGAAGAGCCGGTGTGCCCGGGGCAGAGCCCGGCTGATGCCTCTCCTCACTCATCTACGGCCCGAAGGTTCCGGAAGCGGAAAAGAACCCGGCGCGGGACGGAACCGGGTGGAGGGGACATCCGTCCCACCGGCAACGGGGACTTCGAGCGAGGGCCCCAAGGACGCGGGACCGAGCGATTCAGCCGTAGTGAAGGGCGGAGGTGGGCGAGCGTGACTTCCACGACAGACACGGCCGGGCACCCGGACGTCGCGGAGATCTCCGACCTCACCGAAGGCCTTCTGCCTCCGGACCGCAGCACGGACGTACGGCGCCACCTGGACACATGTGAGCTGTGCGCGGACGTCCGCGCCTCGCTGGAGGAGATCCGAGGGCTCCTGGGATCCGTATCGGGAGCGGAGAGCATGCCGGCCGACGTGGCCGAACGTATTGATGCCGCGCTCGCCGCCGAGGCGCTGCTCAGCGCCTCCGCTCCGGAACCCCTGAGCGCCCAGGCCTCCACGGAGACCGACCCGAGGCTAGGGGACGGCCAGGGTCATGTTTCACGTGAAACATTGCCTCCCTCGGACCGCCCCGCCGGCCGTCCTCAGGCGGCGACCGGTCCGGGGCGCAAGGGGCGCGAGCGGGGCCGGCGTCGGGGGCGTGTGGTTCTGGGGGCTGTTCTGACCGCCGCCGTCCTCGGAGTGGGGTCCCTGGTACTGCAGTCGTTCGGTGATCACTCCTCCGACACCACCGCCCATGGAAAGCCGACGCCTTCCGTCGGCCCCTTCTCCGGCACGAGTGTCGAGAGCCAGGTGAAGGATCTGCTCACCACCAAGAAGTACCCGCAGCAGGGCCAGCAGCCTCGATCGGGCCACCAGTCCGAGCAGAACACCCCTCAATCGACCGAGAGCGCGAACACCCTGCTCCAGACCGACGTCGCCGTCCCCGACTGCGTCCGAGCCACGCTCCACCGGGGCGACAACGTGCTGGGCGCCAAGACGGGAACGTACGACGGTAAGTCCGCCTATCTGGTCGTGGTGCCCGATGCCACCGACAGCGCGCGCGTGACGGTTTACATCGTCGATGCGGCCTGCATCCGGCAGCAGCCCGGCTCCGCCGGCACGGTTCTTCTGAAGCATTCCTTCCCACGTCCCTGAGTCCGCCCCTCCCTGAGTCTGCCGGGCCGCTCCCGCTGTCACCCGGCGCATGCGTGTGCCCCGACACACCGGGAATGCGGGCCCCGTAGGATCCGTTGGGTGGGGTGAGAGTCCTGGAAGGGTCTCCCACCGGTCGACTGACGCAGACCAGAGACGAGGAATCAAGCCGTGAGCGACGTCCGTAACGTGATCATCATCGGCTCCGGGCCCGCCGGCTACACGGCGGCGCTCTACACCGCGCGCGCGTCGCTGAAGCCCCTGGTGTTCGAGGGCGCCGTCACCGCCGGTGGCGCGCTGATGAACACCACCGAGGTGGAGAACTTCCCGGGCTTCCGCGACGGCATCATGGGCCCCGAGCTGATGGACAACATGCGGGCGCAGGCCGAGCGCTTCGGCGCCGAGCTCATCCCGGACGACATCGTCTCCGTCGACCTCAGCGGTGAGATCAAGACCGTCACCGACACCGCAGGCACCGTCCACAAGGCGAAGGCCGTCATCGTCACCACCGGCTCCCAGCACCGCAAGCTGGGCCTGCCGAACGAGGACGCGCTGTCCGGTCGCGGTGTCTCCTGGTGCGCGACCTGCGACGGCTTCTTCTTCAAGGACCAGGACATCGCCGTGATCGGCGGCGGTGACACCGCGATGGAGGAGGCCACCTTCCTCTCGCGGTTCGCCAAGTCCGTGACGATCGTCCACCGCCGGGACACGCTGCGCGCCTCCAAGGCCATGCAGGAGCGTGCCTTCGGTGACCCGAAGATCAAGTTCGTGTGGGACAGCGAGGTCGCCGAGATCCAGGGCGAGCAGAAGCTCTCCGGTCTGAAGCTGCGCAACGTCAAGACCGGGGAACTGTCCGAGCTGCCCGTGACCGGTCTGTTCATCGCGATCGGCCACGACCCGCGCACCGAGCTCTTCAAGGGCCAGCTGGATCTGGACGAGGAGGGCTACCTGAAGGTTGCCTCTCCGTCCACCCGCACCAATGTGACCGGTGTCTTCGCCGCCGGTGACGTGGTCGACCACACCTACCGACAGGCGATCACCGCGGCCGGCACCGGCTGCTCCGCCGCTCTGGACGCCGAACGCTTCCTCTCCGCCCTCGCGGACGAGGAAAAGGCGGAGCCCGAGAAGACCGCCACCGTCTGACCCCCTCCCCCTTTCCCCGCCCCACCGCACGATCGAGTTAAGGAGCCCGCCGTGGCCGGCAGCCTGAAGAATGTGACCGACGATTCCTTCGAGCAGGACGTCCTCAAGAGCGACAAGCCCGTCCTGGTGGACTTCTGGGCCGCGTGGTGCGGTCCGTGCCGCCAGATCGCTCCCTCCCTGGAGGCGATCGCTGCCGAGTACGGCGACAAGATCGAGGTCGTCAAGCTGAACATCGACGAGAACCCCGGCACGGCCGCCAAGTACGGCGTCATGTCCATCCCGACCCTGAACGTCTACCAGGGTGGCGAGGTCGCCAAGACCATCGTCGGTGCCAAGCCGAAGGCCGCGATCGTTCGCGACCTCGAGGACTTCATCGCCGAGTGACGTTTCACGTGAAACACGAATGGGCCAACCCGACTGGGTTGGCCCATTCGCGTATGGCACTTCGCTGAGGCTACAGCGGCCTTAGCGCCGGTTCCTTCTGGACCGCTCCGAGAAGCCGATCGAGTGCCATCTCCACGTCTTCTCTCCAGGAGAGCGTCGATCGCAGCTCCAGGCGCAGCCGTGGATGCGCGGGGTGCTGCCGGACCGTCTTGAAGCCCACGGCCAGAAGATGATCCGCCGGCAGAAGGCAGGCGGGTTCCTTCCAGCGGGCGTCACCGAAGGCCTCGATCGCCTTGAAGCCCCGGCGCAGCAGATCCTTGGCGACCGTCTGCACCAGCACTCGCCCCAGCCCCTGCCCCTGATATCCGGGCATGATGAACGCCGTCATCAGCTGCACGGCGTCCGGTGAGACGGGACTCGTGGGGAAGGCCGTCGAGCGTGGGACATAGGCCGGAGGGGCGTAGAGAACGAAGCCCACCGGTACGTCATCGACGTACACCACCCGGCCGCACGATCCCCAGTCCAGCAGAACGGCAGAGATCCAGGCTTCCTTCTCGAGTGCCGAGGTCCCCGCCCTTACCGCTGCTTCTCCGGTGACGGGGTCGAGTTCCCAGAAGACGCACGACCGGCAGCGTTGGGGGAGGTCTTGAAGGTTGTCCAGCGTGAGCGGCACGAGCCGACGCCCCATGAAGGCTGATCCTCGCTTCCTTCGCCCGCCGCATCACGAGCGGCTGTCAGAGCACTCCGCCCCCTGAGCAGGCTGCCGACGAATCCGCCGACCGCTCCAAGGCCCAGACCCGCGCTCACCAGTCCGGTGCGGCTCATCGATCGCATGGCCCCGTCTCCCCACTCAGAGATCCAGATGCTGTCCGGTGGATGCGCCATACCCCTTCGCATCGTATCCACGATGCGATTCGCTCGATAGCGCCTCAAAGCAAAGAGCGGGCCGCGTTCCGGCACACACCGGACACGGCCCGCTCCCTCTGTGGCCGAGTGGGTCCGCAGGATCAGTCGTCCTGGTCGTCCGTCGTGTCCTGTAGTTCCTGATGCAACACCGGCCCCTCGCCCGGAGCGAGCGTGCTGAGGATCCGCTGAAGATCGTCCACCGAGGCGAACTCGACGGTGATCTTGCCCTTCTTCTGGCCCAGGTCGACCTTCACCCGTGTCTCGAAGCGATCCGACAGACGGGTCGCCAGCTCGTTCAGGGCCGGGGAGAGCCGGGAGCCGGCCCGCGGCCCCTTGGCGCGCTGAGGCTTCTGGGGCCGCGACCCCATGAGGGTCACGATCTCCTCGACGGCCCGCACCGAGAGCCCCTCGGCCACGATGCGGTGAGCGAGCCTGTCCTGCTCCTCGGAGTCCTCGATGGACAGCAGAGCCCGGGCGTGCCCGGCGGAGAGGACACCGGCAGCCACCCGCTTCTGAACGGCCGGCGAGAGCTTCAGCAGACGCAGCGTGTTGGAGACCTGGGGTCGGGAGCGCCCGATCCGGTCGGCCAGCTGATCGTGCGTGCAGTTGAAGTCCTTCAGCAGCTGATCGTAGGCAGCCGCCTCTTCCAGCGGGTTCAGCTGCGCGCGGTGGAGGTTCTCCAGCAGCGCGTCCAGGAGAAGCTTCTCGTCCTCCGTGGCCCGGACGATCGCCGGGATGGCCTCCAGGCCGGCCTCGCGGCAGGCCCGCCAGCGGCGCTCGCCCATGATCAGTTCATAGCGGGCGGGTCCCAGCTGCCGTACGACGACCGGCTGGAGGAGACCGACCTCCTTGATGGAGGTGACCAGCTCGTGCAGCGCGTCCTCGTCGAAGACATCACGCGGCTGACGCGGGTTGGGCGAGATCGCGTCGAGAGGGATCTCGGCGAAGTGCGCGCCCATCGGAGGAGCCGGCGTCTCCATGACGGTGCTTGTTGGGGGCTCCTCGGTTTCATGTGAAACAGGCGGCAGTATGGCGACCTTCGCCGCGGCAACCCCGCGGTCGGTCGTCAGGACCGGGACGGCAGCGGGGGAGGCGGACGCCCCGCCTCCCAGCGCGGCCGGAGCCGGGTTCTTCTCCGTCGGGGCAGCGGGGATCAGTGCGCCGAGACCACGGCCCAGCCCCCTCCGTCGCTCGCTCACTGGATCCCCTCCACCATGCTTGGGTCGTTCTGGACGCCGATGTGGGCCTGGCTGGCGTCATAGCTGATGCCGATGCCCTTCAGCGCGATTTCTCGAGCCGCCTCAAGATACGACAGGGCACCGCTCGATCCAGGATCGTAAGTCAGCACCGTCTGTCCGTAACTCGGCGCCTCGGAGATACGGACCGAGCGGGGAATGCTTGTCCGCAGCACCTCATCGCCGAAGTGGGTGCGCACCTCTTCCGCGACCTGGGAGGCGAGACGCGTCCGGCCGTCGTACATGGTGAGCAGGATGGTCGACACATGCAGCGTGGGGTTGAGGTGCCCCCGCACCAGGTCGACGTTGCGCAGCAGCTGGCCCAGGCCCTCGAGTGCGTAGTACTCGCACTGGATCGGAATGAGGACCTCCTGGCCCGCCACCAGAGCGTTGACCGTCAACAGGCCGAGCGAGGGCGGGCAGTCGATGAGGATGTAGTCCAACGGCTGTTCGTAAGCCTGGATCGCCCGCTGCAGTCGACTCTCACGGGCCACCAGGGACACCAACTCGATCTCCGCACCAGCGAGATCGATGGTGGCGGGGGCGCAGAAGAGACCTTCTACGTCGGGGACCGGCTGAACGACCTCGGCGAGAGGCTTGCTCTCCACCAACACGTCATAGATGGAAGGAACTTCGGCGTGGTGGTCGATCCCGAGGGCGGTGGACGCGTTGCCCTGCGGGTCGAGGTCGATCACCAGGACGCGGCCACCGTGCAGAGCCAGCGAAGCAGCAAGGTTGACGGTGGTCGTCGTCTTGCCCACGCCGCCCTTCTGGTTGGCGACCACGATGACTCTGGTCTGCTCCGGCCGGGGCAGGCCTTCGCCGGCGCGGCCCAGAGCCTCTACCGCCAGTTGGGCCGCACGACCGATCGGAGTGTCGTCCATCGGAGGCGGTGTTTCACGTGAAACATCCGCCCCCATCGACTCGGTACGGGGACCGGGGACCGGATCGGTCATCGGTCCCGCGATGTTGGCGTCGGACCGCAAGGATTCACTCTCCTCGACTTCAGGCTCGCAATGAACAGAGCCTCCCATGTCTTCGGGGTCGTGAACCAGTGAGGCCTGGTGTTCTGTGGAGAAATCCACCTCTGTGGACAACTCGGTGCCCCGGGAGAGGGGCGCAGCGCCCTGCGCCAGGGACGAAGTGCGCTGAGAGACGGGATCCTCACCCAGGGAGCCGAGGGGCTTGCGGTCGCGGGGTTCGGCCGCAGCGCGACCACGACTGATGATGCCGTGCAGCAGTGAGCGACGTTTCACGTGAAACACGATGCACAGCAGCGGCGACCGGACCTTCGCGACACTCCGTCCTGTGCAGGTTTGGCAGCTTGTGTGGAGTACGTCTCGTCGTCAGGACGGATCAGAGACGCCTCTGCTCCTGCTCAGCGACGACGGCGGGCCCGGCCCGTCCGAGCCGCCTTGGCACGCTTGGCCGCGAACCGCACACCCCCTGGGCTCTCCCCGACCTCGACCCGCACCACCGTGGACATCGGGTCCACGATGCCCTCACCCACATGCAGGATCGACGTCTCCACCGCGCCAAGCTTGCTGAGTGCCGTGGCCGCGGCCTTCAGCTCCTCCTCAGCGGTGTCCCCCTTCAGCGCGAGCATCTCGCCGTAGGGGCGCAGCAGCGGGATGCCCCAGGTGGCCAGCCGGTCCAGCGGCGCCACGGCCCGGGCGGTCACCACGTGGACCGGCGGCAGCTTGCCCAGGACCTCCTCCGCACGGCCCCGCACCACCGTGACGTGGTCCAGGCCGAGCAGCTCGACGACCTCGGTGAGGAAGTTGGTGCGTCGCAGCAGCGGCTCCAGCAGGGTGATGTTCAGGTCTTCCCGGACCAGGGCCAGCGGGATGCCGGGCAGGCCGGCGCCGGAGCCGACATCGCAGACCGTCACTCCCTCGGGGACGGCCTCGGAGAGCACCGCGCAGTTCAGCAGATGCCGCTCCCACAGGCGGGGCACTTCCCGCGGGCCGATCAGGCCACGCTGCACGCCCGCCTCGGCAAGCAGCTCCGCGTAGCGGACCGCATCGGCGAAGCGATCACCAAACACTTCCCGCGCCTGCTCGGGCGCGGGGGGAAGCTCCGCTGCCTCCGTCACGGGGACCGTCCTTCCGTACCGCGCCGGCGCTTCACGCACCGGCCACCAGAACTACCAGGCTGACAAAGTTCGGCCCCGTCTGCTCAACAGACGGGGCCGGTGAAACGTGGGGGCCGATCAGGCGGGCAGCACGACGACGAACCGCTGCGGCTCCTCGCCCTCGGACTCGCTGCGCAGCCCCGCGGCCTTGACCGCGTCGTGCACGACCTTGCGCTCGAACGGGGTCATCGGCTTGAGCTTGACGGGCTCACCGCTGTTCTTCGCCTCGGCAGCGGCCTTGGCGCCGATCTCGGACAGCTCGGCCCGCTTCTTGGCCCGGTAACCCGCGACGTCCAGCATCAGCCGGCTCCGGTCGCCGGTCTCCCGGTGCACCGCCAGGCGCGTCAGCTCCTGCAGCGCCTCCAGCACCTCGCCGTCCCGGCCGACCAGCTTCTGCAGGTCGCGGCCGCCGGTGTCGCTGATGATCGACACGGAGGCGCGGTCGGCCTCGACGTCCATGTCGATGTCGCCGTCGAGGTCGGCGATGTCCAGCAGACCCTCCAGGTAGTCCGCCGCGATCTCGCCCTCCTGCTCCAGGCGGGTCAGGGCGTCTGCACCCTCGGCAGCGGCGGAGGTGGTGCCTTCCGTCACGGGATGGACTCCTTCTTACTTCTTGGACGGGGACTTGGGCCGCTGCGGGCCACCCTTGCGCTGGCCGGACTGGGCCTTGCTGCGGGTGCCGGAGCTGGGCTTCGGGGCCTGCTGGGCAGCGGTGGGCTTGGCGTCCTGCGGCTCGTCGGACTTCTCCAGCGAGGTGGACCCGCCGGCCTGCTTGGGCCCGCCGGACTGACGCTGTGCCTTCGACTGGCGCTTGGGCTGCTGGCGCCGGGCGGCGGTGCCGGTGCCGGCCTCCGAGGTGGTCTCCACACCGTCAGCGGTCTGCGCCGTGGCCTGGGCCACGCTCTTCACCACGGTGCCGTCGGTCTGGGCGGCGAGCCCGGCCTTGTTCAGGGCGTTGACGAACTTGCGCTCGAACTCGTTGCGGTCGCGGCCCTTGGCGACGATCGCCTTGACGATGGCCTTCTCGCTGCGCCGGCGGACCTTGCCGTGGTGCGTGACGTGCTTGGTCAGGCGCTCCAGGTAGGCGGCCTGGGCCTTGGAACCCGGGGTCGGGTTGTTGTGGATGACGTACATCTGCTGGCCCATGGTCCACACGTTGGTGGTCAGCCAGTAGATGAGGACACCGACGGGGAACCGGATACCGAAGAAGGCGAACATGACCGGGAAGACGTACATCAGCATCTTCTGCTGCTGCATGAACGGCGTCTTCACCGTGGTGTCGACGTTCTTCGTCATCAGCTGGCGCTGTGTGTAGAACTGCGACCCCGACATCAGGACGATCATGATCGCGGTGACGACCCGGACGTCGGTCAGCGACGCACCGAGCTTCGCCACCGTGTCGGCGCTGTCCAGGAACTTCGCGGCCAGCGGGGCGCCGAAGATGTGGGCCTTCTGCGCGCTCGCCAGGAGGCTCTGGTTGATGACGCCGATGGTCTTGCCCGACGCGATGCCGTTGAGCACGTGGTACAGGGCGAAGAAGAACGGGGACTGCGCCAGGATGGGAAGGCACGAGGAGAGCGGGTTGGTGCCCGCGTCCTTGTACAGCTTCATCATCTCTTCGGACTGACGCTGTTTGTCGTTCTTGTAGCGCTCCTGGATCTTCTTCATCTCCGGCTGGAGCGTCTGCATGGCCCGCGTCGACTTGATCTGCTTCACGAAGAGCGGGATCAGGCAGATACGGATCAGGATCACCAGGGACACGATCGACAGGCCCCAGGCCCACCCGGTGTCGGGGCCGAAGATGGCGCCGTACATCTTGTGGAACTGGACGATGACCCATGAGACGGGTGTCGTGATGAAGCTGAAGAGGCTGGCAATCGTGTCCACTAATCATGCTCCTTGGGCATGGGACGAGGTCTCTGCGGCCGGGCTCGGAGGAAGCTCGGAAGACTGGCTCCCGGGCTTCGCTTCGGTGGCCGGTTCGGCGGCGGAGGGCCCCGCCTTGCGTGCGCGCCAAGCGTTGCGCAGCATTTCGTGCCACCGCGGGCGCTTGCGCGGCGGAACATGGTCCACACCGCCCAGCGACCACGGATTGCACCGGAGGATGCGCCAGGCAGTGAGCGCCGTTCCCTTGATCGCACCGTGCCGGTCGATGGCCGTGTAGCCGTAGTGGGAGCACGACGGGTAGTACTTGCACACCGGCCCCAGCAGTGGACTGATCGTCCACTGGTACAGCTTGATCAGAGCCAGCAGCGGGTACTTCATCGCGCGCCCCCTCCCAGCAGCCGCTGAACGGCGGCGTCCAGGTCTCGGGCCAGCTGTGCGTGGTCTGCGTCGCCCGCTCCGGGCAACGCTCGTACGACTACCAGGCTACCGGGGGGAAACAGGGCGACTCGGTCACGCATCAGATGACGCAGTCTGCGCTTCACTTTGTTGCGCACGACCGCGCCACCCACGGCCTTGCTCACGACGAAACCCGCACGCGTCGGGGGAGCGCTCTCCCCAGGCGCGTGCGGGTCCGTGGCACCGCTACGAAGGTGGACGACGAGAGTCGGGCGTCCTGCCCGGCGTCCTCGTCGGACCGCGGTCGCGAAGTCCTCGCGCCGCCTCAGCCGGTTCTCGGTAGGCAGCACGACGTCATGACCTGATCGGGATCAGGCGGACAGGCGGGCGCGACCCTTGCTGCGGCGGGACGCGAGAATCGCGCGGCCGGCACGGGTGCGCATACGCAGCCGGAAGCCGTGGGTCTTCGCGCGACGACGGTTGTTCGGCTGGAAGGTGCGCTTGCTCACTCGGGGGCTCCAGAAAGAAATCGGTAGTTGCGGGGTGCCGTCTTGGCTGTCACCGTGCGCCCACGAGTAGCTCGCGTCACGCCCGAGTGCACCGCTTCCCGATCACCTGACGTGACCTGTGCCCATCGGAGGCAGGCGGCAGCAGCCATCGACAACTCGACCTGGTTACGGTACGCGGGGCCGCGCCGTCCGGTCAAACCGGGGGTCACGGAGAGACACTATCCACAGGCTGGGGACAACAACTTGAACCGCACCCGCCGCGCTGACTACCGTGGCTGAACTCCGATTCGTTCTTTTGTCCCCCGCCCCGGCGGGTTTGACCCACCGCACACCCGAAGTACCCCCCGACCCGTCCCGCGATCACACGTTCGTGGGACCTGTGAGAGAGCGTGCCCTGTGGCTGACGTACCCGCCGATCTTGCCGCAGTGTGGCCGCGAGTACTGGAGCAGCTCCTCGGAGAAGGCCGCGGACAGGGTGTCGAGGGGAAGGACGAGCACTGGATCCGCCGCTGCCAGCCCCTCGCGCTGGTCGCGGACACCGCTCTGCTCGCCGTACCGAACGAATTCGCGAAGGGCGTACTGGAGGGCCGTCTCGCGCCGGTCGTCAGCGAGACGCTGAGCCGCGAGTGCGGCCGCCCCATCCGCATCGCGATCACCGTGGACGACTCCGCGGGCGAGCCGCCCGCCCCCGCGGCACCCGTGCAGCAGCCGCCCAAGCCGCGCTACGAAGAGCCCGAGCTGCCGTCCGGCCCCTCGTACGAGGAACGGTCGTACGACGGTTACGGCCGCCACCGCGCCCCCGAGCAGCCGCCGGCCGAGCCGCAGCCCCGCGCCGACCAGCTGCCCGCCGGGCGGGCGGACCAGCTCCCGGTCGTACGCCCGGCGTATCCCTCCGAGTACCAGCGCCGCGAGCCCGGCACCTGGCCGCGGCCCACGCAGGACGAGTACGGCTGGCAGCAGCCGCGGCTCGGCTTCCCCGAGCGCGACCCGTACGCGTCGCCGTCGTCCCAGGACGCCTACGGCTCCGGCCCCGAGGGCTACGGCTCCGGACCCGACGCCTACGCCTCGCCGTCCTCGGACTACCGCTCGCAGGGCAGGGACCGGCCGCCGTACGAGCAGCAGCGCGGCGAGTACGACAGCCCGCGCAGCGAGTACGACAACCCGCGCGCCGATTACGACTCCGGGCGCCCGGATTACGACCCCTCCCGCACCGAGTACGACCAGCGCGACCCCGTCCGCCGCGAGCTGCCCGAGCAGCCGCCGGTCGGCGGCCCGGCGCACCGCGGGGGCCCCGGCCGCCCGGACCTGCCCCCGACCGGCGCCCCCGGCCCGCTGGCCGCACAGCCCGCGCCCGCGAGCGGGCCCGGCGAGCCGACGGCGCGACTGAACCCGAAGTACCTCTTCGACACGTTCGTGATCGGCGCCTCCAACCGGTTCGCGCACGCGGCGGCGGTCGCCGTCGCCGAGGCACCGGCGAAGGCCTACAACCCCCTTTTCATCTATGGGGAGTCGGGGCTCGGCAAGACGCATCTGCTGCACGCCATCGGGCACTACGCGCGCAGCCTCTACCCGGGCACGCGCGTGCGGTACGTGAGCTCGGAGGAGTTCACCAACGAGTTCATCAACTCCATCCGCGACGGCAAGGGTGACAGCTTCCGCAAGCGCTACCGCGAGATGGACATCCTGCTCGTCGACGACATCCAGTTCCTCGCGGACAAGGAGTCGACGCAGGAGGAGTTCTTCCACACCTTCAACACGCTCCACAACGCGAACAAGCAGATCGTGCTGTCCAGCGACCGGCCGCCGAAGCAGCTGGTCACGCTGGAGGACCGGCTGCGGAACCGTTTCGAGTGGGGCCTGATCACCGACGTCCAGCCGCCCGAGCTGGAGACGCGCATCGCGATCCTGCGCAAGAAGGCGGTCCAGGAGCAGCTCAACGCCCCGCCGGAGGTGCTGGAGTTCATCGCCTCCCGGATCTCGCGGAACATCCGTGAGCTGGAGGGCGCGCTGATCCGGGTGACGGCGTTCGCCTCGCTCAACCGGCAGCCGGTCGACCTCGGCCTGACCGAGATCGTCCTGAAGGACCTGATCCCCGGCGGGGAGGATTCCGCTCCGGAGATCACGGCCACGGCGATCATGGCGGCGACCGCGGACTACTTCGGACTGACCGTGGACGACCTGTGCGGCACCTCGCGCGGGCGCGCACTGGTCACCGCGCGGCAGATCGCCATGTACCTGTGCCGGGAGCTGACCGATCTGTCGCTGCCGAAGATCGGCGCGCAGTTCGGCGGGCGCGACCACACCACCGTCATGCACGCCGACCGCAAGATCCGTGCGCTGATGGCCGAGCGACGGTCCATCTACAACCAGGTCACCGAGCTGACGAACCGCATCAAGAACGGCTGACGTGCGCTGACGCCGGCTGTACGGCGACGTCGAGGGCGCCCTCGGGACACGTGTCCCGGGGGCGCCCTCTGGCATGACGGTCCACAGCAGCCTGTGTCCCTGGGGGCGCCCGGTGCGGGCGTGCGGGCCGGGTTGGTCGCTCACCGGCGCCGGCAAGGTGCTGCTGCTGCGCCGACCCGTGCAGCGGCTGCGCGCGCGTGTCCGCAGGCTGTGGCGTGTTCCTCGATCGCCATCGGGTGTTCGATTACCTGCCTGGTTACGGCCACTCTCCACAGATTCGCTGAGTTTCTTCCGTCCACATCCTGGGGACTGTGGAGTTGTCCCGAACGGCGTCCACAGGCAGCCTGTTCCTGCGCCGTCCGCCCAGCTCAGTTGCCTGTGGAATCGTGGACGAGCGATCTCCACAGACTGTGGACGAAGGAAGGATCCACAGGCTGTGGGCGAAGTTTTCCACTGACGACCCACAGGCCTGGGGCGGTTGTCCCCAGTGATCGCCGGCTTCTCCACATGGCTGTCCACTGTTCGGCAACGCGACGCACCCTCTCACCGCCTCGAGTGAAAGCCGTCACACGAAGGTGCCGGATTGGGGTGTGGGAAACGTGGGTAAACCTGGGGACGCAGCTGGGGAGAACTGCCCTCGGGCTGTGGGCGAGGTGTGCAGAACTTTGTGTTCTCCACAGATACGCCCGGTTGTCCACCGCCTCCACCCACAGGCCCAGTGGACAAAATCTTGGCTCTGAGCTGGGAAAACGAGGTTATCCACGGTATCCACAGGCCCTACTACTACTCCCGACTAGAGAGAGTTCGGCAATCGTTTTGAAGCGGGGCCTGTGCACAACTCGCTGTCTCGCGTCCGGCTGCCTCCCGGAGCGACTTGACCCCGACGGGCACCTACTGTCAGTGCGGTGCGTCAGACTGGTCCCCGGTGTCCTTCCCTTCGCAGTGGGCGGTGACACCGAGTCGGAGGACTCAGTAGCAACAGCAGGAGGCGGCTTACGGTGAAGATCCGGGTGGAACGCGACGTACTCGCGGAGGCAGTGGCGTGGGCGGCACGCAGCCTCCCGGCCCGTCCGCCGGCGCCTGTCCTCGCCGGCCTCCTTCTCAAGGCCGAGGACGGCCAGCTGAGCCTGTCGAGCTTCGACTACGAGGTCTCCGCGCGCGTGTCCGTGGAAGCCGAGGTCGAGGAGGAGGGCACCGTCCTCGTCTCCGGCCGGCTCCTCGCCGACATCTCCCGCGCTCTCCCCAACCGACCGGTGGAGATTTCCACAGACGGTGTACGGGCGACCGTGGTCTGCGGGTCCTCCCGGTTCACCCTGCACACCCTGCCTGTGGAGGAGTACCCGGCGCTGCCGCAGATGCCGAACGCCACCGGCACCGTCCCCGGCGAGGTCTTCGCGGCCGCCGTGTCCCAGGTGGCCATCGCCGCCGGCCGTGACGACACGCTGCCCGTCCTTACCGGTGTGCGCATCGAGATCGAGGGCGACACGGTCACCCTGGCCTCCACCGACCGCTACCGCTTCGCCGTCCGCGAGTTCCTGTG
Organism: Streptomyces sp. NPDC001852; assembly: GCF_042891825.1. NCBI lineage: Bacteria > Bacillati > Actinomycetota > Actinomycetes > Kitasatosporales > Streptomycetaceae > Streptomyces > Streptomyces sp. NPDC001852. The sequence continues at coordinate 125,303 of NZ_JBIATN010000021.1, forward strand.
GAAGCCGGAGAACCCGGAGGCCTCCGCGGTCGCCCTGGTCCCGGCCAAGACGCTCCTGGACACCGCCAAGGCGCTCGGTGCCGGTGACAGCGTGACGCTGGCGCTGTCCGGGTCGGGTGCGGGCGAGGGTCTGATCGGTTTCGAGGGCGCGGGGCGGCGTACGACCACGCGGCTGCTCGAGGGCGACCTGCCGAAGTACCGCACGCTGTTCCCGACCGAGTTCAACTCGGTCGCCGTGATCGAGACCGCGCCGTTCGTGGAGGCCGTCAAGCGTGTGGCGCTGGTGGCCGAGCGGAACACCCCGGTGCGGCTGAGCTTCGAGCAGGGCGTGCTGATCCTGGAGGCCGGTTCCAGCGACGACGCACAGGCTGTGGAAAGGGTCGACGCCCAGCTGGACGGCGACGACATCTCCATCGCCTTCAACCCGACGTTCCTGCTGGACGGTCTGAGCGCGATCGACTCCCCGGTGGCCCAGCTGTCGTTCACGACGTCCACGAAGCCTGCGCTGCTCAGCGGGAAGCCCGCGGTGGATGCCGAGGCCGATGACGCGTACAAGTACCTGATCATGCCGGTCCGGCTCAGCGGCTGAGCGTTTTCCACAGCTGTGCACAGTGCCGGGTGCCTGTTGTGGGTGCCCGGCTCCGGTGTCCGCCGGGGCGGACTCGCGTGCCGGAGCATCGAGAAGCAGCAGGTCAGAGGCCTATCGCATGAGCGCGTATGCCCACAGCTGTGCGGGAGTGGCCGGGTTTAGGCTCGGCTCGGCACGAAGGTGCCTCTCACGCCACACAGCGACCTAAGGAACACAACTGATGGAGCTCGGTCTCGTCGGCCTCGGCAAGATGGGCGGCAACATGCGCGAGCGGATCCGCCGCGCGGGCCACACCGTCATCGGATACGACCGCAACGCGGACCTCGCGGATGTCCACAGCCTGGAAGAGCTTGTGGGCAAGCTCAGCGGTCCGCGCGTGGTCTGGGTGATGGTCCCGGCCGGCGAGCCCACCCAGTCGACCATCGACCAGCTGGCCGAGCTGCTGGAGCCCGGTGACGTGGTCGTGGACGGCGGCAACTCCCGCTGGACGGACGACGAGAAGCACGCCGAGGAGCTGGCGGCCAAGGGCATAGGCTTCGTCGACTGCGGCGTCTCCGGTGGCGTCTGGGGCCTGGAGAACGGGTACGCGCTGATGTACGGCGGCGACGCCGAGAACGTCGCCAAGGTGCAGCCGGTCTTCGACGCGCTCAAGCCGCAGGGCGACCTCGGTGCGGTGCACGCCGGCAAGGTCGGCGCGGGCCACTTCGCGAAGATGGTCCACAACGGCATCGAGTACGCGATGATGCAGGCCTACGCCGAGGGCTGGGAGCTGCTGGAGAAGGTCGACTCCGTGGAGAACGTCCGCGAGGTCTTCCGCTCCTGGCAGGAGGGCACCGTCATCCGTTCCTGGCTGCTCGACCTCGCGGTCAACGCGCTGGACGACGACGAGCACCTGGAGGGCCTGCGCGGTTATGCACAGGACTCCGGTGAGGGACGCTGGACTGTGGAGGCCGCGATCGACAACGCGGTGCCGCTGCCGGCGATCACCGCGTCGCTGTTCGCGCGGTTCTCCTCCCGCCAGGAGGACTCGCCGCAGATGAAGATGATCGCCGCGCTGCGCAACCAGTTCGGCGGTCACGCCGTAGCGAAGAAGTAATCCACAAGGACCCGCAGGGATCCACAGGGCCGCGCCGCGAGCCCCGTGATCCACAGTCCGTCAGCACTCCGGGGAAGGCCGGCGAAACGACCATGCACGTCACGCATCTTTCGCTGGCCGACTTCCGCTCGTACGCCCGGGCCGAGGTTCCGCTCGACCCGGGCGTCACCGCCTTCGTCGGGCCCAACGGGCAGGGCAAGACCAACCTGGTGGAAGCGGTCGGATACCTCGCCACCCTCGGCAGCCACCGGGTCGCCTCCGACGCGCCCCTGGTCCGGATGGGCGCCGAGCGGGCCGTCATCCGGGCGCAGGTCCGGCAGGGCGAGCGGCAGCAGCTGGTCGAGCTGGAGCTGAACCCGGGCAAGGCCAACCGGGCCCGCATCAACCGGTCCTCGCAGGTCAGGCCGAGGGACGTGCTGGGGATCGTGCGGACCGTGCTGTTCGCGCCCGAGGATCTCGCGCTGGTCAAGGGGGATCCCGGGGAGCGGCGGCGGTTCCTGGACGAGCTGATCACGGCCCGGTCGCCGCGTATGGCCGGGGTGCGCTCGGACTACGAGCGTGTCCTCAAGCAGCGGAACACCCTGCTCAAGACGGCCGCGCTGGCGCGCCGGCACGGCGGGCGGTCCATGGATCTGTCCACGCTGGACGTGTGGGACCAGCATCTCGCGCGCGCGGGCGCCGAGTTGCTCGCCCAGCGCCTCGACCTGATCGCCGCGCTGCACCCGCTGGCCGACAAGGCGTACGAGCAGCTGGCCCCCGGCGGCGGTCCGCTGGCGCTGGAGTACAAGCCGTCCGCGCCCGGCGAGGCCCACGCGCGCGAGGATCTCCACGCCCAGCTGATGGCGGCCCTGACGGAGGCGCGCAAGCAGGAGATCGAGCGCGGCGTCACCCTCGTAGGCCCCCATCGGGACGATCTGATTCTCAAACTCGGTCAGCTGCCCGCCAAGGGGTACGCCTCCCACGGCGAGTCCTGGTCCTTTGCGCTCGCCCTGCGCCTGGCCTCCTACGACCTGCTGCGGGCAGAGGGCAACGAGCCGGTGCTGGTCCTGGACGACGTCTTCGCCGAGCTGGACACGCGCCGCCGGGAGCGGCTGGCCGAGCTGGTGGCCCCCGGCGAGCAGGTGCTGGTCACCGCCGCCGTGGACGACGACGTACCGCACGTACTGGCCGGGGCGCGGTACGCCGTGTCGGACGGGACGGTGGAACGCGTATGAGCGCCGACGAACCCGCCCCCCGGCTCCCGGAGAAGAACGGGAACGAACCTTCCGGCGTCGACCTCGCGCGCGTGGCGTTGCGCGCGGCGAAGGAACAGGCACGCGCGCGTGGGGACGCGGCGCGGCAGAAGAAGCAGGCCCGGCGCGGTGGTGGACTGCGTTCCGGCGCGCGCGCCGACGGCCGCGACCCGATGGCACTGGGCGCCGCGATCAACCGGCTGCTGACCGAGCGCGGCTGGGAGACCCCCGCGGCGGTGGGCGGTGTGATGGGCCGCTGGCCGCAGATCGTCGGCGAGGACCTGGCCAAGCACTGTGTGCCGCAGCGGTACGACGAGGACGAGCGCGTGCTGGTCGTGAGCTGCGACTCCACGGCCTGGGCGACCCAGCTGCGGCACCTCGCGCCCGCGCTGGTCGCCCGCCTCAACGAGGATCTGGGGCACGGCACCGTACGGATGATCAAGGTGCTCAACCCCGGCGGCCCGGCCCGCCGCTACGGTCCGCTGCGGGCTCCGGGAAGCTCCGGACCCGGCGATACGTACGGGTGACGTACATCACGTCCGCAGGTGGGACCGTGCCGCCGGCGTGCGGCCGTGTCACCGGTGTGGAGAGCCGCCGCGGCACCGGCGGACCGCCATCTGACCCCCCGGTAGCCAAGGGTTGACGGCTCGAAGCGCTGAGTGCCGCTGTGAGCCCCTTGGAGCCCCCATCCGTATATCGGGACCCGATCGAGGCCGGTTCAGGGCGGCACATGGGGACTCAGGTACCGGCAAACCCCCATCGATGTCAGAGCTACCGGTAGACTGGAAGACAATCCCGCCCCATCGTGGGGACCGCCCGGGAAAAGCTGAGCAACGCTGATCAAGGCTTACCACCGCAACATGCCGCAGCCGCTCCGGCAACCCGCCGACGAGCCCGGCTCGTGCTGTGCCAGAAAGGGCGCTTCGTGGCCGATTCCGGCAACCCCAACGAGAACATCCCGTCCACCGACGCCGGCGTGCTCGGCGAGCCCGCCGAGGCCCCCGTGAACAGCAGCGAGGCCGCGGCCTCCGCCTCCTACGACGCCAGCGCCATCACCGTGCTCGAAGGGCTCGACGCGGTCCGCAAGCGGCCCGGCATGTACATCGGTTCCACGGGCGAGCGCGGTCTGCACCACCTGGTGTACGAGGTCGTCGACAACTCGGTCGACGAGGCGCTGGCCGGGTACGCGGACACGATCGACGTCACGATCCTCGCCGACGGCGGCGTCCGGGTCGTCGACAACGGTCGTGGCATCCCGGTGGGCATCGTGCCCTCCGAGGGCAAGCCGGCCGTCGAGGTCGTGCTGACCGTGCTGCACGCGGGCGGCAAGTTCGGCGGCGGCGGTTACGCCGTCTCCGGCGGTCTGCACGGTGTGGGCGTGTCCGTCGTGAACGCGCTGTCCACGAAGGTCGCCGTCGAGATCAGGACCGACGGTCACCGCTGGACGCAGGACTACAAGCTCGGCGTCCCGACGGCCCCCCTCGACAAGCACGAGGCGACGGACGAGACCGGCACCTCGGTCACCTTCTGGGCCGACCCCGACATCTTCGAGACCACCGAGTACTCCTTCGAGACGCTGTCGCGGCGTTTCCAGGAGATGGCGTTCCTCAACAAGGGTTTGACGATCAAACTCACCGACGAGCGCGAGTCGGCGAAGGCCACCAGCGGTGCGGACGAGGCGGGCGCGGACGAGAAGGCCGAGGTCAAGACCGTTACGTACTACTACGAGGGCGGCATCGTCGACTTCGTGAAGTACCTCAACTCCCGCAAGGGAGAGACGGTGCACCCCACCGTCATCGACCTGGAGGCGGAGGACAAGGACAAGAGCCTGTCCCTCGAGGTCGCGATGCAGTGGAACAGCGGCTACAGCGAGGGCGTGTACTCCTTCGCGAACATCATCCACACCCACGAGGGCGGCACGCACGAAGAGGGCTTCCGGGCCGCTCTGACGTCGCTGATCAACAAGTACGCGCGCGACAAGAAGCTGCTGCGCGAGAAGGACGACAACCTCACCGGTGACGACATCCGTGAGGGTCTGACCGCGATCATCTCGGTCAAGCTGAGCGAGCCGCAGTTCGAGGGCCAGACGAAGACCAAGCTCGGCAACACGGAGGCCAAGACCTTCGTGCAGAAGGCGGTCTACGAGCACCTCAACGACTGGCTGGACCGCAACCCGGTCGAGGCCGCGGACATCATCCGCAAGGGCATCCAGGCGGCCACCGCGCGCGTGGCGGCCCGCAAGGCCCGCGACCTGACCCGCCGCAAGGGCCTGCTGGAGTCGGCGTCCCTGCCGGGCAAGCTCTCCGACTGCCAGTCGAACGACCCCACCAAGTGCGAGATCTTCATCGTCGAGGGTGACTCCGCCGGCGGCTCGGCCAAGTCCGGCCGGAACCCGCAGTACCAGGCGATCCTCCCGATCCGCGGCAAGATCCTCAACGTGGAGAAGGCCAGGATCGACAAGATCCTGCAGAACCAGGAGATCCAGGCGCTGATCTCGGCCTTCGGCACGGGTGTGCACGAGGACTTCGACATCGAGAAGCTGCGCTATCACAAGATCATCCTGATGGCGGACGCCGACGTCGACGGCCAGCACATCAGCACCCTGCTGCTGACCTTCCTGTTCCGCTTCATGCGGCCGCTGGTCGAGGCCGGGCACGTGTACCTGTCCCGCCCCCCGCTGTACAAGATCAAGTGGGGCCGGGACGACGTGGAGTACGCCTACTCGGACCGCGAGCGCGACGCCCTGATCGAGATGGGCCGCCAGCGTGGCAAGCGCGTCCGCGAGGACTCGATCCAGCGCTTCAAGGGCCTCGGCGAGATGAACGCCGAGGAGCTGCGCGTGACCACGATGGACCAGGAGCACCGGGTCCTCGGCCAGGTCACCCTGGACGACGCCGCCCAGGCCGACGACCTGTTCTCGGTCCTGATGGGCGAGGACGTCGAGGCCCGGCGCCAGTTCATCCAGCGCAACGCCAAGGACGTCCGCTTCCTCGACATCTGAGTCGGTCTCAGCTGACCGCACCAGGAAGGATCTTCACCAGCAATGGCCGACGAGAACACTCCGGAAACCCCTGAGACCGAGGGCGGCGAGCTCGCGATGCGTGTCGAGCCCGTCGGGCTCGAGACGGAGATGCAGCGTTCGTACCTGGACTACGCGATGTCCGTCATCGTGTCCCGTGCGCTGCCCGACGTCCGGGACGGCCTCAAGCCCGTCCACCGGCGCGTGCTGTACGCGATGTACGACGGCGGCTACCGCCCCGACCGCGGCTTCTACAAGTGCGCCCGTGTCGTCGGTGACGTCATGGGCAACTACCACCCGCACGGCGACAGTTCGATCTACGACGCCCTGGTGCGCCTCGCGCAGCCGTGGTCGATGCGGATGCCGCTGGTGGACTCCAACGGCAACTTCGGCTCCCCGGGCAACGACCCGGCGGCCGCCATGCGGTACACCGAGTGCAAGATGGCGCCGCTGTCGATGGAGATGGTCCGCGACATCGACGAGGAGACCGTCGACTTCACGGACAACTACGACGGCCGCTCCCAGGAGCCGACCGTCCTGCCGGCCCGCTTCCCGAACCTGCTGATCAACGGCTCGGCCGGCATCGCGGTCGGCATGGCGACCAACATCCCGCCGCACAACCTGCGCGAGGTCGCGGCCGGCGCCCAGTGGTACCTGGAGAACCCGGAGGTCTCGCACGAGGAGCTGCTGGACGCGCTCATGGAGCGCATCAAGGGCCCGGACTTCCCGACCGGCGCCCTGGTGGTGGGCCGCAAGGGCATCGAGGAGGCGTACCGCACCGGGCGCGGCTCCATCACGATGCGCGCGGTGGTCGAGGTCGAGGAGATCCAGGGCCGGCAGTGCCTGGTGGTGACCGAGCTGCCGTACCAGGTGAACCCGGACAACCTGGCGCAGAAGATCGCCGACCTGGTGAAGGACGGCAAGATCGGCGGCATCGCGGACGTCCGCGACGAGACCAGCTCCCGCACGGGCCAGCGGCTCGTCATCGTCCTGAAGCGGGACGCGGTCGCCAAGGTCGTGCTGAACAACCTGTACAAGCACACCGACCTGCAGACCAACTTCGGCGCCAACATGCTGGCGCTGGTCGACGGCGTGCCGCGGACCCTGTCCCTGGACGCGTTCATCCGGCACTGGGTGACGCACCAGATCGAGGTCATCGTCCGCCGTACGCGCTTCCGGCTGCGCAAGGCCGAGGAGCGGGCGCACATCCTGCGCGGTCTGCTGAAGGCCCTGGACGCGATCGACGAGGTCATCGCCCTGATCCGGCGCAGTGAGACCGTCGAGATCGCGCGCAGCGGCCTGATGGACCTGCTGGAGATCGACGAGATCCAGGCCAACGCGATCCTCGAGATGCAGCTGCGGCGCCTGGCGGCCCTGGAGCGGCAGAAGATCGTCCAGGAGCACGACGAACTCCAGGCGAAGATCAACGAGTACAACGAGATCCTCGCCTCCCCGGTCCGCCAGCGCGGGATCGTCAGCGAGGAGCTGGCCGCGATCGTCGAGAAGTACGGCGACGACCGTGCGACCAAGCTGATCCCGTACGAGGGCGACATGTCCATCGAGGACCTGATCGCCGAGGAGGACATCGTCGTCACGGTCACGCGTGGCGGCTACGTCAAGCGGACCAAGACGGACGACTACCGGGCGCAGAAGCGCGGCGGCAAGGGCGTGCGCGGCACGAAGCTGAAGGAAGACGACATCGTCGACCACTTCTTCGTCTCCACCACGCACCACTGGCTGCTGTTCTTCACGAACAAGGGCCGGGTGTACCGGGCGAAGGCGTACGAGCTGCCCGAGGCCGGCCGGGACGCGCGCGGGCAGCACGTGGCGAACCTGCTCGCGTTCCAGCCGGACGAGGCGATCGCGGAGATCCTGGCGATCCGTGACTACGAGGCGGCGCCGTACCTGGTGCTGGCCACCAAGTCCGGTCTGGTCAAGAAGACGCCTCTGAAGGATTACGATTCGCCCCGCTCCGGCGGCGTGATCGCGATCAACCTGCGCGAGCGTGAGGACGGAAGCGACGACGAGCTGATCGGCGCCGAGCTGGTCTCGGCCGACGACGATCTGCTTCTGATCAGCAAGAAGGCACAGTCGATCCGGTTCACCGCCTCCGACGAGTCCCTGCGCCCGATGGGCCGCGCCACCTCTGGCGTGAAGGGCATGAGTTTCCGTGAAGGCGATGAACTTCTGTCGATGAATGTTGTTCGACCCGGTACGTTCGTGTTCACTGCCACCGACGGCGGGTACGCGAAGCGGACCGTTGTCGACGAGTACCGCGTCCAGGGTCGCGGCGGCCTCGGTATCAAGGCCGCCAAGATTGTGGAGGACCGTGGTTCGCTCGTCGGGGCGCTGGTCGTCGAGGAGACCGATGAGATCCTCGCGATCACCCTCTCCGGCGGTGTGATTCGCACGCGAGTCAACGAAGTCAGGGAGACGGGCCGTGACACCATGGGCGTCCAGCTGATCAACCTGGGTAAGCGCGATGCCGTGGTCGGTATCGCACGTAACGCCGAGGCGGGGCGCGAGGCGGAGGAGGTCGACGGCGAGGAGGTCGTCGACGCCGTCGAGGGCGACCAGGCCATCGGCACGGACGAGGGTGAGGCGCCCTCGGCCGAGTAGCACGAGGAGAGTCATCGTGAGCGGAGCCACGGGCGCCGGATCGGCCGGTACCCCCACGGGTACGGAAACGGACGGCGGCGGCCGTGGCTCCGCCGCTCACGGGGCGGGCGCGGGAAGTGCGAGCGACCCGCACACGACCAACCTGAAGCCGGTGCAGGCGTCCGCGAAGGACTCCGCCGGCACGTCTGGATCCCAGGGGGGAACTGTGACGGACACCCGAGGTCCGGCCGCGGCCGGCGAGGCGCAGTCGTCGTCTCCCCTCCCCGGGGAGCGGCGCCCGGAGCAGCCCTCCGGGCCGTACCACCCGCCGCAGGCCTATCCGGCGCAGACCCCGGCCGGCGCGGTACGGCGGCCGCGTACGGGCGCTCGTACGGCGCCGCGCACCCGTAAGGCGCGGCTGCGGGTGGCCAAGGCCGACCCGTGGTCGGTGATGAAGGTCAGCTTCCTGCTGTCCATCGCGCTCGGCATCTGCACGATCGTCGCCTCGGCTGTGCTGTGGATGGTCCTGGACGCAATGGGCGTGTTCTCGACGGTCGGCGGCACGATCTCGGAGGCGACCGGCTCGAACGAGGCGAACGGTTTCGACCTCCAGGCGTTCCTGTCGCTCCCCCACGTGCTGACGTTCACGACGATCATCGCGGTCATCGACGTGGTCCTGGCCACGGCGCTCGCGACACTGGGTGCGTTCATCTACAACCTCTCCGCGGGCTTCGTGGGCGGCATCGAGCTGACCCTGGCGGAGGACGAGTGAACCGCCGTCCAGCGCGTGGGTGACGGTCCCCCGACAACCGATTTTGGGACTGACGTGGTCGTGCGCTAATCTTCAGGAGTCAGCGCGCGGGACACACACCGCAGTGCGCGGCGGGGCTATAGCTCAGTTGGTTAGAGCGCATCCCTGATAAGGATGAGGCCACAGGTTCAAATCCTGTTAGCCCCACCAGCGAAAAGACCCCCAGTCGATTACGACTGGGGGTCTTTGACATCTACGGCTGACGTCAACCGATGAGTCGATCTTCGCCTGGGCGACCTCGGGATGGACGGGTCAGAGGCCGGCGGAGCCCTCAATGACCAGGAGGGTGCCGATCACGGCCAGGACAACGGCGGTGATCGTCGCGTTGTGGGTCTCCAGCCATGTTCGCGCCCGACCCAGCGGGGTCAGAATGCGGTTCCCGGTGACGAGGTGCAACAGCAGCGGGAGTGCGGCTGTGGAGGCGGCCACCGCAGTGAAGATCGCCAAGGCGGCGACGCTGCTACCAGGGCCGAGCTGCGCGGCACCAATGGTCAGCCCGGCCGCCGCGGACAACAGGAAGATCTTCGGATTGGCAGCGGACAGGAGCAGGCCCAGCCGCAGGGCCTTGGATGGGGTGGCGTCGGTCAAGGTCTGCATCCAGGCCGGGGTTCCCTTCTTCCCGGAACGCCACTGCAGTACGGCAACCCCAAGCAGGACCACGCCGAGTCCGACCTTGGTCCAGGAGGCCCAGGCAGGGGTCTCCTCGCGCCTCTCGATGCCGGCGGCGAACGCGGTGAGCACGGATGCGACGGCCACGATTCCGGCCGACCAGCCGGCCAGGAAGGCGGCGACGGTCACCCTGGCCCTCTGGGTGAACAGAAGCAGAATCGCCGGAACCACGGCAAACGGTGACAGCGCGATGGCGAGTGCGAGCGGTGTCACCTCACCGATCACGATTCCCACTTGGCCACCTTCCTTGAGGCGACGCTTCACGCATCCCCTCTACACTCGCATCAATTCCTCCCATACCTCGTAAATGTCACTTTCGGATCCGGATGAGCCGATATCCCGCCCCTCAGATCCAGCGCTGTGAGTCCACCTCTGTCAGCGAGTTGTGCGGGGTGTCATCGCGTGGCGGGCATGAAAAGGCCCGACCGCTGGCGACGGGGGATGCACCAGCGATCGGGCTGTGGCCAAGGGTAACAAGCCTGGGCGCCTTGTGGGGGCAAGTCGGTCGGGAATAAGTCAGGTTGGCCGATCAGTGACCGCACGGAGGGTCGTAGGAGAGGCGGGGCAGGTACTCGTGCCACTTCTGCGGGGTCAGTACGCCGCGGGTGACCGAGCAGATGTGATCGATCGCCGCGGTGGGGTCCAGGCTCCACAGGCGGACCGTGTCCGTGCCGCTGGAGAGTCCGAGGACGTTGCTCCGGCTGAACCACAGGAAGGTGCCGGACCTGGCGTTGGGGCTCATCGACTGGCCGATGGGCGTCGCCGAGGCGGGGTCGGTGACGTTCCACAGCCGGACCGTGTCGTCGTTGCCGCCGCTGGCCAGAACATGCCCGTCCGGGCTGAACGTCAGCAGCTTGACCGCCTCGGTGTGGCCGGTGAGCGGCGCGCCCAGCGCGGTCGCCGAGGCGGGGTCGGTGACGTTCCACAGCCGGACCGTGTCGTCGTCGCTGCCGCTGGCCAGAACATGCCCGTCCGGGCTGAACGCGATCGCGTTGACAGGTCCCGAGTGGTCCGTGAGCCGGCCGAGCGCGGTCGGTCGGGCCGGGTCCGCGACGTTCCAGAGGCGGACCGTGCTGTCCGCGCTGCCGGAGGCGAGGGTCCGCCCGTCGGGGCTGAAGGTGATCGCGTTGACGTAGCCCCGGTGGCCCGCCAGCGGCTTGCCGAGCGCGGTGGGGTGCCCGGGGTCGGTGATGTCCCACAGCTGGACGGTGGTGTCGTCGTAGGCGGTGGCGAGGGTGCGGCCGTCCGGGCTGAAGGCGAGCGTGGCCGGCCCCGCGAAACGCGTCCGCAGGGCGATGGGCGATCCGGCGACGACCGGGTGCGCAGGATCGCTGACGTTCCACAGGTACACCGCATGGTCGTAGGTGAGGACGGCGAGGACGCGGCCGTCGGGGGAGAACCGCAGCGAACGATGGCCGGCGTCCCCGCGCATGAACGGCTTGCTCAGCAGCACCGGCCGGTCGGGCCGCGTCACGTTCCACAGCCGGAGCCTGCCGTCCCGCGCCGCCGTGCCCAGCACCCGTCCGTCCGGCCGGAACGCGCCGGTGCGGCCGACGATGTCCGAGGTGGGCAGCGACCACAGACGCACCTTGCTGTCGCCGCTGCCGGTGGCCAGGGTCCGCCCGTCGGGGCTGAACCCCAGGGCGTACATCTCCCCGCTGCTGCCCGCGAGCGGCTCCCCGACCTGCGACGGGGACGAGGGGTCGCTGACGTTCCACAGGCTCGCCGTGCTGTCCGCGCTCGCGGCGGCGAGCCTGCTGCCGTCCGGGCTGAACGCCACCGACCAGATCGGACCGGTGTGCCCGGCCAGCGGTGAGCCGAGCGCGGACGGGTGGGCGGGGTCGGTGACGTTCCACAGCCGGATCGTGTCGTCCGCGCTGCCGGAGGCGAGGGTGTGCCCGTCCGGGCTGAACGCCACCGAGTGCACGAGGTCCGTGTGGCCCTTCAGCGCGGTGCGGTACGGCTTCGGACGGCGCGGGTCGGCCGTGTTCCACAGCAGGATCGTGTCGTCGTCACCGCCCGCCGCGAGGGTGCGCCCGTCGGGGCTGAACGCGAGGCCGCGCACCGCGGCGCTGTGCCCGCGCAGGGCGCCGAGGGCACTCGGGCGGCGCGGGTCGGCCACGTTCCACAGACGTACCGTGTGATCCTCGCCGGCCGAGGCCAGGGTGCGTCCGTCGGGGCTGAAGGCGATCAGGTAGATCGTGCCCCGGTGGCCGGCGAGCGGCGTGCCGAGCGGCTTCGGGTGGGCGGGGTCGGTGACGTCCCACAGCCGGATCGTCCCGTCGTCGCCGGCGCTGGCGAGGGTGTGTCCGTCCGGGCTGAAGACGGCGCTGCTCACCCAGCTGGTGTGGCCCGTGAGAGGTGTGCCGAGCGGCTTGGGCCGGCGTGGGTCGGCCACGTTCCACAGCCGCACGGTCCGGTCGTAGCTGGCGGTGGCCAGTGTTCTGCCGTCGGGGCTGAAGGACGTGAGGTAGACGGCACCGGTGTGGCCGGACAGGGGGGTGGCCAGCGGCGTGTTCACGATCGAGAGCAGTCGGCTGTCCGTGCCCTCGTCGTCCGGGCGCAGATGGTGGGCGACCAGGTCGAGCTGGGCGGCCAGGGACGGATCCGTGCGCTGGACCCGGTCGGCCTCGGCGAGCACCTGCTCAAAGACGGCGTCGTCCCGCTGCTGCCAGGCGATCACCGCCGAGCCGCCCGCGACCAGGGCCAGCACGACCAGCGCCGACACCGCGGCCCGGCTGAGCCACACCGTGCGCTTGCGCAGCCGTACCGCGGCGGCCAGGAACTCCACCGCGCTGCGGGTCAGATACGTGTCCCCGGCCGACCGTGCCCAGGTGCGCGCCTGCTCCAGCCGGGAGCCCCGGTAGAGCAGCGAGCTGTCCCGGTCCGAGTCCTCCCAGGCCCGGCCGTCTTCCTCCAGCCGTTGGCGCAGCAGCTGGTCGCCCCGGTCGTCGTCGATCCAGTGCCGCAGCCGGGGCCAGGCGTGCAGCAGCGCCTCATGGGTGATCTCCACGGTGTCCGCGTCCAGTGTCACCAGCCGGGCCCGTACGAGGGCCTCCAGGGACTCCTCCGTCTTGCCGGGGTCCGCCGACTCCTCCGCGAGCTGTCGCCGGGTGCCGCGCCGCCGTGTGGCCTGGGTGTCCTCGCCCAGCCGGACCAGGCGCAGCAGGAGCAGCCGGGCTGCCGTACGGGCCGCGGGATCCAGCCCCGACCAGGCGCGCTCGGCGGTCGCCGCGACCGCCCCCTGGATCCCGCCCGCCGCGCGATAGCCGGCCAGTGTCAGCCGTCCGGCCTTGCGGCGCTGCCAGGTGGCGAGCAGGGCGTGCGAGAGCAGCGGGAGCACACCCGCGTCGTGTGCCCCGCGCGGTCCGTCGGCGCTGACCTCGCGGACGATCAGCTCGGCGAGCCCCGGTTCCAGCTCCAGACCCACCGCCTTGGCCGGACCGGTCACCGCGTCCCGCAGTTCGGTGCTGGTCAGCGGACCGAGCACCATGTGCCGGTGCTGGAGGGCGTCGGCCAGTTCGGGGTAGCCGAGGCACTGCTCGTAGAAGTCGGCGCGGATGCCGAGGACGACGAGCACCGGGGCGGGCTCGCCGGAGCCGGCGGGCGGGGTGCAGGCGGCGTGCAGGAGCTGGATGAACGTACGCCGGTCCGCTTCGTCGGAGCAGAGGGTGAAGGCTTCCTCGAACTGGTCCACGACGACGACCGGGCGGCACCGGTCGGCCGTCTCGCGGCGGGCCCACGCCGACACGGCCTCGCGGGCCGCTCGGGCCACTCCGGGGGAGTCGGAGCCGGGAACCGCCGGATCCTCCGTGGCCTCCTGTTCGGCCCGGCGCGCGGCGGCGGCGACAGTGCTGAGATCCGGGATGCGGCGAACCAGCTCGCCGAGGGGGTCGGCACCGGGGACGAGGTGCAGGACGCAGTCGGCGGCGGCTTCCTCGGGAGCCTGAGGTGCGGCGCTCGTGTGCGGTCTGCCGGTGCCGGGCCCGTCACGCAGCGCGCCGCCACGTACGGCGGGGACGAGGCCGGCGTTCAGCAGGGAGGACTTCCCCGCTCCCGAGGCGCCGACCAGCATCACCAGGCCGCCGGTCTGCTCGGCGGCGCGGAGCTGGGTGATGAGCGCGCTCGTGCTCCGTTCGCGGCCGAAGAACCACCGGGCGTCCTCCTGCCGGTAGGGGGCGAGCCCCCGGTAGGGGCAGACGCCCCCGGTGACGGGCGGGGTCTGGGCGGGAGATTGCCGGCTCTCCTCGGCGGGCGGCGGGGGCCGGTCGCCCACCGGGTCGGCCAGCGCGCGTTCCCACAGCCGTTGCCAGTGTGCGAGGTCGTACAGGCCCGTGGAGACCGGAGCGGGCCGCAGCCGCCGTGCCTCCGGGATCAGGATGTGCAGCACCGCCGCGAGGGCGGTGAACTGGGCCGGCACGTTCCTGGCCCGGCGCCAGTCGCTGATCCGCTGCGCGGATACCCGTACGGGCCGCCCGCGCTCGTCGACCCGCTGTAGCCGTACGACCGCCTCGGCGACGCTCTTGAGGGGAGGGTTTCCAGCCTCCTTGTACAGCAGCGCAAGGCGCTCGGCGAAAGCTGTGCGTGCCCCTGAGTCGGAACTCAAGGTCCCACCCCTTACTTCCCCCCCGCATCTGGATGTCCGGACCGGAAAACCCACCCTATACGGCTGACCTGCGGATAAGCAGCGGACCGGAGGCCACGGTCTCCTCGCCGTGGGCAACAGATGGCAGGATCCGGACCCGGTAGCGGACCCGTCACACACCGTCCGAACAGGCCACGGCCCCGTGCTCGGACAGACAGCCCTGAGCATCGAAGGATCTCGGCCAACTTCGATCGAAGGTCAGCCCTCTGAATCGGCTCCCTTTTTCGACCGTGCCGAGCCGACGCGGCACAGGTCGACACCTCGCACCGTCCGGCACCGGTCCCCACGAGGGGAGGGACCGGTGCCGGACGGGCCGGGGCAATGGGTGGATCCGGTGACGTTTCACGTGAAACACCGCTCACATGGTGTGCCAGTGCCGCGGTGGCGGCGGCGTTGCGGGCGCGGCAGGCGTCCGGGGTCGGTGGCGGGCACGGTGAGCGACTGGACCGGCGGGCGCAGCGCAGGGCGGTATGGCCGACGGGGGCGCGAGCCTGTTCCAGGCGGCCTGGATATCTGACGGGGTGTCAGATATGGTCTCCCGTCGGCGACTGTTCCCGAAGGTGAGCGTCCCGTTCCCGAAGGGGTGAGTGTCATGCAACGTCCCCCGTGCCCGCGACCGCCCGGTCTTCCGCGCTGGGTCGCGATGTTCCACCAGCCCGCACAGGACTCCTGGACGGTGGGCGCCGAGTCCCCCGAGCGGGCTCCCGTGCTGTACGCCGTCGGCGACATGACCCAGACCGTGCGGGCGCGCGGAGAGGAGGTGACGGTCGCCTTGTGGGGGCCCAAGGACGGCGCCTGGCACCTCTTCGACGCCCCGGCCGGCAGGGCCTCCGCTCCCGCCCCGGCCACCTCGGCCGACCGGCCCGCGCCCGGCGCCGGCGAACCGGCCAAGCTCGCGGAACGCATGACGGACCGCCGGCACCAGGTGCTCATGGCCGGCCTGAGCAAGGCAGGCCTGTACGACCTGAGCGCCGAGGACGGCGAGGCGGTGCGGACGATGGCCGACCTGCTCGACGAGCCCACGGTCCGTCGGGTGGCCCACTGGCTCTCGGCCGCGGGTGGGGGGCGGTAGCGCGAGCAGGGCGATGGCGGGAATGGGATCGGTTCGGCGGGCGGTGGCGCGAACAGGGCTGGTTCGGCGGGCGGTTCGCCGGGCAGTGACGTCCAGGAAGCCACCGTCCAGGACTGGAGGACGCATGAAGGTCTCCGTCGACCGCTCCCTGTGCTACGGCTCTGCCGAGTGTGCGCACCGGGCGCCGGCCGTGTTCGCGTTCGAGGACGGCTACGGCGTCGTACGGCCCGGCCGGGAGGGGACCGCCGACGACCCGCAGGTCCAGGAGGCGGCCGAGAAGTGCCCCTCGCAGGCGATCGTGCTCACCGAGTAGGCAGGCGGCGCGCACGCATGGAGTGGCTCATGTGGTGGGCGACGTGCCGGCGGGCCCGGCGGGATAGGACCACCTGAAGTCTGCCAAGGCGCGGGCGCGGGCCTCGGCGATCGCCATCCGGGCCGTGCGCTCGACGGGGTCGACATGGGACGCCTGGCCCGTGACCTGGCCCTCCCACTTGCGGTACAGCAGGCCGGCCTCCGCCGAGAACCAGCCGCGGCTCACCGCGTCCAGCGCCAGCAGCAGGCCCGTGTCCTCGGACGCGGGCAGGGCCATCCAGCCGCCGAGCGCGATGAGCAGCTCGCGCCGGACGCACAGGGTCGCCGGATGGACCGGTGCGCGGAAGTCGTTCCGCTTCCAGTGATCGAGCACGACACCGCGTTCGAGCGGGCCGTCGTCCGGATCGCCCGGGAAGCCCACCGTCGAGCCGTCCGGCAGCAGGTCGAGGGCCCGGGATGTCGTCCAGCCCACGCTGCGGTGCTCCTCCAGCGCGGCCACGTCGCGGGCCAGCGCGCCCGGCGTGAGCAGGTCGTCGGCGTCCAGGACCTTCACATACGCGCCCCCGGCGCGGGCCAGCGCGATGGTGCGGGCGACTCCGGGCCCGCCCGGCCGGCCCTGGCCGAACTTCACGCGGGTGTCGTCCGGGACGTACGGGCGGACCTCGTCCGTCGTACCGTCCTGCTGGATCACCCACTCCCACTGCCAGTCGCCGGGAAGCCGCTGCTCGCACAGGGACGCGTAGGCGTCGGGCAGGAAGCGTGCGGACGGGCCGTGGACAGCGGTGACAACGGTGACGAGCCGGGTCACGGCAGCGCTCACCACCTTTCCGGGATCGTTGGACGCATGTTCCGGGATCGTTGGACGCGTGATCGGTCCGCCGGTCATGGTTCCAGGTGAGAAAGCGCGAGACCCCCGGCCGTACCCGGCCGGGGGTCTTCCGTGTCGACTGTTGCGTACGCAAGTCGCCGTGTTGTCGAGACGTTGCGGTACTGCGTGGGGACGGGGCTCAGCAGTCGAGCCTGGCCGTCGAGGGTCCTTCGGGGGTGGTCGCGCCGTCCGTCTGGGTTTCGGTGAGGGGGCGGTGCCGGCAACTGGGGGACTTTCCGTGGGCCTCGGCCCGGATGCGCTGCTTCATCGTGGGGGGCAGGGCACTGGCATGGGATCGTGACCAGTGACGTGGCGCCGGGATCGTCGGGACCGTCGGGATGGTCCGGTGCGCTGTGCCGGTGCTCGGGCCCTCGTTCCTGGGTGCGGCCGCCGCGGTCGTGGCGGTCGTGGTGGTGACGAGTCCGAGCGCGGTGCACAGCGCGAGGAAGGCGGTGACGATGGCGGTCCACAGGTTCATGACCTTGTTCTGGGTCATGGCCCCTCACTTTCGGGTTGGGCGATTTGCGTACTTTGTTCATGATGTGTATGCGGCTCGCGAAGTGGTGGACCGACGCCCGTGGCGCGTCGATGTTCCGATGAACACCACCCGGATGGCCGCAAGAGGGCCGGAAAACCCCAAAACCTGGTGAGGGTGAGCGAAGGGGGAGCAAAGTAACCGTCCGTGGAGGTGTGATCACCCTCCGATCGGAATGGCGTCCGACCTGGCCTATTGCGCTGCCGGAGGCGGGAGTTGGGGCCCGACGCAGATCACCGATCGATATCGGTCGGTGTGTATAGTCGGGCGCCAGAGGTCCCCTACGTCAAGGAAAGACGAGGTCGCGCGGTGAAGAAGCTGCTCCTGGTCGCACTGGCCGCCATCGGCGGGCTCCTCGTGTACCGCCAGATCCAGGCGGATCGCGCCGAGCAGGATCTGTGGACGGAGGCGACTGACTCCGTGCCCACGGGTTCGTGAGTGCCGATACCAGAATCTGAAACAGGCCCCGACCGCCCTTCGCGGTCGGGGCTTTGTGTTGCCCGCGGTCCCGTCCGTGTGTTGCGGGGGCTCGCGGGGTGCTGTACACGCGGGCCACTCCCCACCGGGCGTTGCCGGGCGTTTCGGACGGCCGTCCGCGTTGCCCGGATGGCGCACGGCCGTACGGGGCAGGATGGAGCCCGGTCCGGCACGACTGGGGAGGGCGGCACGTGTACGACTGGGGAGGGCGGCACGTGTACGACTGGGGAGGGCGGCACGTGCGGGAGCGAGGGCGGCACACGGCGTGGTGGCGGCGCCACAGGCGCCGAGCGGTCACCGGCGCCCTGCGGACGGCCCTGCTGACCGGGCTGTGCGCGCTGCTCGTCCTGCCGGGCGGTACGGCGGCCGCGTACGGGAACGCGACCGCCGAGAACGGGTCGCCGCAGCCGTACACCTTCGCGCCCGGCGCCCGAACCGTCGCGGGCGCGACCGAGGCCGCGACGGCCCCACGGCTGGACGCGGGCCGCACCTACCGCAGCACCCTCCCGAGGAACGGCACGCTCTACTACCGCCTCGAACTCGAGGCCGGCGACACGGCCTACGTCCCCGTCACCGCCGTACCCCCGGCGAACGCCACCGTCTCCGCCACCGACGGCATCAGCGTGTCGGTCCAGGACGCCACCGGAACGCCCTGCTCCTTCGCGGGCGCCCGCTTCGGCGCCGGGCTCAGCCCGCGCCCGGTCACCGCGCTGGGGCAGCGGGAGACCGGCAAGGCACTGTGCCAGGGCCGGGGGACGTACTACGTGGTCGTCCGACGCCTCGACGACCAGGGCTCCGGTACGGCCGCCCCGGCACCGCGCTGGGACCTGGAGATCGCGCCCGTCACCGAACCGCGTACTGCGCGGGCCGGGGCCACCTCCGCCCCGCAGGCCTGGGACTCCGCCACCCCCGAGCCGCTCACCGGCGAGCCCCGCGACCGGCCCGGCGGCGCCGGGTTCGCCTCCGCGAGCCCGCTGGGCCAAGGGGTCTGGCAGACGTCCCTCGTACCCGGCGAGACGCGGTTCTACAAGGTGCCGGTCGACTGGGGCCGACAGCTCCACGCCTCCGCCGACCTGGGCGGCGCAGCCGGTCACGGCTATGTCGGCGGTGCCCTGAACCTCTCCCTCTACAACCCCGTCCGCGGCTACGTCGAGGACACCGCCCTCGGCTACACCGGCACGCCGAAGCCCGCCGTGCTCGACCCGCTCCCGCCGGTGGAGTACGCCAACCGCTACGCCGTTCCGGCCGGGGTGACCTCCGTCCGCTTCGCCGGCGACTACTACCTGGTGCTGCATCTCAGCGAGCAGATGGCCGGCCCGTTCGGGCGGGGGCCCTTCCGGGTGACCCTGAGGGTCCGGGTGGCCGGGCGGGCGCACGCCGGACCGGAGTACGCCGGGCGACCCGTGCCGGGGGAGGTGTTCACGGTCACGGAGCAGGACCGGGACGCCGCGCTCACCGGGACCTCCGCCGGCGGGGACGACCCCCTGATGAGGCTGGTCGCGATCGGCGGGATCGGCCTGGGCACGGTGCTGCTGCTGGTGCTCGCCGGCTGGACGGTGACCGCGCGGCGGACCCAGCGGGCTCAGGGGGTTCAGGGAGTTCAGACGCGGGTCAACGCCCAGAAGCCCACGGCATAGCAGGCCAGTGCCAGCAGCAGGATCGGGATCGCGACCTGGGCCGGTGGCCCGGGCCGCCGATTCCGCCTGGCCCGGCGCCCACCGCGCCCGCGCCCGTGCCCGGGCACGGGCGCGATCGGCCGAGCGGGAAGGGGAACCTGCGCGTCCTGAGCGGTGTACGAAGCAGTAGAGGCATCGGCACGATGCCCCGCCATCGTGCCGGGGGAGGGCACGGAGCTCCAGGGGGTGTGCGGAGTTCGGGGAGTGTGCAGGGCCTGGGGAGTGCGCGGAACTTGGGGAGTGTGCGGGCTGTCGCTCTGGGAGCCGGTGTACGGCTCGTGGAGGGGGAGTCGAGAGGGGCGGGAAGGATGGGAGGGGGTGGGGAGCTGCTGGACGGGCGGGGGGTACGGGGAGGGGTCCACGGCCTGGGGTACCCGCGGTGTGCCGTACCGGTCCTGCTCGTCGGCAGGGGCGGAGGCCGAGGGGTCCTGGGGCGGCGGCAGACGGAAACTGCCGGTGTCCGAGAGCGAACCGGTGCCCGCGTCGGCATCCGTGTCCCCGGCCGGTTCCAGAGCGACTCCGGAGGCCTTCTTGAGGGGGCCGTCGGGGCCGAACCCAGATGGAAGCGGGCCGAGTTGGTCGAATATCTCGATCAGCTCGTCATCGGGTTCGGGCTCCGGGAGGAGTTCCGCCGCCGACGCGAGCGCCTTGCGCGCACCCGTGGCGGTGCGGAAACGCGCGGCCGGGTCGGGCTGGAGGAGGGTGGCCACGACCTGCCACAGCGGTTCCGGGATGCCCTTGGGCGGTCCGGGCGTCCCGTTCTCCAAGAAGTACTGCACGAGCGCCTTGGCGTCGGGCTTGGCGCCTTCGAGCAGATACAGCGCGACCAGGCCCACGGCGAACAGGTCGGCGGGAAAGTCGGGTTCGGAACCGAGCATCTGCTCGGGGGCGAGGTAGCCGGGCGTGCCGACCACGAGGTTGGTCTCCGTCAGGCGGGGCTCGCCGAGCCGCATGGCGATGCCGAAGTCGGACAGCCGCAGCCGTGGCCGCCCGGTCCCGGTCGCCTCGAGGAGGACGTTGGCGGGCTTGATGTCCCGGTGGATGACGTCCTCGGCATGCACGGCGGCGAGACCGGACAGGAGCTGGTCGAGCAGGGTGCACACGAACGCCGGAGGCAGCGGGCCGTAGTCGCCGACGAGGTGGACCAGGGAGCCGCCGGCCACCAGGTCCATGGTGAAGAGCACCTTGTCGTCGTCGGCCGCCCAGCTGGCCGGGGCGAGGACATGGGGGTGGTCGATCCGCAGGGCCTGCTCCCGCACGAAACGCAGCAGCGAGTGGGCGTCACGCTGCTGGAGCACCTTGGCCGCCACATAGCGCCGTCGGCGATGGTCCCAGGCACGCCATACCGCGCCCACGCCCCCGCGTCCGATCGGGTCGGCCAGCTCGTACCGGCCGGCGAACACCTCACCCATGGCAGCCCATCGCTCCTCCCCCGGAACCCGCGCCGGTCCCCCCTGCCCCCTCGTTTCCCCGCTCCCCCGGTTCATACCGACTCTCCCGCGACGAGCGACTCCACCCCGCCCACGCTCCGGGACCGGTCCACCCCCGAGGACCGGCATCCCGCGCCCCCTCGCCCCCTCACCGGACTCGGCCCCGGCCCGGCCCCGGACCCCCCTCCGCTGACCGGGCCGTGGTCCTAGTTCTGGTGGGACTGGTAGTGCGCGACGGCGTCGGACGTCCGGCCGGCGCCGTAGACGCGGAGGAACTCCGCCAGCTCGGGATGGCTCGGCGCGAGGCTGTCCGCGGCGTCGATGATGTCGCCCGCGGCGGCCACCGAGCGCAGCAACGACTGGATCTCGCGGACCACCCGCTTGACCGTCGGCGCCCCCGAACCGCTCGTGGTCTGGGTGGTGTTGTTGAGCACAGAGCCCCCCTGAGACTTCTTGATCTCGTCCATGCGCTCGGTCGCCTCGGCGGCGCTCACACTGCCGTCCGCGACCTGCGCCGCCAGCTCCTGCAGCAGCTGCACCCGCTGCACCACAGCAGGATTGCCGATCTTCGCGCGCTGGCCGCTCATCAGCTGCGAGAGCATCGGAGCGGACAGCCCCAGGACCGCCGCGAGACGGGCCTGGTTGAGCCCGAGATCGTCGATGAGCTTACGGAAGAGCGCCCCCAACGGCTCCCCGTACCAGTTCCGCTGCAGCTCCCGCGCTCTGGCGGTGGCTTCCTGCTGTGCGGCGTCCATTGCGTCTCCCCATCGCTTTCCCCTAAAAACCGCGCGGTTCGCTGTAGCGAACCACGTCGAGCATCTTACGGAGCGTGGTCATTCGCGGGGACCCCCAATCTTTTTGCGGGATACCGGGGGTGACCCGGTACTCTGGTCTGCGGCGCCCACCGGAACGCGACTTTTCCGGCAGGATGCTGCTTCCCGGGGCCTTAGCTCAGTTGGTAGAGCGCCGTCTTTGCATGGCGGATGTCAGGGGTTCGACTCCCCTAGGCTCCACCCCCAAACGCCTCCCGACCTGCGGAAACGCAGATTCGGGAGGCGATTTTCATGCGCAGGAAGCTGCCGGTGTTCATAGTCCGGGTGCGGTGACGCGGCGAAGTGGACCTGTCGCCCGACGTGTGATGGCCCCGGTCGGCTGTCGTCGAGGACACCGGTTCGGGCCACGGGGCTTCGCCGACGAGCGGACGGCGGTTTCACGTGAAACGGGCCGCGGGCAGCGAGCGTCAACTCGCCCTGCCCACGGCCCATATGACGACCGGCGGTACGTGACCGTGTCCGGTGCTCCGGACGGCCTGCTACTGGTCGTCCTGATCTGCGGCGTCCTCCTCCGCCTGCTTCGCCTGGACCTCGGGATCCAGGGCCGACGCGTCGCTGCCGTCCACCGAGCTGAGCCGGCCGCCCGACTCCGGTACCTCCGTCGCGGCCGGCGGCTCGACCAGCCAGTCGGGGTTGGCCTGCTTGTCCCACCACTTCCAGGCCGCGAAGGCACCACCGGCCAGCACGGTCAGCAGCGCCAGCGTCTTCGCGGCCCGGCCGGCCCTGCACCGACGCTTGTTCCGACGGGCCAGCTTCTGGATGTCCTCCGCCGAGACCTGACCACGCAAAGCGGCCAGGGCGGCAGCACCGCGCGCGGCGGCCTCCTCCCGGACCGGAGCGGTCGCGGCCACGGCCTGCTCGATCCTCGGACGCGAGTACTCGGCGGCCTGACGCGAGTATTCGGCGGCCTGCCGGGCAGCCTTACGGGCACGGACGGCGGTCTCCTGCGCCGCCAGGTCCACCTTCGGCGGCACATGCGCACGAGCCTGCTCCAGACGCGGGGCGAGCCGGGCGTCGTACTGCACGCGGGCCTGTTCGGCGGCCTGCGACACCACGGGCGCCAGCCGTACGCGTGCCTCCTGCGCGTAGAGCGCGGCACGCTCCTTGGCCGTGTCGGCGTAGGGCGCCACCACTTCCGCGGCGTGCAGCACGCTGTCCTTCGCCGAGCTGGTCGCGGCGCGCACGCTGTCGATGCGGGTCACGGGTTCCTCCTCCTCGGTGGCGTACGGTATTTCGACTTTCCACCCTTTTACGGATCATGCCTGCCAACGGTCCGCGCGGCATGCGAGGGCGGGCATATGGGTGCCCATTACTCTCTTCGGCGCGATTCCGGGTGAATACCGGGCAACCGGATCCTGCCGTCGACACTGCCACGAATCGCCGCCGAGCGCTGCCTTCCGGGCGGAACTCGTGGCTGCCGGGCGACGTACGAGCCCGACCATGCGAGGATCGGGGAGTCACAGGAAGACAACGGAAGGCAGATCGTGGCCGAGCAGCTTTACGCCACCCTGAAGACCAACCACGGCGACATCGTGGTCCAGCTTTTCCCGAACCACGCGCCGGACACGGTCAAGAACTTCGTCGAGCTGGCGCAGGGCGAGCGCGAGTGGACCCACCCCGGCACGGGCGAGAAGAGCAAGAACCCGCTCTACAACGGCACGATCTTCCACCGTGTCATCAGCGGCTTCATGATCCAGGGCGGCGACCCGCTGGGCAGCGGCATCGGCGGCCCCGGCTACAAGTTCGGGGACGAGTTCCACCCGGACCTGTCCTTCAACAAGCCGTACCTGCTGGCCATGGCCAACGCCGGCCCGGGCACCAACGGCTCGCAGTTCTTCATCACCGTCGCCCCGACGACGTGGCTGAACCGCAAGCACACCATCTTCGGCGAGGTCACCGACCCGGCCAGCCAGAAGGTGGTCGACGCCATCGCCGCCGTTCCCACCGGCCGCAACGACCGCCCGGTCAACGACGTCGTCATCGAGTCGGTCGTCGTCGAGAAGCGCGAGGGCTGAGCCCACCGCTCCCCGGACCACCCCGCAGGAAAACACCGGAACGCCTCACAGCGACACACCGGAACGTCCCGCCGGGAACCAAACGCCCCGCTCGTCCGTACCAAGGATGAGCGGGGCGGGGCATTGCCGGGGGGCAGTCCCACGAGTAACAAGGGGAACCGATGGACCACGCCGAAGGCAGCACGCAGAACGCCGCCCACCGCGTGCCCGTGTGCTACCGGCACCCGGACCGTGAGACCGGTGTGCGCTGCACCCGCTGCGAGCGCCCCATCTGCCCCGAGTGCATGGTCAGCGCCTCGGTCGGCTTCCAGTGCCCCGAATGCGTGCGCGGCGGCAGCGGCACCGGACACGCACCTACGGCGTCCCGGCCCCGCACGGTCGCCGGCGGCCCGGTCACGGCCGACCCGCGGCTGCTCACCAAGGTACTGATCGGCATCAACCTCGCCGTGTACCTGGTGCAGCTGGCCGTGGGCTACAGCTTCACCGACCACTTCGAACTGGTCGGCCGAGTCCAGTTCTCCCAGTTCGGCCCGGTCGAGGGCATCGCCGGGGGGCAGTACTACCGCCTGCTGACCGCCATGTTCCTGCACTCACCCACCAGCTACACCCACATCCTGTTCAACATGCTCAGCCTGTGGTGGATCGGCGGCCCCCTGGAAGCGGCGCTCGGCCGCGCCCGCTACCTCACGCTGTACTTCGTCTCGGGCCTGGCCGGCAGCGCCCTCACCTACCTGCTCGCCGACCCGCTCCAGCCTTCCCTCGGCGCCTCGGGAGCGATCTTCGGTCTCTTCGGCGCGACCGGCGTGCTGATGCGCCGGCTCAACTACGACCTGCGCCCCCTCATCGCCCTGCTGGTGATCAACCTGATCATCACCTTCATGCCGGGCTTCCACATCGCCTGGCAGGCGCACATCGGCGGCCTCGTCGCCGGCGTCGCCGTCGGCTACGCGATGATCCACGCCCCGCGCGAGAAGCGGACGCTGGTCCAGTACGGCGCCTGTGCCGTCATACTCGCCGTCGTAGTGGTGCTCACGCTGGTCAGGACCGCTCAGCTCACCTGATACCGAACCGTTGTCCACAGGGCGTGTCGGATCTTGTGCATGGTGTACGGGCACAGCTGTGCCCCCTGTCGCTCTTCTGCGTTTCCGCAGGTCGGACAGGGGGCGAACAGATGTGTGGGGGCCGGTAGGCCAGTCACACCGGCGTCAATGCCCGGTGGGTTATCCACAGATCGTAGTTTCTTTTCCCCAGGGAGACTGTGGACAGTTGTGGACAGCGTCCCTGGCCTGTGGATAACTCAGCGGACAGCCGTGGGCAGAGCTACTTCCACTGCGTGGAGACGGCGAAGCCGGCGGCGATGAAGCCGAAGCCGACCACGATGTTCCAGTTGTCCAGCGCATTGATGGGCAGCGAACCGTCGGTCACATAGAAGACGACGATCCAGGCCAGGCCGATGATGAACATGGCCAGCATGACAGGCGCGACCCAGCCGCGGCTGTTCAGCTTGATCGCCTGCGCCTGCTTCGCCGGCGGCGGCGTGTAGTCGGCCTTCTTGCGGATACGTGACTTCGGCACGAGGGTCTCTCCTGTCGATGCGCTGCGTGGCCGCGCAGGTAACCGGTTCGGGGCTCGGGGCAGCGTACAGGCGGCCAACATGGCGACCCTGTGTGCTCCCCCGGGCGTCCGTTAGCGTAGTGCTTCCGTGGCGCCGAAGGAGATAAGGGTACGTTGAGCAATTCTGCCGACTCCCCCGGGACACAATCAACGGGCTCCGGCCCTGGCCGCAGCCTGCGTGTCCGCCCCGCGCGGATCCTCACGGCGGCCGTCTTCGCCCTCGCGGGACTGATCTTCTTCACCAGCTTCAACACGGCCAAGGGCACCGACATCCGCCAGGACGGCTCCCTGCTGAAACTGTCCGACCTGATCCAGCAGCGCAGCCGCAAGAACAAGGGGCTGGACGAGTCCAACGCGGCGCTGCGCGGGAGCGTGGAGTCCCTCGCCGAGAGCGACGACGGCAGCAGCAAGGCGCAGGACCGCAGGCTCAGCGGGCTGGAGAAGAGCGCCGGCACCCGGAAGCTCACCGGCCACGCCATCACCGTCACCCTCAACGACGCCCCGCCCAACGCCACCGCCAAGCTTCCCGGCTATCCCGAGCCGCAGCCCGACTACCTGGTCATCCACCAGCAGGACCTGCAGGCCGTGGTGAACGCGCTGTGGCAGGGCGGCGCCCAGGGCATCAAGGTCATGGACCAGCGCCTGATCTCCACCAGCGCGGTGCGCTGCGTCGGCAACACGCTGATCCTCCAGGGCCGGGTCTACTCACCGCCGTACCAGATCACGGCGGTCGGTGATCCGGACAAGCTGCAGCAGGCACTCGCGGCGAGCAAGGCGATCCAGACGTACATGGTGTACGTCAACGTCTACGGTCTCGGCTGGAAAGTGACCGACGACGGGACGGTGACTCTTCCGGGCTACTCGGGCACAGTGGATCTGCACTACGCGAAGCCCGTGCAGTAGCCAGCCATCCGTCACGGAGGCGCCGGTGCGCGTGATCGTCCGGACCGTCAGCGAGCTGTGCATCACCGTCGGTACTCTGATCGTGCTCTTCGTCGCCTATGTGCTGTTCTGGACGGGTGTGCGGGCCGACGGCGCCATGAACGACCAGATCGACCAGCTGCACCGGCAGTGGTCGAAGGGGAGGCTGCAGCCGACGGCGTCGTCCGGCGGGCGGACGTCGGTCCCGGGCGAGCAGACGGTCTCCGTGACGAAACCGGAGCCGTACCACTACGGCAAGGCCTTCGCGATCATGTACATCCCGCGGCTCGGTTTCACGTGGAACAAGCCGGTCCTGGAAGGCACCGGCCGGGACGTGCTGGCGAAGGGGCTCGCCCACTACCAGGGGACCGCGCAGCTCGGCCAGGTGGGCAACTTCGCGGTCGCCGGTCACCGGCGCACCTACGGCGACCCGTTCCTGGACTTCCCGAAGCTGCGGGCCGGGGACGCCGTCGTCCTCACCGACGGGACGACCTGGTTCACGTATCGGATCGACAAAGGGCCCTACAAAACGGTGCCGACGGACGTTGAGGTGATCGACCCTGTGCCACGTAAGTCGGGGTATGCGCGTCCGGGCCGGTATCTGACGCTGACGACGTGCGATCCGGAATGGGGGCACAGTCACCGGCTGATCGTCTGGGCGCACCTGGACTCCACACAGTCTGTGGAGGCAGGAGAACCGAGGGCTCTGCGCCGTTAGTCTGGTGGCGTACGGCGTGAGTCAGGTGCCGTGGGGATACGGAAGGAACGGCATGTACGGCTGGATCTGGCGGCATCTGCCGGGAAACGCGTGGGTGAAGGCGCTGATCTCCCTCGTCCTGGTCCTGGCCGTGATCTACGTCCTCTTCCAGTACGTCTTCCCGTGGGCCGAACCGCTGCTGCCCTTCAACGATGTGACGGTGGACAACCAGTGAGTGCGCGGATTCTCGTCGTCGACAACTACGACAGCTTCGTCTTCAACCTCGTCCAGTACCTGTATCAGCTGGGTGCCGAGTGCGAGGTGCTGCGCAACGACGAGGTGTCGACGGCGCATGCCCAGGACGGGTTCGACGGGGTGCTGCTCTCGCCCGGACCGGGAACGCCGGAGGAGGCGGGCGTGTGCGTGGACATGGTCCGCCACTGCGCGTCCACCGGTGTGCCGGTGTTCGGGGTGTGCCTGGGCATGCAGTCGATGCAGGTGGCGTACGGCGGTGTGGTCGACCGGGCGCCGGAGCTGCTGCACGGCAAGACCTCGCTGGTGGAGCACGAGGGCAAGGGCGTCTTCGCGGGCCTGCCCTCGCCCTTCACGGCGACCCGCTACCACTCTCTGGCCGCCGAGCCGGCGACGGTCCCGGCCGAGCTGGAGGTGACCGCCCGCACCCATGACGGCATCATCATGGGCCTGCGGCACCGGGAACTTCCGGTGGAGGGCGTCCAGTTCCACCCCGAGTCGGTGCTGACCGAGCACGGGCACCGGATGCTGGCCAACTGGCTGGTGGAGTGCGGCGACGAGGGTGCCGTGGCGAGGTCGACGGGGCTGGCCCCGGTGGTGGGCAGGGCCACGGCGTGACCGCGCTGCGCCCGGAGCGCGAGACCGATGCCTCGTACGGGGATCAGTCGTACGAGGCTTCCGGTGCGCTTGGGGACTCGGTCGCGGCGGGCGCGGTGCCCCGGGGTCCGTACGGGGAGCCGTACGAGGAGTCGTACGACCAGTCGTACCGGCCCGCCCCGGACGACGAGACGATGGCGCTGCGGATCCCCGAGCCTTCGCCGGGCCCGGAGAGGGGGCGCCGCGGCGCCTCTGGGGCCCCGTCAGGCTCATCCGCCACTCCCGGTGGGGTCGGTGGCCGTGCGGCCCGCAGAAAGGCCGCCAAGCGCCGTGGCGGGCGTCATGGTGCCGGACGGGAGGCGGCATCCGCGGAGACGGCGGAGAACGCGGAGCCCGGTCGGCCGCTGTCCCGGGTGGAGGCACGGCGGCAGGCGCGGTTGCGCAAGCCGAGTCCGGGCGTCATCGCGAGCCGGGCGATCGGTGAGGTGTTCATCACCACCGGCGTGCTGATGCTGCTGTTCGTCACCTATCAGCTGTGGTGGACCAACATCCGTGCGCACGCGCAGGCGGGCAGCGAAACGCATCAGCTCCAGGACGACTGGGCGAGCGGCAAGCGCAACCCGGGGGTCTTCGAGCCGGGGCAGGGTTTCGCCATCCTGCACATCCCCAAGCTGGACGTGGTCGCGCCGATCGCGGAGGGCGTCAGCAAGGAGAAGGTCCTCGACAAGGGCATGGTCGGGCACTACGGCGAGCCCCCGCTGAAGACGGCGATGCCCGATGCCAAGACCGGCAACTTCGCTCTTGCCGCCCACCGCAACACGCACGGCGAACCGTTCCGGTACATCAACAAGCTCAAGCCCGGGGACGCGGTCGTGGTCGAGACGCAGGACACGTACTTCGTGTACAAGGTGACCTCGACGCTGCCGGTGACCTCGCCGTCCAACACGAGCGTGCTGGACCCCGTTCCGAGGGGCTCGGGCTTCACCCAGCCCGGCCGCTACATCACCCTCACCACCTGTACGCCGGAGTTCACGAGCAAGTACCGGCTGGTCGTCTGGGGCAAGATGGTCGAGGAACGCCCGCGCAGCAAGGGCAAGCCGGACGCGCTCATCGAGTAGGGCATCAGCAGGGCTGAAGCGAGCAGGGCTGAAGCGAGTAGGGGCAGAGGGAACTGTGGCAGCGACCGCCGACGACACCGAAGAACACACGGACGCGTCCGACGCACGTCGGGCCCGGCCCGGCCGGATCGCGGCGGCGGTCAGCGTCCTCGGTGAACTCCTCATCACCGCCGGCCTGTTGCTCGCCCTGTTCGTCGTGTACTCCCTGTGGTGGACGAACGTGATAGCGGACCGCAAGGCGGACAAAGAGGCCGACAAGGTCCGCCAGCAATGGGCCCACGCGACGGACTCCGCTCCGGGCGCGCTGGACACCAAGGACGGCATCGGCTTCCTGCACGTTCCGTCCATGAAGAACGGCGTGGTCCTGGTCAAGAAGGGCACGAGCACGGACGTCCTGAACGACGGCGTGGCCGGCTACTACACGGATCCGGTCAGGGCAGCGCTCCCCATGACCGGCAAGGACGGCAACTTCACCCTCGCCGCGCACCGGGACGGGCACGGCGCGAAGTTCCACAACATCGACAAGGTGAAGAAGGGCGACCCGATCGTCTTCGAGACGCGGGACGACTGGTACGTCTACAAGGTCTTCTCGATCCTCCCGGAGACCTCGAAGTACAACGTCAAGGTCATCGACCAGGTCCCGAAGGAGTCCGGCAAGAACAAGCCGGGCCACTACATCACCCTGACGACGTGCACGCCGGTGTACACGAGCGAGTACCGGTATGTGGTGTGGGGCGAACTGGTCCGCGTGGAGAAGGTGGACAGCAAGCGGACGCCGCCGGCGGAGCTGGGGGGCTGACCGAGCTCCTTGAAGGACCTCAGTCCTCTAGCATGGCGGAGGCCCGAAGCCGCAACCTTCCTTTGCGGCTTCGGGCCCTTTTGCGTCGCGCCGTATCTACTCCAAGGCCTGCAGCGGCTCCCCGGCGCTCCACCGCTGCAGCATCCCGCGGTGCACAGCGGTGATCCCTGCCTTGGTGGCGATGTGGAGGGCCTCAGGGGTGAAGGGGCAGGTCGCTACGAAGAGCGCCACTTCCGCGCTGTACAGAACCTTGGCGGCCCCGACGAACTTCTGCATCTCGGGGCTGGTGATGTTGAAGTAGGGCGCGAACCGCTGCACTGGACGACAAACCGTCGCCCGTCGGCCGTGAGCCCGATGATGTCGACGCCCCGGTCCTGGAGCAGAGCTCCGGCACTCTGCCTCCAGGGTGCCGGAGCTCTGCTCGAAGGGATGGTCAGTCAGCCGTTGTTGCCGCCGAGGAAGCCGCCGCCGCCGTTGCCGCCGCCGATGTCGACGGTGGTCAGGACGATCTGGGTGTTGCTCGGGTCGGCCTGGGTTCCCGCGGGCGGGGTCTGGCTGATGACCCGGGCCTTGTCGTCGTTGGGGCCGTTGACCTGGATCTGGGTGAAGCCCTGCTGCTGCAGGATCTGCTGGGCCTGCTTCAGGGGCTGGGTCGTGACGTTCGGTACCTGAGTCGGTTGGCTGGCCTGGAACTTGCCCACGTTGATGACGACGGGCGTGTTCTTGTCGACCTGGCTGCCCACCGCCGGGTTGGTCGACAAGACCTTGCCGTCGTCGTCCTGGTTGGTGGTGGGGGTTTCCGTGCATGTGGAGCTGGGAGCCAGGCCCAACTGCGTCAGCTCGGCCTTCGCGTCGTCGCAGGACTTGCCGACGACGTCGTTGGGGATGGTGACCTTGTCCGCCGCCTTGGCAACGGTCAGGGTGATCTTGGAACCCTTCTGAACCTCGATACCGAGGTCGGGGTTCTGCTTGATGACCGTGCCCACCGGCTGCGTCGAGACCTCGTCCTTCCGGACGACATCGAACTTGTACTTATCGCCTTCGAGCGTCGCCTTGGCGTCGTCGAAGTTCTGACCGAGGACATTCGGCACGGCGACCTTGGGAGCACCCGTCGACACGGTCAGGTTGATCGTGGAGCCCTTGTCCACCTCTGTCTTGGGCGTCGGGTCCTGGGCACAGACGTTGCCCTTGGCCTGGTCGTCGCAGGGCTTCCTGGTGACCGACACCTTCAGGTCGACATTGTCGGCCATGTTCCTGGCTGTGCTCAGCGGCTGGCCGACGAACGTCGGTACCGGCACCTTGCCGTTGCCGGTGTTGCCGTTGCTGGCGACCCACTTCCCGATCAGGATGGCGCCGATCAGGACCAGGATGCCCGCGACCACCAGGAGGATCGTGGAGGTGTTGGACTTCTTCTGCTGGCGGCCGCGGCGGCCGGGGCCCTCGTCGTAGCCGTAGCCGCCGTCGTCCGGGTTCATCGGCGGGAGCATGCTGGTCGCCCCCGCGCCGGCGTCCGGGCGCAGGGCCGTCGTCGGCTGGTCGTCGGGGTAGCCGCCGTAGCCCACCGCGCCCATCGCGGCGGTCGCCGCGACCGGCTGGCCGTCCAGGCAGGCCTCGATGTCGGCGCGCATCTCGTCGGCCGACTGGTAGCGGTAGTTCGGGTCCTTGA